>CAZWUN010000402.1:0-4726 GCA_964637145.1 uncultured Burkholderiales bacterium
TTCCGAACGCTCAAACTGACGATGCATCTGGTAGGCCACCTCCTTCTCCCAGGCAGGAGGTGCCGCAAGCCGTGTCTCCCACCAGGAAGGGGATAAAAACAAGTGGCCGTCGGTCACGACGGCCACTTGTTGACGATAGGCCCGGCTCAGATCAGCGGATGATGAACTGCTCCTCGGGCCCGGAGAACCCGCCGCCGCTGCCACCGCTTGCCTCAAGCAGGACCACGTTGACCCGAATTCGGGTGGAAACGGTGGTGCCGGGAGCTGTGATCTCGGTGCTGGTCTCAACCTTCGAGGCTACCAGGCGCCCCTGGCGGTAGCCAAAGTTGGTGGTGCCAGTGGCGTTGATCTTCTGCTCCACGCCCTCCTGCAACTGGATGGTCGTGGATGGGCAGGAGACTTTGATGACGGCCGTGTCATATCCGCTGACGTGCTCAAAGCCGCCCAGCGTATAGGTGTAATGGAGTGTCACGTCCTTCTTCCCGGCGGGGTTGCCCTCGTTGTCGTAGAGCGGAATCTCCATCTTGCTCTCGCCCGTCCAGTTGTCGTTGACTTTTAGCTGGTTTTCGGGGAAGGCAGGCTGTGAGAAGGGGAACTCGACGCTGGTGCGCACGATGTCGCCATTCTTCTTCATGACGATCTGGATCGTCTGACCCACAGAGGGCAACGGGGCGGTTTGATTGTCTTTGCTGATGGTGCCTTCTTGAATAGTGACGTCCACGGTCATGAGGCCGTCCGGCGAGACACCTTTAACGGCCTGAATCATGGTCATCTCAAGCACCGAGCGGCCTGATTCGGGAGGCTTGCCGTCTTCTTTGATCGTCTGCTCGGAGATAACCTCCGTCTTATAACGGAGCGTCTCTCCCTCAAGCATTTTGTACTCTAGCGTGATGGTCTCACCGACCATGTCGTACCTCCCTTTTAAACGCCCAAATGGCGCAGTTTACCGCAAAGTCGGCTCTATGTTCTCGTTGCTGCTTCTTTCTCCTTTGAGTCTCCGGCTCACCGGCTCAAGAGGATTCGGTCGCGCACGGGAGTAAACTACTGCCCGGGTTGACCCTGCGGCAAACTTGCCAAGGCGCTGGCCGCAGCGAAATGCGCGCCGAGCAAGTGGCAGTGAGGTTGACCAGGCCGCGCCCGGCGCGGTACGAACCTCACGAGGGCGAGGCTCCTTGAGCGATTCCGAAGTTCAACTCGTGGAGAGATGCCTGGCAGGCGAGCAGTCGGCCTGGGAGGAGCTTTACCGAACCTATCAGGGTCGGGTGCGCCAGATCATCGGTTGGAAGCGCTGGGGTTTTTCAGCCATCGAGGTGGAGGACGGCGTCCAGGAAGTCTTTTTGGAGCTGATCCGGTCCCTGCCTCGATTTCGTGGTGAGGCCACTCTTTCGACCTATCTGACCCGACTGGCGCGTAACCGTTGCATCTCCCATCTCCGTCGCAAAACGGCCCTGAAGCGTGGGAAGGAGGAACTCGGATACGCTCTCGAGGAGCGTCATAGCGACGAGGATACTCCCACGGCGCTGGCCATCGAGGAGGGTATGGGTCCGGAAGAGGCCCTGATTTCCAAGGAGTCTGCCGGCCACGTGGGTCGGGCGCTGGCAGCGTTAGGCGGTGAGTGTCGCGAGATTCTTCGTCTGCGCTACTATCGCCAATTGTCCTATACTGAGATCTGCGCATCGCTCGATCTGCCACTGGGAACTGTTTGCTCGCGTCTTAAGCGTTGCCTTGGAAAACTAAAGAATTTGCTGGAAGAGAAGGAACGGGTTTGAGTTTACGGGTTCTTGAAAGCCGGGATGGAGCCGTTTGTCTTGGGAGAGGATGAGATCTTGCAGGGCGGGGAATTTTTTCCTTGGCCATTGCGACAGAACTCACAATCAACTTGCTCAGGTGACCGCCGTGATTTGTGATCGCCCCGACATAGCCGAAAAACTGGTACCCTACGTGGAGGGTGCCCTTGGTGAGCCCGACCGCACTGAGGTCGCGAGTCACCTTCGACGCTGCGTTCCCTGCCAGGACGATGCTCGCCAGGTGAAAGAGTCGATTTTGACACTGAAGGCGGCCGTTCGGACGGGAGTCTGGAAGGAGTCCCGCGAGCACACATCCAGCGAATGGCTGGCTATGCACTTTGAGGACGAGCGGGCCCGGGAGGCGGGTTTTCTGCCTTCCTCCGGCCTGACCGATGAGCAGGCTCGTCAGGTGCGCGTACATCTCGCTGAGTGCCAGGAGTGTCGCGAAGAACTTGGTATGCTGCGTGAGCTTGCGGCCGAGGCCATCGTGGAGGCAGTTCAGACCCATCAGCCCCTCCCCCGTGCCCTTCGGCTTGAGATTGAGCGACTGTATCCTACCCAGAGCCAGACTGAGCGCCCGGTCTCCGAGCGAACCTTGGGCCTGGCCGATCGACTCATGGCCTGGATCAACCCCAAGAGCCTGGTGATGGCCTCTCTTTGCATCGTTGCGCTCACCTTCAGTTACTCGCTGACGCGGGGAACCGATAGCCCGGAACTGGCTAAGAATCCCACCGCTTCCTCCAGCGAGGTCGCCATGCTCGACCGTGAGGCTGATCAGGCTGCCCCGCCCAGCCTCGAGTCGACCGTGGCGCAGTCCCAGAAGAAGGAGAAGGATGAGAATGCGCGGCCGAAGGCTTCGCCCCCTCGTGCAGAGAAGGCCAAGCCGGATAGCTCTCCCCCCGCGCGCGACGAAAAGCTCGCGGTGCCTGGTGGCAAGCCGGGTGAGAGGGGTGTTGCCAGGGAGTCGACTTCGACCCGGCCGGACCAGAAGTCTGCTCAACCTGTTCGCACCGCTTCGACCGCGGCCGCTCCGCGTCCGGCTCCCACCGTTGCTGCGACCGCTAAGCCCACTGCCGTGAAACCAGATCAGAATCTTGTCGCAGTGAAGCCAGCCACCCAGAATCAGGCCCAGAGGCCAGTTGCCGTGGCCGTGAAGCCAGCAGCCGAGCCGGCGGGTGAGCCTGCGCCCACCCCCACTTCCTCCCCGATGGTGGCCATGAGTGGGCAGGAAGCTGCCAGTGCAAACGGGACTCTGGCCAAGGATGAGGGCAAGAGCCAGGGCGCGGCCACCGCCGAACCGGTCGTGGTTGCCGCTGGCCCCGTCACGGGGCCGGTTCCCAATGCCGTGACCGATCTTCGCGAAGAGAGCCAGGTCGCCACTCAATCTGAGGGCGCCAAAACGGCCGCTCTGCCACCCGCAGCCGGTGCTCCGGCTACCGGAGGACGGGTATCGGTGCCGGCTGCTTCTACCGCCAGCGCTCCCGTTGCTACCCGCACCAACAGTGTTCCGGCCTCGAGACGAGTTACCGGTGTGGTCAAGCCGCCTGCCCCCGCAACGGTTCCGGTGCGCTCACTTCCGGATGATAAAGCTGCTGGCTACTCGGTAGCCTCCACCGCTCCCACTCAGTCGATTCAGAAGACGCCGGCGGACGTTGCCCGGAAGCAAAGCATGAGTCGGAGCGTGGACGGCCTGGCCAGCGAGCAGGTAGCTCTGAGTCGTCAGGCCACCCTGGGCCCCAAAGCGCGCTCGGTCGCCCGGCAGGTTTCGGCCAATGCTTCGGTACTGGTGGAGGAGCGTCCGGACGGTTCGGTCACCGTTACCGTCCGCCCAGATCGTCCTTTGAATGCTGAGGAGAAGGACAAACTCCGTCGTCTTCTGCGCAGCGAACTGAATCTGGGCGAGGCCGATACCATCAGCATTCGCCAGTGAGTTCCGCCTTGGGCCAGCCCGTGCTGGAAGTAAGCAATCTCACTCGAGCCACCTTTCAACGCGGTACCAGCATTTCGTTTCGGCTCTTTCCGGGTGAAGTCATCGGAATCATCGGTCCGAATGACTCGGGGAAGTCCGAGTTGATGCTCGCTCTGGCCGGACTTACTCGGCCCGAAGCCGGGACGATCTTGCTCAGGGGACGTCCGGTTGGCAAACAGACTCGTCACCGGATAGGCTTCGTGGGTGCCTCGCCTGGGGTCTACGAAGAGTTCAGTTGCATCGAGTATCTGGAGTTCTTCGCCGAGAGTTTCAAGCTGGATACCCACTATCGACCCTATCTGATTCAAGAGTCTCTGCGACTTTGTCGATTGCAGGCTGCGGCTCACAAGCCAGTGCGCGATTTGAGTTACGCCTTGCGGCGTCGTTTGAGCCTGGCGAGGGCGGTATTACACAATCCGGCCCTGGTGGTGGTGGACGATTGCCTGAGCCGACTGGAGCGCAACGAGGTGCGCGAAATGGTGGGGGTACTCTCGGAAATTCGGGCTCAGGGAAAGGTGTTGGCCCTCAGCTCTCCTCAACTCTCCGAATTGGCCACCCTTTGCTCGCATCTGTGCATTCTGGTTACCAACCGCCCCCTGGCTTGCGGGGAAATTCGGTCGCTGATGCAGCAGATTACAAACTACCGGATGATGCAGGTGCAGTTTCTGCAAGGGCTGGCCGAGGCCGTGCGCCACCTGGAGACCTACCCGGGGGTCTTTCACCTGGCGGTCTCCACCCAGACCCACCACCTGGTGCGTTTCTTGTTCAACGGGGACGACGACGCATTCCAGAAACTTCTGGACGTACTCCATATGAACGGCATTCACGTCGTTTCCTACGCTGAGGACCACTCTTTCCTCGGCAAGATGCCCTGACGGAAGGCACACTGGTGTTCGCTTTTGGACCAAAAAATGGGAGGAGATTTCATTATCCTGTTGAAAAGCTTGCGCATTTGGGGGAAGAATGGGAG
>CAZWUN010000403.1:0-4700 GCA_964637145.1 uncultured Burkholderiales bacterium
GCGCGGCTCGAGCGACTCCTCGGCCCGGGCGCTGGCCACCGGCATGCCGCCCTCCTTGAGGGTGACGGTGCAGGAGAAGGCCGGAATCTCGCCCGTGTTGACCACGCAGGCCACGAACTGGGTGGGCCGGCCGGCCAGCACCTTGCCGGGCACCTCCACCCGCACCACCTTCAGGTTCACGCCCGGCTTACCCAGCACATCCACCTTGACCGTGGTGCCCTGGCTTGCTCCGGCCAGCGCGGCCACCAGGTTCAGGCTGCCCCCGCCTTTGGGAACCCAGCGCACCGGCACGTCGATGATCGATCCCGCCTCGAAGCGTCCGCGCTCGGTCTTGCGGGCCACCACCGTGCTGCCCACCTTCAACTCGACCGGAATGGCGAAGGTGGCCGCGTTGCCCCGGTTGACCACCCGCACGGTCACCAGGCAGGCGGCGTTCTCGCGCGGGGGAGCGTCGAAGCTGACGCTCTCGATGGCCAGCTCGGCCTGGCGGGCCGGCTCGACCTTGACCGCCACGTTGGGAGCGGGCTCGCTGGAGGCCGGGTCGAGAGCGGCGCTCAGGGCCAGGGTGCCGGCCTGCTTCGGAATCCAGTCGAAGGCCACGTTCTCTTTGGAGCCCGAGCCCAGTCGGCGCAGCAACCGCTGCCGGGCCACCTCCTTGCCCTCCTCCAGCAGCACCACGGTGGTCCCGCCCACGGCGCCTTCGCCCAGGTTGGCCACCCGCACCATCACCTCCACCTTCTCGCCAGCGTAGACCTCTTTGGTGGGCACTTCCAGCGCCTCGATCCCCAGCCGACCGCGCAGCATCTCCTCGATCGACAGCTGGCCGCTCATCTCGCCGCTCTGAAACGAGTAGATCCGGCCCGTGGCCAGGTTGCTGGTGGTCCGCAAGGTCACGTTGCCCGAGCCCGGAGCAGCCGCGTTGAGGGCCCCCTCCAGGTGGCCCTCCGCGCCGGGAGTCAGCGTGGTGCGACTCTCCAACACCCCCAGCAGCTGGCTGCCCGAGGTGATGCGCACGCGGGCCCCGGCGGCGGGAGCCGCGCCCGTGTTCTTGACCGTCAGGCGAGCCTGCTCGCCGGACCATTCGAAGCGCAGCACCTCGAGGCTGGGCTCCTTGTCTCCCGCGGCCCAGGCGGCGGCGATCAGCGCGAAAAGGACGAAAAGGGCTCGAAGTCGGTGCATGGGATCCCCCGAAAATTGAAAATCTTTCCGAGAGTTTGACACGCCGGCGGGGGTTCCTCTAAACTTCCTCGCCATGCGACGAGCCGAAATCGTAGCCGTGGGCAGCGAGCTGCTCACCCCCTTCCGCACCGACACCAACTCGCTCTGGTTGACCGAGCAGCTCAACGAGCTGGGGCTCGAGGTGCAGGCCAAGTCGGTGGCCGGGGATCAGCTCGAGCTTTTGACCGGCATGCTGCGTAGCGCCCTGGACCGCTGCGAGCTGGTGCTGACCACGGGCGGGCTGGGGCCGACCCTGGACGACCTCACCCGCGACGCGGTGGCGGCCGTGGCCGGAGTGGAGCTGGAGCTCTGGCCGGAGGTCCTGGATGAGCTGCGAGCCCGCTTTGCCGCCCGCGGCTACGAGATGCCCGCCAACAACGAGCGCCAGGCCCGGCTTCCGCGCGGGGCAAAAATCTTGCCCAACCCCAGCGGCACCGCCCCGGGCTTCATCCTGGAGCTGGGCGGCAAGCGACTGGTGGTGCTGCCGGGTCCGCCCCGCGAGCTCAAGCCGATGTTCAGCGAGCATGTGCGGCCCCTGCTGGGCGGCTCGGGCGAAGTGCTTGTGCGGCGGGTGTTGAAGGTCAACGGTCTGGGCGAGTCGGCCCTGGACGAGCGCATCGCCCCCCTCTACCGCCATCTTGAGAACCCCAGCACCACCATCCTGTTCACCGAGTATGACATCGAGATCCACCTCACCGCCCGGGCCTCCAGCCGCGAGCAGGCCGAGGCCCTGCTGGCCGGACTGGCCGAGCCCATGGCCGAGAAGCTGGGCAAGCGCGTCTATTCAACGCTGGGCGAGAGCCTGCCGCAGGTGCTGGCGCGCGAGCTCAAGGCCCGCGGCCTTCGCCTGGCCAGCTTCGAGAGCGGGGGCGGAGCTCGCATCGCCGACCGGATGATGGCGCTGGAGGAAGGCCCCGAGGTCTTTGCCGGCGGCCTGGTGGCCCCGCGCCCGGCCAGCCTGGAGCAGGCCGGCGCCATGGCCGAGGAGGCTCGTTCTCGCTTTGGTTCCGAGCTGGCCGTGAGCTCCACGGCCGACGGTCAGGAGGTCTTTCTGGGCCTGGCCGGGCCCAACGGCGTGGAAACCAGAACGTTGAGCCTGCTCGGCAATCGCGAGCTGGTGGCGGCCAGGGCCTCGCAGTCGGCCCTGGACTGGCTGCGGCTGGTCTACTTGATCTGAACTACCGGCCAACAGGGAGTCCGCGCCCGAAGAGGGAATCTCCTCTCATGCCCCGTCCACTCTGGGCCCTGTGCGTGCTCTTGCTGCTGGCCTGCACTCAAGCCCCGCCGCCGATCGCGTCCGCACCGGCTCCCGGAGCCTTCGAGGTCAGCCTGGTCGTGGGCCCGTTCGACCTGCACCGCCGTTACCGCTCCATGGAAGGGCCCTACGTCATGGAGACGGTGCGCATCTCCGACCTGGTGGAGCGCAAGGAGACCCTGCTCGGGCCCCGCCGGGTCAAGTACGTGGAGGGCGGCTTCCAGCCGAGCATGCAGGGAGCCATCAAGGAGCCCGTCCCCGACCCCTCCAAGGTCGCCTGCCGCCGACGAAAGCTCTACTGGGTCAAGTCGTTCAGCCTGGACGTGCTGGACGAGAAGGGCCAACCGATGCCTTCGGCCGAGTTCATCTGCCACATGAACCTGGACGTGAACGGCGAGTACCGCGACCGTATCTTCCCCGAAAGCGTGCCCTGCGACAACGAACGCTTGCTGACCCTGACCCAGGGGCAGACCTCGGTCGCCTTCCCCAAAGGGTTCGCGCTGCCGGTAGCCTCCGACGAGCAGTGGACCTTCACCTTTCAGGCCGCCAACCGGACCACCGACGAGCATCGCCTGCTGAAACACCGCTTGCGCATGGAGCTGATCGAGGACAAAGACCTGCTCGAGCCTGTCCAGCCGCTGGCCTGGATCACCCCTTATCTGTCCGTGATCGTGGACAAGAATTCGCCCGAGGCCGCGGCCCGCGAGAAGAAGGAGATGCCCGGCTGCCTGCCCACCTCGGTGGGGCTGGCGGCCCCCAATTCGGTGCCGGGCACGCTCTTTGACAGCTGGTGCGGTCAGCGCCGCACCGGTCACTGGGTGGTGCCGCCCGGCCGCCACACCTACCAGTCGGCCCTGCCCGAAATGCGCTCCCATCAGGAGCGCATTGTCCGCCTGGTCTGGAGCCACGTGCACCCCCTCATGGAGTCAGTCTCGCTGATCCGGTGCGGCACTCGCGAGCCGCTCTTCACCGTCAAGGCTCAAACCCGCACCAAAGGGGGACTCGAGCTGGAGAACATCGAGCTCGTGACCTTTCCCCAGGGCCTGAAACTGCCCAGAGACGAGCACTTCGAGCTGCAGAGCGTTTACAACAACACCACCACCTCGCCTCAGGACAGCATGGTGGCCCTGGGAGTCTTCTTCGACGACACGAAGTTCGCCCGGCCCGCCTGGGTGCTGGAGAACCAGAACGAAGATGTGAATTGCAGCGTGCCGGTGAGCCAGCTGTCGCAGCCGGTCAACGAGCTGCCCCTGTTCGACGTGGCCAGCGATGGCCCGCTGCTCAAGTCCCCCAGGCGCCTCGAGCTGGAAACCTCCGAGGGCAGGCTGCGCCTGGTGCTCGACCCCAAACTCGCGCCCGTGCACGCCACCCAGATCTATCGCCTGCTGACCTCAGGGGTCTACGACGAGACGCCTTTCACTCGCTATGAGCGCGGATTCGTGCTGCAGACGGCCAACGCCGAGCAGAAGCTGGAAGGCTCGGCTCTCACCGTCGAGCAGCAGGGCCTCTTACGCCGCCTGCCGCTGGAGGCCCGACCCGAAGCGCTGCACAAGACCAACTTCCTGAGCATGGCCCGCTACGAGGACCCCACCTCGGCCGTGTCGTCCTTCTCGATCCTGCTCGGCCCGGCGTCCCACCTGGATGGGGAGTACACGGTGTTCGGCTGGGTAGAATCCGACCCCATCAGCCAGGTCACCCTCAAGGCCCTGACCGACAACTTCCAGCCCGACACGGTGGCCATCAAGTCGGTTCGCAAGCTGTAAATCGGTCGACCGCTGCTGGAATCAGCCCAGGGCCTTGAGACGGAACCAGAAGCTGGCCCCCTGACCGGGCTCGCTCTCCACTCCGATGCGCCCGCCGTGGGCCTCCACCACCGTGCGAGCCACCGACAGGCCCAATCCGGTCCCGCCCAGCTCGGAGGCGGGGCCGTGCTCGACCCGGTAGAAGGCATCAAAGATGCGGGGATGCTCGGCCGACTCGATGCCGATGCCCGAGTCGGTCACGCTGACCACCACCTCGCCGTTCTCGGCCGTAGCCGTGACCGTAACCGTGCCCTCGCCGACCAGGCCGGTGAACTTCAAGGCGTTGTCGATCAGGTTGTCGAGCACCCGGCGCATCTGCTCTTGATCCACCTCGATGAGCGGCAGGTCGCCGCTCACCTGGTTGACCAGCCGGATGTTCTTCTCCTCGGCCGTGTCCTGGAACAGGGCCAGCGAGCCCTCCACCA
>CAZWUN010000404.1:0-4691 GCA_964637145.1 uncultured Burkholderiales bacterium
TGACCCGGTCGTCACGCCAACGAGGGCGGCAGCCCCTAGGTCGCCGGAGCGACACTGCCCATCCAGGACGGGTTTCGGGGAGAGAACAAAGCCTCTACGGGAACGTTATCAAACCCCGATGGCCAAGTCAAGCACGCAGCTGGGTGAGATGAGGGCCGAGCTGCTCCAAGAGCAGGCCCGTGTAGGGCTCGTCGAGATCCTTGTGGCGGATGAATCCAGCGATGGCATCCGCAAGTCGGAGAAACGGGTTGTTGTCGTCGCGTCCGCCACGCACGTCGCGCCGGAACGGAAGGGTATGGCGACGAAGGAAGCGGCTGACTCGCTCGCGCTCAGCAGCGTTGAGTCCATCCACAACGATCGTGAACTTGGACTCGGGTTCCGCTGGGAAGGCTAAGATCGTTGCCGCTATAGCCGCCGTGAGCTTGAGGGCGTAGTCGCTGGCGTCATCGAACAGCACGTAGAAGGCCTGGAGGCTGGTCTTGCGGCAGACGGACGCGACCTCGGTCAGGTAGTCCAACTTCGAGGGGACAGGCGTCCGTACCCACTTGCGAGCCAACTTGCGCGAACTCGTCTCCGCAGACTGAAGCATTTCGCCTATGGCCTCCTCGTCGGCCCCGTCGAAAAGCGCCACCGCGACCACAAATCTCCCCTGGAGCTGTCCGGTTTCGTCGACGTAGAGGTAATATTTTGCTTTGGTCGGCATGCCACGTGTTGGCGACAATGTCAGGGCTCGGCGAGAAACTCCTGTCGAACTACTTCCATTTTTTGTTCGGAACCAGAAGTTGAGTCCAGAAATTCGACCGTTTTGTTCGGTAGGACATCTAGATGGAGGGGTAAAACGCTGTCTTAGTTCCGGTTCTCCCTATTATCGGAACAAGACCATGCCGTATCCGCATCTGCGTCCCCATCCGTCTCAGGAATTCCTCGATGAGCACTTCACGCTCACGAGCGCGGAGCATGCTTTGGTCGCCGCGCTGAAGAAGGAGCAGAACCGAGTCGGCTTCGCAGTCTTGCTCAAGTCCTATGGCTTTCTTGGCTACCCACCGCGCTGCAAAGCCGACATTCCTGGCACGCTGGTGGCATTCGTGGCACAGCAGTTGAGAGTCGGCCCAGAGACCTTCACGGGTTACCGATGGAAGGGGCGCGTCTGGAAATACCACCTATCCCTTATTCGTCGCCATGTGCTCAACCGCGCCTTCAATAATAAAGACCATGCCGATCTCGTCGAATGGCTCGTCTCCCACGGTAACGAGTTCTTTACCCGCAAGCGCATGCTTAAGGCCTCGGTCGATTGGTGCCTGAGCCGTGGACTTGAGCTTCCCACAGAAGGGGAGCTGCGACGAATGACAAACTCGGCGCGCCGCCAGTTCTTCATGGGCTTGTTCCAAACCATTTTCACGAGGATCGATACCGGCCTGCGAGAGCGGATGGACCTGCTGCTGACCAGTGATGGCGGCTATGATTGCCTGAAGCGAGGCGCCGGCAGCGTCGGCCTTAAGACATTGCTCGATGAGGTCGAGAAGCTGCAGGTCATCCGGAACTTCGGGATTCGCGGTGACAAGCACTTTGCCGGGGTGAACCCGCGCCTGGTGGACTACCTTCGCAACCGTGGCCGGGCCGAGGACGCCCACCAAATGCTGCGACACGGTCCAGCCGTCCGCTACACGATTTTGGCAGCTCTGTTGCACCATCGCGGCCAGGAGGTCACGGATGGCGTGGTCCAGACCTTCCTCGAGCTGATCCGGAAGATCGACAAGAAGACCGATTCAGCCATTGAGAAGATTGTGCTTGACGATGTCCCTCGCGTTTTTGGCAAGAACCGCATCCTGTATCAGGTCGCCAAGGCCGTGGTGGGCGAGCCGGAGGGGACTGTTCGCGACGTGCTCTTCGCGCGCGTCCATGAAAGCGTCTTCCAACGTCTGGTGGAGGAGTTCGAGCACGAAGCGTTGGACTACGAAGCATCCCGCGCCCAAGTCATGCGCCGCAAGTACGCAGCCTCGTACCGGCGCATGTTGAAACCGGTGTTGGACGCGCTCGACTTTCGTGCCGCCAGTGCGGCTTTCCAACCCTTACTCGAGGGTATCGACATTGTGCGTCGTTTCGTTGCTACCAAGCACGTTCTGTATCCCAAAGGCACAGCGATCCCTTTGGCGCTGCTCACCGGGAACTGGGCATCGACCGTTTGGGAGAATGACACGCCGGATCGGCGGGCCATCAAGCACCACTTCGAGCTATGCGTCTTGCAGAAGCTGGAACGGGCGATCAAGTGCAAGGAAGTCTGGATCGAGGGAGCTCATCGTTTCCGCAACCCCGACGAAGACATGCCGAAGGACTGGGCGCAGGCCCGCGAAACTCACTATCAGAAGCGCGGCCTCTCTCTTGATCCAAATGACTTCTTGAGGCCGCTGCAAGCGGAGATGGGCCTGGCCCTGGAAGCATTCAACCGCTTCCTGGGCGGGCGCAACCCGGATGTCACCATCACTTATCCCGGTGGCGGGGAGCGGGGCCTCTTCAAGGTCCCCAAGCTGGACAAGCAGCCGGAGCGACCGATCATCCAAGAAGCCAAGGCCGGTGTCCAGCGTGTGTGGGGCATGCTGGACCTACTCGACATTCTCCTGGAGGCCGACAGGCGCGTCCGCTTCACACGCTTCTTTCATACTTCGGGCCAGCGCCAAGTTCTCGATCCTGAGGAAGTCCGGCTGCGGTTGCTCCTGACGATCTTTAGCATGGGGACGAACGTTGGATTGAAGCGGATCCATGCTGCGGCCAAGCCGTCCTGCAGCTATGCGGATCTCCGCTACTTCCGCAGCCGATATCTTCATGCCGATGCCCTGCGCGAGGCTATCGCGGCCCTGGTGAACTGTATCCTGGAAGCTCGAAGCCCTAAGATCTGGGGTCGCGGCACGGCCTGTGCCTCGGACGGCAAGCAACTGGGGGCCTGGGATCAGAACTTGATGGCCGAGTGGAACCCGCACTACAACCGCCGTGGCATCATGGTGTACTGGCACGTGGACACGAATGCGCTGTGCATCTACTCCAAATTAAAGACGTGCAGCTCCTCGGAGGTGGCTGCGATGATTGAGGGACTCGTTCGCCACGACACGGAAATGCGCGTCGAGCGCAACTTTGTCGATTCGCACGGCCAGAGCGAAGTCGCTTTCGGATTCTGTCGCCTGCTGGGCGTCGATCTACTCCCGCGTCTGAAACGCATCAAGTACGAGCGGTTGTATTTACCCGAGAAGGGAATGGGGGGAGCATTACCCCACCTTCGAGGCGTCCTGGAGCGGCCCATCCGCTGGGACCTAGCCTACGAGCAGTATGACGAGATTGTCCGTCATGTGGTGGCCGTGGCGGAGGGAACCGGTCCGGTGGACTCCATCTTGCGGCGGCTGAACAGTTATAACCGCAATCATCCCACCTACCGCGCCAGCCTAGAGATTGGCAAGGCGCAGAAGACCATCTTCCTGTGTCGACACCTCACCCAACCGCCGCAACGCAGGGAGGTGCAAGAAGGCCTCAACGTCGTGGAGAACTGGAACGGCACGGTAGACTTCGTCCGTTTCGGAGGCAAGGCCGAGTTTCAAACCAACGATCCTGAGTTGCAGGAGCTATCGATGCTTTGCCTGCACCTCCTTCAAAACGCGATTGTCTTGTCCAACACTGTGATGCTCGAGCGCGTTCTGGAACGCGATGGTTTGTTGGCCCGCATGGAGCCGGAAGACTACCGCGCACTCACGCCACTCTTCACGGCGCACATCAATCCTTACGGCGAGTTCGACCTGGATCTCGCCAAACCGTCCTTTCTTGACTTGCACGCGCCAGAGCTGGTTGGGGTAGCGTGAAGGGGCGCACCCCCCCCAAGAAGATGGGATCGCGCATCGCGAAGCTCTTGTGCAAGGAGAGCCCGGACTACAACTACGTCAAGAAGGTCTTCGCGCACGTGCGCAAGGAGCTCGGTTTCGAGGGGCAGCTTACCCGCCAGCGCAAGCTTCCCGAGTTGCTCGGCGATGAAGAGATGGTCCGCTTCTATGAGGCTGTTTGGAATGCCGCCGAGCCGGCACACATGGTAATGATCAAGCTCCTGTTTTATACGGGGGTTCGCAACGCCGAGCTGGCCGGCATCAGGCTCCGCGACGTAGATTTGAAAGGGCTTATGATTCGCGTCGAACAGGGCAAGGGAAAGAAGGACCGCTACGTCCCAGTGCCCGAGAGCTTCCGAGGGGAGCTGGCGCAATTTGTCGCCACCCAGCGGAAACGAAAGGCGGACTATCTCTTTGAAAGTCGCCTGGGGGACCGTTTTACGACCCGCTGGATCAGTGAGCTTGTGAAACGGTACGCCCGCCAAGCCGGCATCGAGAAGCGAATCTATCCCCACCTCTTCCGCCACCAGTTGCTGACGCACCTCACGAAGAAAGGCCTTCTGGACGCGAAGATCCAACTTCTCAGCGGTCACGCGAGCCGACAGAGCCTAGCCCTCTATCAAACCATGAGCCTCACCGACGTGGAGGCGGAGTATCAAGAAGCGATGCGGGACTTCCCGATCAAGTAGCGCTTGAGGCCGAATCGATCTTGCCCAATATCGCAGCTATGTTTGTCATGGGCCTCTGAGGTGATCGTATCGTAAGCGTTTTCCAGCATCCCAACTATCCGGTCGCTGAGATGCTCAGCTTGTTGACGGCAGTAAACCCGGT
>CAZWUN010000405.1:0-4680 GCA_964637145.1 uncultured Burkholderiales bacterium
ACTCGGCCACCGGAGATTTTCAACCCGTCGACAGGCTCGACCAGGCTGTCTCCTCCCAGGAGCTCGACGCCAACTACGGCGTCTGGGTGGACAAGGAGGTCACCTCTGGGCACCTGTGGTGGAAGAAGACCGAGCGTCCCAAGGACGGCCAGGTCCAGAGCGACGAGGTGGTGGACTTCGAGAAGTTTCGCCAGCAGGAGATGTCCCACATCTGGCACCGCGCCATCGGCGGGGACGAGCTCTACACCTTTGACCAGGCCAGCATCCGGATGGAGCCGGTGGACTCCGGCACCCACCCCCGCCTGGACACCGAGTGGACGCTCCACCGGGGCGACTGGAGCCGGTACTGGGAATACGTCAGCCCTCTGGCTCCCCCCCGCGCCTGACAGAAATTGCTGCCTCGCGTAACGCTGGGCTCGGTCACGACCTGCCGCTGCTGACCAGCGGCAGGCCTTGCGCTTTCTGCTCGGACGACTCCCCTTCTCCGGCTGGCAGCGCTGGGAATGAGGGGCTATGAAGGGGCCCGAGGGAGTAGATGACATCGGTGGACCCGCCTCCAACGCCCCTCCAGCCTGCTTCACCGAATGTGGTGAGCCCGGGCACCCCGCCCACCGACTTTACCGGGCTACCGGCGTTACCGGTCTGAGCAGCCGGTATACCGTGCGGTGGGAGCGGTAACGCAGACAGAACGGTAAAAATCCGGCAGGGGTTCGCGGGCGTGAGCGGTCTACCGGCGTGACCGGCCCACCGGCTTTACCGGGCTACCGGCGTTACCGGTCTGAGCAGCCGGTATACCGTGCGGTGGGAGCGGTAACGCAGACAGAACGGTAAGTCCGGCAGGGGTGTGCCCGCGTGAGCAGTTCGTTAGCTGACCGCTCTGCTCCCCGCTTCGGTTCCAGACGCAAACCCAGGAAGACTTTGTAACGGCGGCCCCGATCGACTGCGCGTCAAGGTCGTTGTGTGCGCGAGCTGCGGCCGCGCGTTCCTCTCCTTGACGCGCCCCGTTCCCGATCAGAACTCCTGCACACAAAAAACTAACGCGGCACCTATACCTTTTTCGCTCCCAGTCGGTTAGACTGACCACGATGTTTAAATCCTATTCGCTTGGCAAGGTCGCCGGCATCGAGCTGAAGATGCACGGCACGTTTTTCTTGTTGATCGCCTTCCTGGCCCTGTCGGGCCTGATTTCCGGCGGCACGACCACCATGATCGTGGAGGTGCTCTTCGTCCTCACGCTGTTCGGCGTGGTGGTTCTGCACGAGTTGGGGCACGCCCTCACGGCTCGCCGACTGGGCATCCCCACCCGCGACATCGTGCTGACCCCCATCGGGGGCATCGCCAGTCTGGCTCGCATCCCCACTCGACCGGTGCACGAGTTGCTGATCACCGCCGCCGGACCGGCCGTCAACGTGGTGCTGGCCGCCCTGGCTTATCCCGCGGCCCTGCTGGTGGCTCCCGCCAGCCCCGTGGCGGGCTGGGCTTTGCAGCAGTTTTTCTGGATGAACGTGATTCTGGCCGGCTTCAACCTGCTGCCCGCCTTCCCGATGGACGGGGGACGCCTGCTGCGAGCCTACCTGGCCATGAAGGGCGACTACCTGCAGGCCACCCGCACGGCCGCTCGCATCGGGCGCATGATGGCCTGGGTGTTCGGAGTGGCCGGCCTGTTCGTGACCCCGATGCTCATCCTGATCGGTGTGTTCGTCTGGTTCGGCGCCACCGCCGAGGAGGCGGCCGTGGCCGTGCGTTATCGCGCTGCCACCCATCCGCTGCAGTTCGTGGTGGGCTCGCTGTTGCGTCAACCCACAGTGGATGCGCAGGGTCCCGACATTTTGTTCACCCGGCCCGCAGCCGGGCCGCGTCGGCCCAACGTCGTGGTGGATGCCGATTACACCGTCCGCCGCTGAGGAAAGCCGGGGGCTGCGTCGAAGCCTGCCGGCATGACGCGACTCATCCTCAAGGTCGGTGACATCACGGAAGAAGAGGTGGACGTCATCGTCAACGCCGCCAACTCGGGCCTGGCCGGAGGAGGCGGGGTGGACGGGGCCATCCACCGGGCTGGCGGTCCTGCCATCATGGAGGCCTGCAAGCAGATCCGGGCCGAGCGAGGCCACCCGCCCTGCCCCACCGGGCGGGCGGTCATCACCACCGCCGGCAAGCTGAAAGCGCGCCACGTGGTGCACACGGCCGGTCCCATCTATGACGGTGGCCGAGCGGGCGAGGCCGAGCTGCTGCGGTCCTGCTACACCAACTCGCTGGCTCTGGCGGTCGAGAACGGGGCCCGCACGGTGGCCTTCCCCTCCATTTCGACCGGGGTCTACGGCTACCCCATCAGCCTGGCCGCCCGCGAGGCCGTCGAGGCCGTGCGCGCCTTCGTGGCCGACCACCCCGAGGCCCTGGACGAGGTGCGATTCGTGGTCTTCTCGCCCAACGACGAGGCGGTCTACCGCCCTCTGTTGGCCTGATGCTCCCTCCTGGAACGCTGCTGCAACGCCGCTATCGCATCGAGCGGCTGCTGGGCGAAGGCGGGATGAGTCAGGTCTACCTGGCCACCCACCTGGGGCTGGACCGCCAGGTGGCCGTCAAGATGCTCCAGCAGCTCAGCCGCGAGCCGGCCGAGCAGTGGGGCTTCGTGGAGCAATTCCAGGAGGAGGCCCGCATCCTGGCCCAGCTCGACCACATCAACCTGGCCGCCATCATGGACCTCTTCCTGGACCAGCAGATGCCCTATCTGGTGATGGAGTACATCCAGGGCCGTACCCTGGAAGAGATCGTGGAGCTGGCGCCACGGCGGCTCAGCCAGCGCAAGGTGCTGGAGTGGACCGCCCAGCTGCTGGACGTGCTGGAGTACCTGCACACCCGTCAGCCTCCCGTGATCGTGCGCGACCTCAAGCCGGCCAACGTGATGCTGGGGGCTGACAACCGGCTGCGTTTGCTCGACTTCGGGCTGGCCAAGCTGCTCACTCCGGGCTCGCGCACCAAGGCGATCGTCAAGGGCATGGGCTCGGAGGGCTACGCGCCCCTGGAGCAGTACGGCGGGGGCGGAACCGACCAGCGCACCGATCTCTATTCCCTCGGCGCCACGATGTACTATCTGCTCAGCGGCCAGCACCTGAGCGAGGCGCCCATGCGGGTGACCAATCCCGCCCTGACGCGGCCGGCTGACAACTCAACCCTGACCGAGCCGGTCTGGCAGGCGGTCGTCAAGCTGTGCGCGCTCTATCCGCAGGATCGACCCCAGAGCGTGGCTGAGGCCCGGGCGATCCTGGGCCTGACCGCCCAGAGCCCGGTGGCCCCCCCGGTCCCCTCTCCGGGCCGCCGCTGTCTCAGCTGCGCCGCGCTTCTGCGGACCACTCAGCACGCCAGCGTGCAGCTCGAGACCTGCCCCAGCTGCGGCGGAGTCTGGCTCGAGCGGCTGGAGCTGGAGAAACTGCTGCAGAACGCCTTCCCGGCCACGCCCGCGCCGCCCCCGCCCCGCAAGCGAAGCTCCGGCTCGGGCCGGCGGCGGGCAGCAGCCGCGGCCGCCGCTCAACCGGCCCCGCCGCCTCCGCCGCCGGCCGCACTGGGCGGGCAGAAATCGCGTGACCGAAAGCCCCAGCCGCTCTGGCTGCAGGTGCTCGAGGGGCTGCTCGACCCTAAATCGTAGGCTGAGCAAGCTCTGCGCACGACCAGAGTGCTGCGCAAATCAGTCCTCGAAAAACTCGGCGACGGGGACCGACCAGCCGGGGAGGAGATCGGGCAGTTCCAGGGGCTGGTTCTCCTGCAAGAAGACCCGCGTGGAATCGGGCCGCGCCACCGTGGCGCAGCGATTCTGTGGGTCGAGGAGCAACACCACCTGGACCCCCACGTGGAGGTATTCCTGGGTTTTGGCTTCAACCTCGCTCGCGCGGTCGTTCGGTGACAGGACCTCCACAACCAGACTCGGAGGGGTGAGCAGGTAGCCTTCCGGACTCCTCTCGATGGGTCCTCGGCTGGCATGGATCCAGGCGACGTCGGCGCCCCGCACGGTGAGCGGGTTGGTCGCGATGACCACCCCCACCTCGCCCGCGTAGAGCCTCCCAAGCCGCTGACTCTTGATCGGTCCCGAAAGAATCAGGATCGCATTGACCTCGACTTGACCATGCATGTCACCCGTCGGACTCAAAGCAACGATCTCCCCCCGAACGATCTCGAAGCGCTCCACCCCTGTTGGTACCGTCAGGCTCATTTCAAGGTTGAATTCCCCCCTCCGAACCGTTCAACCTTTGACCGCGAGCTCCGAGCGGTCCTCTGGCACGACCTGTCGCTGAGAGTTTTTTCAGAGCCCCGAGCTAGACTCGACCTGACAGACATCCTCGGGAGGCTCAAGCAAGTGATCAACGGCAACTCGATGTTCATTCAGCCCCAGCAGGTCAACACGCGGGATGCGAACCGGGGCTTCGTCGCCAAGTTCGACAACCTGCAAGAGGCGATGGGCTACCTCAAGGCTGTGGATACCATCGACCAGGCCGCTCAGCTCGATCCTCTGGTGCAACTGGCCAGCTTCGGCCCGCTGGACAACTCCCGCGAGGGGGCCGTGCTGGCCGATGTCAGCTCGCGGGCGCTAGCCCGCATGGGCTATGACTCGGCGGCCATGATCGTGCCCGCCTCGGGCGGCTTCGACTGGACCGTGCAGGGCCCGGCCGGCATCGTCAGCTTCACCGA
>CAZWUN010000406.1:0-2440 GCA_964637145.1 uncultured Burkholderiales bacterium
CGAGGGACGCATTCCCTCGCGCGACGCCTGGGCCGGCCTGTCGGTGGGGATCTTCTCCCAGGCCATCGGTCTGGCCGATCAGGCGTACCAGGCGTCGAACGGGATGGAGCCCGAGTTTTTGTACCTGAGCCTGCGCCTGCGCACCGAGCGGGCCAACCATTTTGCCCTGTTGCCCGGGGTGGAGGCCTGGCTGGAGGAGGACCAGCGCCTGCTCGACGCGATCGACGGCGAGCTGAAGAAGTTCCCCCCCTCGGTCGTCTTCCTGGGCCAGGAGCAGATTCGCGGCCAGCACCACCGGGGGATGGCCCGCTACCACCTGCTGCACGGGCAGGTACCGCTGGCCCTGAGCGAGTTCGAGCGGGCCGCCGCCGACTTTGCCCGGGCTCGCAACCCGGTGGACGAGATCGACGTGCTGGTGGAGGTCGGCTACCAGGCCTTCCTCACCCCCGGCGTGGAGCTGGATCGAGGCCGCGTCGAGCAGTCCCTGCGCAAGGCCGCCGAGTTGACCGAGAAGCTGCCCTACCCGGCGGGACGCTTCTGGGCCACCGGATTCCTGGGTTGCCTGGAGGCCGAGCGAGGCCGCCTTCCCCAGGCCGAGGACCTGCTGCAGATGTCTCTGCAGGAGGTCAGCAGCTGGCTGGCCGAGTCGGGAGCGAGCTACCGGGGCAAGCAAGAGCTGCTGGCCAAGCCCGAGACGCGCCTGTTCGTTGAAACGCTGGTGCAGGTGCTGCTCAAGCAGGGCAAGCGCGCCCAGGCCATGGAGGTCATCGCCCAGACCAGCAGCCAGAATCAGGTCTCCGGGCTGGACCTCTCCCGCGTCAAGAGCACCGACCCCCAGGCCGATCGCGCCCTGCGCGAGATCGAGGAGACGCGCACCCGGGGCGAGGAGATCCGGGTCGAGCTCCAGGCGGCCCATGCCCAGGGAGATGGGGCCCGGGTGGAGCAGCTCCAGACCCGTCTGGCCAACAACAAGGCCGAGTTCTATCGGGCCGTCAACACCCTGCGCGCCCGCGACCCCCAGCTCGAGCGCCTGGTCAGCGTCAAGCCGGCCAGCTTCGCCTCCCTGCAGGCTCGCCTGCCGGCCGACGCCCTGCTGGTGCAGTATGCCCCGGGCGAGAAGGAGCTGATCCTTTTTGTGGCCACGGCCAGAGACCTCAAGATTTATCAATCCCCGGTCAGCCGCCAGGAGCTCGAGCAGCGTGTGCGCGAAGCCCGCTCCGCCATCATCGCGCAGGGCGATCTGGCTCCCCTGTCCGAGCTCTACCAGAACCTGATCGGCCCGCTCGAACAGGACCTTGCCGATAAAAAGACCCTGGTGGTGGTGCCCAACGGCTCGCTCTTCTATCTCCCCTTCGCCGCCCTGAAGAATCAGCAGGGTTTCCTGGTCGAGCGCAAGGCGTTGGTGGTGGCCACCTCGGCCGAGATCCTCGACCTGGCCGTTCAACCAGTAGCCAGCAAGCCGGGCAGCCTGCTGGCCCTGGCTAACCCTGACCGCTCGCTGCCTGGAGCCCGCCAGGAGGTGGAAGGCCTGGCCCCGCTCTTCCCCCAGCGGGCCACCTTCTACGAAGAGCAGGCCACCCGGGATCGGCTCAACGCCCCCGGAAAGGTCGCGGTGGTCCACCTGGCCACCCACGGAGTCCTCAATTCTCGCGATGTCAACGAGAGCTACCTGGTGCTTGCGGGCGACAGCAAGCTGACCAACGGCGAGATCTACGGGCTCGACTTCCAGGACGTGTCCCTGGTGACCCTGTCGGCCTGCCAGACCAACCTGGGCCAGCGTGACCCCCTCTCGGGCAACGACGTGGCCACCCTGGCCCAGGCCTTCAGCATCGCCGGCAGCCGCAGCATCCTGGCCAGCCTCTGGAAGGTGAGCGACAGCGCCACCGCCCAGCTCATGATCGAGTTTTACACCCAGCTGATGGCTGGCAAGAGTAAAGCCGAAGCCCTGCGCCAGGCACAGATCAAGATGATCGGCCAGCCCGGATTGGCCCCGTTCCACTGGGCCGCCTTCGAGCTGATCGGCGACTGGCAGTAGGCCCCCCGGGCCGCCTTCGAGCCCATCGGTCACTGCAGTAAGGCCCCCCTGGGCCGCCTTCGAGCTGATCGGCGACTGGCAGATGCCCCCTTGGGCCGCCTTCGAGCTGATCGGCGACTGGCAGCAGGGCCCCCTGGGCCACCTCCGAGCTGCTCGGCGACTGGCAGGGCCCCCCCTGGGCCGCCTTCGAGCTGATCGGCGACTGGCAGCAGGGCCCCCTGGGCCGCCTTCGAGCTGATCGGCGACTGGCAGGCAGGACCCCCTGGGCCGCCTTCGAGCTGATCGGCGACTGGCAGGCAGGACCCCCCCCGGCATCCCACCGCTCGCCCGACCGCTAAAGCCAGACCCTCCACCGCCCAGCTGAAGCCAGACCCTGCACCGCCCAGCTGAAGCCAGACCCTGCAC
>CAZWUN010000406.1:2540-4624 GCA_964637145.1 uncultured Burkholderiales bacterium
AAGCCAGACCCTGCACCGCCCAGCTGAAGCCAGACCCTGCACCGCCCAGCTGAAGCCAGACCCTGCACCGCCCAGCTAAAGCCAGACCCTGCACCGCCCAGCTAAAGCCGGACCCACCACCGTCCCGCTACTGTAAAGCCAGACCCTGCACAGCCCCGCTAAAGCCAGACCCACCGCGACGACCGGGGTCTGCCCTCTTTCGTTCGCACTGGCCGACCGGGCTCGCTCATCCGTCAGGCATTCGAGTCACGCCCGGCAGGTTGCCCGTAGAGTCCTGCAAGGTCTGTACCGGGAACCCGGAGGCGACCCGAGCCTGGGGGGCCAAGGCCCCTCTTCGAGCCTTGTGACCGCCCGAATTCCGATTCCGCCGGCGTCTCTCGCGGGCACGTTCCCAGGGGCTGCCCGGCTTGAAGTCCTCGACGTGCTCTCTACTATGACAGGCTGAGCAGAGGAGACGGAGGTTCTCCAGGGCATTCGTTCCTCCCCGAGAGAGCGGCCGGATGTGGTGCACGTGGAGCAGACCGCGCTGGGAGCAGCATTCGCAGCACCCTTCCGACCGGGCCACCAGTCCCCGCAGTACCTCCGCTGGCAGCCTCTTGCGGCGACGCCCGCCCAGAAGAAGCACGGAGGCCTGCGCCCCCTGGACGACCACCGAACTGGCCCGGGCAAGATACTCCTCCGAGCTCTGGCGAGAAACGGCCAGCGGTCCCCGGTCGGTCTGCACGAATCCCGACCCATCCGTCTCCAGGCGGACCACCACTGGATTGCGCTGCAAGGAGTTACCACTGGTGCTTGCCACATGGCGGCGAGCCAGCTCCAGAATGACCTCGCGCGAGCTGGCGCGATGCCCGAGCTGACGGGAAACCCTCTCAACCGTGGCTCCCCACTCTGCATACTCCTCGGCGCTCAGCTCCACGACCAGACGCACGCGCTGGGGAGCCGGAAGGCCGTCTTCCTCGAGGCTAAAGAATGCCTGCTCTCGGGCGGATGAGCCGGCGCTGCTCTCGAATCCAAGCGCTCCGTCCCCATGCGCGGCGGTGCGTGCGAGCGTCCCTGCCTGCGATCCAGGGGCGACTTTGTCCCCATCCACGGCGGTGCGTGCGAGCGTCCCCGCCTTCAATCCAGGGGCGGCTTTGTCCCCATCCGCGGGGGGCCGGCCGAGCGTCCCTCCCTGCAATCCATCGGCGTCGAACGCTTCGACTCGTCCTCTGCCCCCGTCCCCAGCCGCGCCGCTCTCATCCCCGATCCCACCCGCCCCGCACGCTGCCGTGCCAGTCGCCGCCAGACCCGGTCCCCTCTTGACTGCCTCTCCTCGTCGCGAGAAGAGGCTGTCGGCCTGGCTTTGGATGGATCGGACGCGCCGATCGTAGGCCGCCGGACTGCACACGACCCGCTGGCGAACCTGGTCGGTGGTATGACCGCGCGCAAACTCGAGCCAGGCGCTTTCGGTCTCCGGGGTGGCAACTCGCGTGACCTCTCGGATCTTGGCGTATCCGATCTCACCGGCCAAGAAGGCCTTGCTCAAACGAGGTAGACCTTCCAGAGTTCCCATAATGCGAAGCAGGTTACTGGCCTTCTGGGCTTCGATACCCAGGCGGACCGCGGCGTATCCGACCGCGTTGCGAAATCCCGCAGACTCGTAAGCCCGGGTGCGCTCAATCGCCAGCAGCCAGGCCCCTAACTCCCACTCGTTCTGGCTGACACTGCGGGCAGCTCGAGCGGCGGCTTGGAACATTTCTTCGGGAGTGTGATGGACATAGTTCGACAAAGAAAAGGACATAGTGATACCTCAATGCTGGTTGGATTCTGGAAAGAGAAGAGGGGGACTGCGGAAAGTATCCGGTTGTGGGTACGGCCTTCGTTAAACTTCCCTGATGTCCTGGGAATGCCTGTTCGATTTTTATACCGGCGGTATCGAGCGTTTGTTCGCAATCTGACGCTCAGCCACGGATCCTCAGCCGCCACAGGCCCAGCCACCTCAAGCCTGGCCACCAGGCCCCGCCAACTCAGGACCCCACCTCAGGCCCCGCCACCTCAGGCCCCGCCACCTCAGGCCCCGCCACCTCAGGCCCCGCCACCTCAGG
>CAZWUN010000407.1:0-4622 GCA_964637145.1 uncultured Burkholderiales bacterium
GCGAGCACCTGGGCAACATCCGCGACCTGACCGACGAGGCCCACGACCTGGTGGCCCAGAGCCGCTCGGCCGTCAACAGCTACCACCAGACCCTGGACGAGCGCCAGAAGCGCACCACCAAGACCACCGACAGCATCGCTTCGACCTACCAGCCGTCTTTCGACCGCATCAAGTCGACCTACGCCGCCGCCTGCCAGCAGCTGATCGCCGCCGAGGTGGGCGCCGGCGACACCATCGGCGACAACATCTCCCAGGCCCGGGCCGACATCAAGAAGGCCGAAGGCGAGACCGCCGACGGCATCAAGAACTTCGACCGCGCCTACGTGCTGACCTCACGCGACGACCTGAACAAGGCCGATGCCAGCCTCAAGAGCGCTCAGGCGCACCTGGACGGCATCACCAACGCCGAGAAGCTGCTCGGTCAGAAGCAGACCGCGGTGGAGGGCGAGCTGAAGACCCTCGAGGGCAACTACGCTCGCACCCGCTCCAACGCCGGTCAGGTCTTCGTCCGCTCGCAGGCCAAGAGCCTGCTCAACCAGGGCGAGCAGAGCCTGCGCCAGGCCGGTGCGGCCGTCAACGCCAAGCCGAAGAACCCGTTCGAGGCCAAGAACCAGCTCGGTGCCTCCGAGAGCATGCGCGGTCAGGTCGAGACGGCCATCGCCGCCGACAAGCAGGCTTACGACCGGGCCAACTCGGCCGTGTCCTCGGCCGAGAGCGAAATGTCCAACGCCCGGATGCAGATCATGGCTTACGCCGCCGAGAACTGGAGCTTCTCCAACCGCTGCGGCAGCGCCAGCACCTCGGTGGGCCAGATGGCCGTGGGCGGCGCCCTGGCTTCGCTCGGCTCCGCCGAAGGCGACCTGCGTTCGGCTCGCACGTTGATCTCTGCCCAGCGCTACGAGGATGCTGCCCGGGAAGCCGAGCAGGCCGAGCGGTCGGCCGGCAGCGCGGTCGGCCTGGCCGCCGCAGCCAGGGCTTCGGCATACGCCTCTCATATGAGTGAAGTTCGCCGCCTGGAGGCCGAAGAGGCCGAGCTCGAGCGCCGCGAGGCGGCCGAGCGCCGGCGCCAGGAAGAGGCCGAGGCGGCTCGCCGCCGGGCCAGTGAGAGCACCTCGTCGGGCGGCTCCAGCGGTGGCTGGGGCGGCGGAGGCGGTGGGAGCGGCGGGGGGAGCGGCGGCTCCAGCGGCCGCTGGTAAGGGCAAAAAGAAGGGCCGAAAGGCCCTTCTTGTCATGTCGGGAGGACCGTGACCCTTCCTGAGCGGCAACCTGTCGAAGGCGCTGGTCCAGGCTGACCAGCTCGCGACCGGCGGGTTGCTGCTCGCACCAGATCTGTGAGGCGGCCAGTTGCAGGGAGTCGGCGGCCCGGAGAAGATAGGCGGCCAATTAAAGGGGAAGCCGGGCACGCGGAGCCTCCCCGGCACTTTCCCCAAAAAACTTTTGCAGCTCGTTCCGCTTTAAAGTTCTTTTCAGGCCCCCCTGGTAAAGTGCGGGTGAGCAGTAAAACCGGAACATCACCGGAGCAGTTTGAGGAGGACGAGTACAATGGGTTTCATCAAGGACGCCGTAGGTGGAGCGATCGACTGGCTGAACACGCGCACCAAGAAGGCCCGTGACAAAGACATCGAGTCCCGCGCCGAGAAGGCCGTGGCTCAGGAGCAGAAGGAAGCCGTGACCATCAGCACCGCGGCCGCCAAGGAAGCCGGCGCCATCGGCCGGATGGAGTTCGACCTGAGCGAAGCCAAGAAGAAGCAGACGACCTGGGACAACCGCGCCAAGATCGCCGCCGGCAACAAGGACATGGACGCGCTGAAGGAAGCCGTCGGACAAAAGCAGATTTACGACAAGCAGGTTGCCGAGTTGACGGCCGCCATCGAAGCCAGCAAGGGTCATCTGAACGAGGCCAAGGACCTGGCTCGCGACCAGAAGAATGAAGCCGACGCTGCCCGCGCCAAGGCCGACATGCTGGTGGCCCGCAACCAGGTCGCCAACGCCAAGGAAGATGTGGCCAAAGCCGCGGCTGGCATTGGCAACGGCGAGAGCCTCACCAAGCTCGAGCGCGACGTGATCGGCCGTGAGCAGGAAGCCAGCACCATCGGCGAACTGACCGGCGTCAACCAGGAAGCCAAGTGGGCCAAGCAGGAGCGTGATGCTGCCGCTCAGGCCGAGATGGACAAGTACCTCGCGGCCGCCGGCAACGGCACCCCGCCCGCCAGCACCCCCACCGCCAGCGTCGGCGGCTGGAACATCAGCAACTAGTCGCGGTTCACCCAACCTCAACTGCGCGAGCCGGTCCGTATGGGCCGGCTCGTCGCGCTTTCATCGCAACGCGCGGGACTGTTGCAGGGCAAAGGACCGAGCGCGGGAAACCAGACTTTCTGGCCAGACGTTTCCTGTTGCTCTTGACCTTATGCCTGGCCCTGCCCTGGTGGGCCGGGGCGGCCGAGCCGGATACCATCCGGGTCGGCCTTCTGCATTCCAGCACCGGGTCCATGGCCCTGAGCGAGAAGCCTCTGATCGACGCCGCCCGACTGGCCATCGACGAGATCAACGCGGCCGGCGGGGTGCTGGGCAAGAAGCTGGTGGCCTTCGAAGCCGACGGTGCCTCGGATCCGGCCGTCTTTGCCCGCGAGGCCGAGCGTCTCATCGCCCGAGACCGGGTGGTCACGATCTTCGGCTGCTGGACCTCGGCCAGCCGCAAAGCCGTGTTGCCGGTACTGGAGAAGCGCAGCCACCTGCTGTGGTACCCCGTGCAGTATGAGGGCTTCGAGAGCTCGCCCCACGTGATCTATACGGGGGCCGCCCCCAACCAGCAGATCTTGCCGGCAGTGGAGTGGTGCCTGCGCCATCGCGGCAAGCGGATGTTCCTGGTGGGCTCGGACTACATCTTTCCCCGCACCGCCAACGAGATCATCCGCCACCGGCTCAAGAAGCTCGGGGGCCAGACGGTGGGAGAGGTCTATCGCCCCCTGGGCCATCGCGACTGGAAAGAGGTGGTGGACCAGATCGTGGCCGCCCGGCCGGACGTGGTGCTCAACACCATCAACGGCGACAGCAATCTGGCCTTCTTCCGGGAGCTGAAGTCGCGTGGCCTGGCGCCGGGCAAGCCAACTGTGATGTCCTTCAGCCTGGCCGAAGTCGAGCTGCAGAGCATGGGAGAGGCTCTGCCGGTGGGCCACCTGTGCGCCTGGAACTACTTCCAGAGCCTGACCTACCGCTCCAACCGCCGTTTCGTGGAGACCTACCGCCGGCATTTCGGGGCCAACCGGGTGACCGACGACCCGGTGGAAGCAGCCTACTTCGGGGTCCACCTTTATGCCCTGGCCGTCCGCAAGGCCGGCAGCACGAACCCCGAGCGGGTCCGCAAGGCGGCCGGAGGGCTCATCTTCGAGGCCCCGTCCGGCCTGGTGCGGATCGATCCCGAGAACCAGCACACCTGGAAAGTTGCTCGGATCGGGCAGATCCTGCCCGACGGTCAGTTCCAGATCCTGTGGACCTCCGAGCAGCCGATCCGCCCGGAGCCTTATCCCGACCTCAACCGGGGCGGCTTTCTCCAGTGAAGTTTCGCAGCCAGATGCTGCTGCTGGTGCTGGGGGCGGCCGTGCTGCCGGTGCTGGTGATGGGCGCACTCTTGTTCTGGCAACTGCGCGATCGCCAGAAGGCCGAGTACGGTCTGCAACTCGACATGCTGGCCGACCAGAGCGCCGATCAGGTGGAGGACTGGCTGACCGAGAAGCGGGCCGTGGTAGAGTCGATCGGGCAGTCCTCGGGAGTGCGCGAGGGCCTGGCCAGCCTGGGCGACTTTCCCCCCGAGAGCGAGCAGTACTACCTGGCCATGTTCCGCCTGCATCGCCAGATGCAGACCCTGCAGGAGTCCTTCCCCTGGATCGCCGACCTGAGCCTGACCGGGCCCGATGGCGCCATCGCCTATTCGACCCGACTCGACCGGGTCGGTCAGAAGTTGACCTCGGGCGGCGAGTTGAGCCTCACCTCCCAGGTGCTCGGCGAGGTGGGCAAACTGGGCGAGGTGCAGGTGGAGGTCGACCGCTCCGGGCTGGAAGCCCTGCTCCAATCAGAGAACCGCACCCCCGGTCTGGATGGCAACCGGATGCGGGTCTTCCTGGTGGAT
The DNA here is from genome assembly GCA_964637145.1 of uncultured Burkholderiales bacterium. Classification (GTDB taxonomy): domain Bacteria; phylum Vulcanimicrobiota; class Xenobia; order Xenobiales; family QWHO01; genus QWHO01. The sequence goes on from CAZWUN010000407.1 coordinate 4,127, forward strand.
GGTCAGAATCGGGCTCTGACCACGGCTGACGGGCTGTATCAGCCCGGTCAGACCCTGGTGACCCCGCCCGGAGGATTCGGGCTCGATCTGGGCGGCTATCCCAACACGGCCGGAACATCCTCGGTGGGCGCCTGGAACTCGCTCGATCAGCCCGGCTGGCGGGTGATCGCCGAGACCGACCGGGCGGCCCTCATGGCTCCGCTGGACAACCTGATCGGCTTTTGCCTGCTGATGGTGCTGGCGGTGGGCACCCTCTCGGGGGTGACGGCCGTCTTCTGGGCCCGCCGCCTGACGGCTCCGCTCGAGTCGCTGGCCGAGCAGGCCCATCGCCTTGCCAGCGGAGACCGGGTCGTGCACTGCGATACCGCTCGCCCTGACGAGATCGGCGACCTGGCCCGGGCCTTCGAGGCCATGGCGCGAGCCATCCAGGAGAATCTGGATCAGCTCAAGGTGGCCCGCGACCAGGCGCTGGCCGCCAATGAGGCCAAGAGCGCCT
>CAZWUN010000408.1:0-4618 GCA_964637145.1 uncultured Burkholderiales bacterium
CGGCCCCAAACTCGCCCATGGCCCGAGCATTGCACAGGATGACCCCGTAGAGCAGCCCCCAGCGGATGTTGGGCAGCGTGACGTGCCAGAAGATGCGAAAGCCACCCGCTCCCAGCGTCATGGCCGCCTCCTCCTCGTCGGTGCCCAGCGTCTTCATCAGCGGAATGAGCTCGCGCGCCACGATGGGCAGGGTGATGAAGATGGTCACCAGGATGATGGCCGGCGGCGCGAAGATGATCTTGAGGTGATGGCTGCGCAGCCAGGGCCCGAGCACCCCTTCGAGCCCGAACAGAAGCACGAAGATGAGGCCGGCGATGACCGGCGAAACGGAAAGGGGCAGGTCGATCAGGGTAAGCAACAGGTTTTTGCCCCGGAACTCAAAGCGCGTCAAGGCCCAGGCCGCCGCCAGGCCGAACAGCAAGTTCAGGGGCACGGCCACCAGGGCCGTGATCAGCGTCAGATGCATGGCGGCCAGAGCATCGGGCTCTTGCAGCGCCCGTAGATAAGCTGCCAGGCCCTGCCCGAAAGCGTTGAGGAAGACGCACACCAGGGGCAGAAACAAAAAGAGCAGCATGAAGCTCAGGGCCAGCCCGATCAGCAGCCAGCGGACCGGGGCTGATTCGTTGCGCGAGCTCACGAGCTCTGCCCGATGCGACGCGAGCTGAGCGACTGCAGGGCGTTGGTCAACAGCAGCAGCAGGAACGAGAGGCCCAGCAAGATGATCGCGATGGCGGTGGCACCGGCATAGTCGTACTGCTCGAGCTTGATCATGATGAGCAAGGGCGCGATCTCGGTCTTCATGGGCATGTTGCCTGCGATGAAGATCACCGAGCCGTACTCGCCGATGCCTCGGGCGAAAGCCAGGCTGAAACCGGTCAGGAGCGAGGGGACCAGGGTCGGAAAGATGACCTGCCAGAAGGACTGCCAACGGCTAGCGCCCAGGCTGGCGGCCGCCTCCTCGAGCTCGGGCGGCACCTGGCGGAGTACCGGCTCGACCGTGCGCACCACGAAAGGAAAGGTGATGAAGATCAGCGCCAGCACGATGCCCAGCGGGCTGAAGGCAGCCTTGATCCCTAGGGGGGTGAGCCAGCGGCCCAACCAGCCGTCGGGAGCATAGAGGGTGGTCAGGGTAATCCCGGCCACGGCGGTGGGCAGGGCGAATGGGAAATCGACGAAGGCGTCCACCAGCTTCTTGCCGGGGAACTCGTAACGAGCCAGCACCCAGGCCACCAGGAAACCGGCCGCCAGGTTGACCAGGGCGGCCAGCAGAGCGGCTCCGAAGGTCAGCCGGTAGGCGGCCATCGCTCGTGGGGAAGAGACCGTTTGCCAGAAGGCCTCCAAACCCATGGCGGAGGTCTTCAGGAAGAGCATGGAGAGAGGCACCAGCACCACCAGGCCGAGATAAAGCAAAGTCGTTCCCAGGGTCAGTCCGAAGCCTGGCAGCTTGGAGCGCGGATTCACCTCAGCGCTTCTCGGAAATTCGGTCGAATACTCCCCCGTCGTCGAAGTGCTTCTGCTGGGCTGCCTTCCAGCCCCCGAAGACTTCATCGATGGTGAACAGCTCGATCGGCTTGAAGACAGCGGCGTGTTTCTCGGCCACTTTCTTGCTGCGTGGACGGTAGTAGTGGCGCGCCACCAGTTCCTGACCGGGCTCGGTGTAGAGGTAGCCGAGGTAAGCCTCAGCCAGGGCGCGCTTCCCGCCGGCCTCCACGTTCTTGTCCACCACGGCCACCGGGGGCTCGGCCAGGATGCTGACCGAGGGGTACACCACCTCGAACTTGTCCTTGCCCATCTCGCGAGCCGACAGACAGGCCTCGTTCTCCCAGGCGATCAAAACGTCGCCGATGCCCCGCTCGGCGAAGGTCGTCATGGAGCCTCGGGCTCCCGAATCGAGCACCGAGACGTTGCCAAACATGGCCCTGACGAACTCCTCGGCCTTTCGCTCGTCCTGGCCGTGCTTCTTGAGGGCATAGCCCCAGGCGGCCAGGTAGCCCCAGCGCGCCACGCCGGAGGTCTTGGGGTTGGGGGTTACCAGGTTGAGGCCTGGCTTCACCAGGTCGTCCCAGTCTTTGATGCTTTTGGGGTTTCCTTTGCGAACCAGAAACACGATGGTGGAGGTGTATGGACAGCTGTTGTCCGGCAGCCGCTTCTGCCAGTCGCGAGCGAGCAGGCCCCGCTCGGCGATGACGTCGATGTCGTAGGCCAGCGCCAGGGTCACCACGTCAGCCTCCAGCCCCTCGATGACGGCCCGAGCCTGCTTGCCGCTGCCGCCATGGGATTGGTTGACGGTGACGCTCTGGCCGGTCTTCTGCTTCCAGTCGGCGGCAAAAGCGGCGTTGAGCTCGTCGTAGAGCTCGCGGGTGGGGTCATAGGAAACGTTGAGCAGGGTCACCGACCCGCCCGGGGGAGCGGGCTGGCTCGAACAGCCGGGCAGCGCCAGGGCGGCCAGCAAGATCAGCATCCAGGTTCTCATGATTCCTCGCAACTTCAAGATTCCACCAGTGGCACCAGCAGGATGGGCCGCGGGCTGCCTTCGGAGACGGTGCGCGCCAGGCGCGACGGGCCGGCGGGGTCGGGAGCGCCCAGCACCAGCAGATCTGCCTCCAACTCGTCGGCCGCGGCCAGGATCGTGGCCGTCACGTCGCCGGCCTCCCGAATCTCGATGCGGGTCGCGACCCCGGCCAGCTCCAGCGAGGCCCGGGCCTGGTCGAGATGGCGCCGGGCCCGTTCCCGGACCCAGTCGGGAGCCTGCGGGTCGGCCACGTGCAGCACCGTCACACTGGCTCCGGCTCGGGCGGCGATTCGCCCGCCCATGCGAACGTCGGCTTTGCCGGGCTCGCCGGCGGCCGTAAGAATGAGGATGTGTCCCAGCCGTGAAGGCGCCTGGCGAACGACCAGCACCGAGGCCTCGCAGCTCTCGAGCAGTCGCAGCGCCGTCTGGCCCAGGCTGCCCAGCACCACCAGCTCGAAACTGCCCTCCTGAGCGGCCCGCACGATCTCGTGCGAGGGGCTCCCCGAGCGCACCAGAGCCTCGAGGCGCAGCTCTGGCCGCCGCGAGCGCTCGCTGCCCAGCCGCTGGCTGGCCCGGGCGATACTCTCTGCGGGGCTGGCCAGGGCCAGCAGGGTGGCGGCCGCCTCGGTCGCCTCGGCCAGCCGACATCCGAAGTCCACCGCGGCCTGATCCCCGGGGCCGGTGCAGATCAGAGTATTCAAGCCGGTGGGCTCGAGGATGTGGTAGTGAGACAACCCCACGAAGAGGCGCTGGCCCACTGCCAGAGGCCGCTCCGAAGACAGGGTGGCCTCCAGGGTGCTGGGGCGCTGGCCGTGGGCCGGAGCGGGGGCCACCACGCGCGCCCCGCGCAGCCCCTCGACCTTCAGACGCACGCGCTGATAAGCGCCGGCGAAGACTTGCTCGGCAACCTCGCCCTCCCACAGCGCGCCCTCGAAACGCTGCTCCTCGAGCAACACGTGCTCGGGTCGAATCAAGAGGCGCACCAGAGCGCCTTCGCCTTCGGAGCCGGGCAGCTCGAGCGTGGCCGTGCCCAGCTTCACCCGGCCCTGCTCCTGGTGGCCCACCAGCACGCTGCCGGCGCCCACGAAGGAGGCCGTGAACTGGTGGCGGGGGCGGTGGTAGAGCTCGCGGGGCGGACCCACCTCGATCAGGTGACCGCGCTCGATGACCCCGATGCGGTCGGCCAGTTCGAAGGCCTCCTCCTGGTCGTGAGTGACCAGGATAGAGGTCACGCCGGTCCGTCGCTGGATATCGCGCAGGCTGCGGCGCAACTGGCCGCGGATACTCACGTCCAGAGCTCCGAAGGGCTCGTCCAGGAGCAGCACCTGGGGCTGAAAGGCCAGGGCCCGAGCCAGCGCCACGCGTTGCTGCTGTCCCCCCGAAAGCTGGTTGGCGAAGCGACGACCCAGCCCGGTCAGACCCACCAGCTCCATCAGCTCGGCGCTGCGTCGCCTGCGCTCGGGCTTCTTGACGCCGCGCAGACGCAGCGCGAACTCGATGTTATCCTCCACCGACATGTGCCGGAAGAGGGCGTAGTTCTGAAACACAAACCCGCAGCCGCGCTTCTGGGCAGGCACCCGGGTCACATCGCGCCCGCCCATCTCGATGCGTCCCTCATCCGGGTCGAGCAGACCGGCGATCAGGCGCAGGATGGTGCTCTTGCCGCTGCCGCTGCCGCCGAGCAGGACGAACATCTCTCCCTCGGCGATCTCCAGGCTGACCTGATTGACCACGATCAGATCTCCGTAGCGCTTGACCAGATTTTGCAGGCGAATCGACATCGGAGTTCGGGCTTTGACGCCGATGAGGGGTCTACTGTCCCCTTCCTGTGCAGAACCGGGTCGGGAGGATCCAGAAAGGATCAAGAAGCTCTTTGGGGGGTGGAAAGCTCTGGTATAATCCCCCCGAGTTGTTGACCGCCCCCTCCCCCACTTCGAGCTTGTCGCCGGCCCCGACTCGGGGCCGGTTGACCGTGTTTTTGGGTTACGCCGAGGAGACCGGCAAGCGGGCCTCGATGCAGGCCGAAGCAGCCCGGATGGCGGCTGAGGGATTGCGGGTGGAGGCGCTGGAGGAGGATCTGGACGGTCTGCTTCAGCGCCGTCCCGA
>CAZWUN010000409.1:0-4582 GCA_964637145.1 uncultured Burkholderiales bacterium
TCGCGAAGGCCCGACTGCGACGATCAGCGCCGTGTCGGTCACCGTCAGGGTGGCCCTCCGGGAGCCTGGTCGGTCGCGACCGGGCCAACTGCACCGCCAGCGCTGAAGGCGTCAGAGCCAGGTCTTTGCAGGCCGCTCCCCTGGCGGCTGCCAGCAGATCGACTCGATATCGCTCGAGAAAGTAGAGATCCACCAGCAGGCCGGGTTGGGCGCCGCTGGCCAGGCGCAGCAATCGGTCGGCCGCCAGGTCATCCAGGGAATCGGCCTGGATTCCATCTTCCACGGGCTTGCTGGCATCGAGCACGTGGGCGTGGTCCACCATCAGGTCCGCCTCGCTATAGCGGATAAAGCCGGGAAGAACCTGGCGCGGCTGGCTGGTGACCTCGCTCTGAAGCCGTTCGAGAGCCTCCTGGCTGGGGACCACCACCTCCACTCGCTCCACCTGACGATGGTGAAACCAGAAGCCAGCAAGAGCCGCTTCTCCGCCCACGAATCGGTCAGTCTGGCCCGGGAGATGGGTTTGCACGAACGCCCAGGCCTGGGGAGGAAATAGCTCGGGGTTCCAGCCCAGCGGTCGGCTCATCGAATTCCAGCGACGACAAGAATAGTCGTGGGAGCCGTAGCTACGGCTCCCACGATGACAACTCGGACATATGTTGGGGCGCGGCACACTTCAGGGTCTGTTCGACATCCCTCCTGTCTTTCTACTCTCGATCAGATGCTTTCCAGCGAGCGGAAGCGCTTGGTGAAATCGCGGATTTTCTCGCGCTCGAAGAAACTGCACATCAGGGCCAGTTCGCCCCGGCATTCGCCTTCCACGATGAGGGCCGAGGTTACCCGGGCCTCCATCTCCAGCGTGCAGTGCCCGAGCAAGATCTGCAGATGCATCTCGTCACCCACCCCGAAGCGCGTGTCGCTTCGGAAGTTGACGCGGGCGGGGGAGAGCAGGTTTGTCATCAGGCGAACCGGCTCGGCATCCCAGGGCCGCTGGCCCATCATAATCAGAATTCGGTCCACCTTCGTCATCGGGACAAAATCGTCGGCGGGAGAGCTGGCCAGGGTCGCTTTGACGGGAGTGGCCACGGAGCGCGTCGCTGTCGGGACGCCTTTGAGCTGGTGAATCAGCTCCATAGCTTGACGGGCCTTGCGCCCGAAGAATCCTGTCATCATAAATCACCTCTGCGAGAAGCTGGGGGAGGTTTCGTGCCCTCAGTATAGCCTGGTGACTGCTGTCGGGTCTGTGAGCGGGATCACATGTCGTCCAGCACCGAGAGTCGCAGGCTGGCCACGATCTTCTCCAGGGCCTGGCGGTGACTGTCCTGGAACTCGGCTGGACAGTTATAGGAGAGCAGGGCCCAGGTGGCTTGATTTCCCACCACCCAGAGTTGCCAGAAGTGCTCTCCCTCGGTGTACCGGTAGGAAACCCCCTGGCTTCCATCCGCTTGAATGCTGGCCAGAGCGTCGGCTGCCACGGGGCGTCCTCGCAGGGTGAGGAAACCCGCCAGCATCCGGGAAAGGTTGGGAAGGCGGGCGGGGTCCTCCACCGCCTGGACCGAGATGACCAGGGCGCCGGGAGCGCCCGAGGGGACGGCCGCTCCCCCGTCGGGCTCGTGGTGCCAGCCCCAGCCGGGCGGAAGGTCGAGGGCGAAGAGCCCCGTCGGATGCACGATCTCTAACATGTCAGACCCCAATATAGCGGGCCCGCGGTCTGATCATCCAGCCCTGGCGGTACTGCTCCAGGGCGTGAGCCAGCCAGCCAGCCGTGCGGCCGAGCGCAAACAGAGTCAGAGGAGCTCCTGAGGGCAAAGACAGGGCCCGGGCCAGGCTGACCAGCGCGAAGTCGAGCGAGGGGGGCCGCAGAAACAGGCTCTCGGCGGCCTGGAGCAGCTCGCGCCCCAACTCGCAGGCAGTCACCTGATCGAGTAGATAACGCGCCCGGGGGTCTCCTTCGGGGTAGAGGGGGTGACCGAAGCCAGGGATGGGCTCGCCCCGGCGCAAACGGTCCTCCAGAGTGGGCCGGGCGCCTCGGTGGCTGGCTTCCTCGAACAGGGCCGCCACCCGGCGGGTATGCCCCCCGTGACGGGCGCCCTCCAGGGCCGCCAGGGCTGCGCCCACGACTGCGTAGGGGCTCGCTTCGGCTGAGGCCACGCAACGGGCCGTGAAGGCGGATGTGTTCAGCTCGTGGTCAGCGCACAGGATAAGGGTGGCCTCAATGGCTCGCTCCGCGGCCGGGTTTCCGGGGGTCCAGGCGGAGGCAAGGGAACGGGCCAGCGGGCGCCCGGCTCGGTGGGAGTCGGTGAGACAGCGCCCGAGCAAAGTCAGGATGCGAGAGCCCGTGCGCCGGACGGAGTCCGGTTGCAGGTCGCGGGCGGCCGGGTCGAAGGAGCCGGCCGCCACCAGCACCAGTCGGAAGGCTTCAGTCGGCTCCAAACTGCTCGCCAGCGTGAAAGCCTCCTGCCAGGGACCGGGTGGAGGGAGGCCAGGGCGGTGCTCACCCTCCCAGAGCAGCTCGACCACACGCTCGAAGCGTGTTCGCGAGGCCAGCTCGGTGGCCAGTTGACCGCGGTAATAGAGCTGGCCGTCTTGAATCGAGGTCAGCGCGGATTCCAGCACCGGGCTCCCCCATTGCAGGGCTTCAGCGGCCGCCTGCTCGGGATGGCGGCGATGGCGACGGCGGCTCACCAGCCGTTCGACCTCTTCCTCTCGATACAGGGAGCGGCGCGAGCCCGGCTGGCCCTCGGAGCCGAGCAGACCGCGACTGACGTAGCTGTAAAGGGTGGCAGGGCTGACGCCCAGCCGCCGGCAAGCTTCTTCGGCGGTGAGGTAAATCATGTTGATTGCTTGATCAAGATTGACGAACTCGATCAATCTATACCATGATGGGCGCGAGTCGAGCAAGGAGGAAGCATCGGATGACAACCGGTTTGGAAGGCGTGGAGGTGACCCAGACCCACCTCAGCCGGGTGGACGGGATCAAGGGGGAGCTCGTGCTGCGGGGGCGACGGCTGGAGGAGCTGGCGGGCAAGGTCAGCTACGAAAGCGTATGCGGGCTCTTGTGGGAGGAAGAGGAGGTCGAGCTGGGCAGAGCCCGGGCCCTTGCTTACGCCCAGTTGGAAAGCTGGTTCGAGCGAACCGATGGGCTGACCTATCCCGGGGCTCTGCGCCTCTTGCTCACCGTCTTGCGTCCCGAGAGCGAGGTAGAGCCTCACCGCCTCGCCGCAGGCGCGGTGGCCGTTGGCCTGGCCAATGTGATCCGGCGTCGTCGAGGAGGGCCCCCGGTGCCCCCGCGGACCGATGTGGGCCAGGCCCAGAGCCTGCTCGAAATGCTGGAGGGCGGCCCTGTCGAGCAGTCACGCTGGAAAGCGCTGGAGGCTTATCTGGTGACCGTGGCCGAGCACGGGCTCAACCCGTCCACCTTTACCGCGCGAGTGATCGCCTCCACGGGGGCCGAGCTCTTTCCCACCCTGGTGGGCGCGCTCTCCGCTCTGGAAGGGCCCCTTCACGGGGGAGCTCCCGGGCCGGTGCTGGACATGCTGGACGCCTGCCAGGCCGACCCGCGAGGCTGGATCCGCGAGCAGCTGGCTCGCGGTCAGCGTCTGATGGGCTTCGGACATCGAGTTTATCGGGTGCGCGATCCGCGCGCCGAGGTGTTGAAGCAGGCGGTATTGAGGCTGGCTCAGAGCCCGCGCCTGACGCAGGCTGAGACGGTCGAGCGGGTGGCTCTGGAGGAACTGGCCCGGCACAAGCCCGATCGGCGCCTGGAGACCAACGTCGAGTTTTATACAGCCGTTCTGCTCGAGGCCGTCGGGCTCCCGCGAGAGGCGTTCACGGGTGTGTTCGCGGTCGGACGGGTGGCCGGCTGGTCGGCCCATTTCTACGAGCAGAGGCACGGGGGCCGCCTGCTGCGCCCGGTAGCCCGCTACGTAGGTCCAGAGCCGGCCAGCGTAGAAGGCTGAGGAATGAGAAAACCCATCTTCTTCCTGCTCAGCGCGGCAATCTGCGTGCTGGGCGCCCTGGCGCAGACCTCGGGCCTTTCACCGGGAGACTTCGCGCCCGCCTACGACCCCACGCACGTGGCGGGGCCCGACAAGGGCACAACCACCTGCCCGGTTTGAAAGTATGGACCGAGACCTGCGGTGCAGGTCTATCTTCAAAATGAGAGCCCGGCCAACACCGTGGCCATCGCAAAGGTGCTCGACGAGGCCGTCAAACAGCACCAGAAAGCTGAATTCAAGGCCTTCATCCTGTTCAAGCCGGGTGATCCGGCCGAGGCGGCCCTGGTCAAGCTGAATGCCCCCGGCGTGGGAGTGGCCACCCTGCAGGGTGAGGCGATTGAGGCGCTCAAGCTGTACAAAGTCAACTCCGACCCCAGGGTGAAGAACACAGTGATTTTGTACCGCAAGCGAAAGGCCGCCGAGACCTTCGTCAATCTCGACTGTACTCAGGAGGCGGGCCGAAAGACCCTGCTCGATGCCATCGCTCGTCTGAGCAAGTAGCCTCAACGGTTGAAAAGGGTTCCTGGAGAAGGGGGCGGAATATCGCCTCCATTCTTCTCATGGACATCGCAGCAACAATCGCTGAA
>CAZWUN010000410.1:0-4579 GCA_964637145.1 uncultured Burkholderiales bacterium
GTAGGGTTTCCCCTACCCGCCGGGGAGGGATTTCCCTGTGTGGAACTGGCGTTCTCTTCTTGTAGTCTGAGAATACAGACTGGAGGAGTGCAAACCAAATGACACTAGCCCGTAAGGCGTTAACCTGGTTCGGGATGGGGGCCCTGACCCGAAAGGCGCCCGAGCCTGCCGCTCAGCCCCCGCAGGACACCATGGTCTGGCTCGACCGGGTGTTGCAGATCGAGGTCGTGCGCAAGGGTGAAGTGAAGATCTTCACTCAGGAGGTGGGCCTGCGCGGTCTGCTGTTCCGCGGTCGCACCCCCTTCGAGGTGGGCGAGGCCGTGACCATGAAGTTCTTGCTGCGGGCCGATACCGTGCTGCAACTCGTGGGCACGGTGCAGTGGCTGCACCAGGGCTCGGGAGGGCTCAGCGGCCAGATCGACTTCCAACCCACCCCGGAGCAGGAGGCACAACTGTCCGCCTTCCTGGAACTGCGCAAGGGCAAGCGCTGAGTTCTGGTCAGCTCACGTGCAGGCTGGACATGACCCGTTTGGCCTCGTCAGCCGACCCGGCCACGATCATCATCAGCATGTAGAGCTTGCTCCCCTTCACGACCATCAGGCATTCGATGGCGGTGCCCTGGAGAGTGAACTTGAACTGCTTTGCCTGGTGACCGTCCACGGTCAGAGCTTTCTCGCTCACAAAGGTGAAGGACTTGGAGAACTCGTCCTTCGCCGAGGCAAACACCTCGTCGGGCGTCCCCTCGCAGCTATCCACGCTCATGCGGTAGGAGTTCGCCTCGTGGTCCACCTCCCAGGCAGCCGCCTCGGTCTTCTTCGGCTCGGAAGGGAACTCGATCTGGAAGCCCTCTTCCTTGAGGGTGTGCCAGGATTGGGCTAGAGCCACCCCCAACAGGAGCAGCCAGAGAGTCAAGATGCGTTTCATCCGGGCCCGGTTCCCCGGCGAGAGCTCGTTTCCCTCCGGGGGCCGCGGAGTCATCCAGACTCCTCTGTAGCTGCTGAGATCCAGGTCGCCTGGTCGGAGTGCGCGGATTTGAGTGGAATCGCAGGGTCCTCAGGGGCAGCTATCTGAGGATGACGAGGTGGTGCCCTGCAGCCTCAGGGACGGCGGAAAGAGGGATTGCCTCATCCAAGGTGGCCAGGAAGCCGCCCTTCGAGACAGCCAGAGCCAGCAGGTAGAGGTCGGTGATCTGTCGGGGCCCGTGGAGTCGGTCCGGATCAAGTCTTGTCCGGTCGAGCAAGCTGATGTCTGCCGGCCAGAACTCGTGCACGGGACTGGAGGCCGCCGACTTCATGAGGTTGATTGCGTGGAGGGGCTTGATTGGCTTTGGATACTTGGGTTGGCTGATGATACGGACGAACCCGTTCTGAGTGAGAGGGCACGAGGCCCAGCCATCCTCCGATTGCCTCAGAAACCACTGCTTGGCGTGGGTGTGCTGAACATGATCGCGGTCAAACAGAGCCAGCAGGACGCCTACGTCAAGCAGGGCCCGCATTAATCCCCTTCTTCCTCACGCAACCGGTTGATCAGTTCGTTCGTCACGACGACTCCTCGCGGCGGCAGGGGGTGAATGCCAAAGAACTCCTCGTCGTGGGGATGAGGATCGGACGCGTGCAGGCCGCGCCGAGCCAACTCGGAGAGGACCTGCCCCGCCGTCTTCCCTTGCTTACGGGCCAGTTCTTTGGCGGCCTGGAGGACATCGTCGGCGATGTCCAGAGTGGTTCTCATGCATCTGATGCTAGTGCATCGGCGGGACCGCGTCAAGGGAGTCTTGTGACACCCGCTTGACAGGCTGAGTGTTCGGTCTCTCAGTTCGTCGGGCCCGTGGGGCTGGGCTCCCGGATGGTGCCTCTTTCCGTGCACTCGACTTCGGGTGGAGACGTCACAGGGACAGCCAGGTTTTGAAGGCCTTCAGCATCGCCAGCGGCCCGTCTTGAAAGCCGAGTTGCACGAACCGCGGGAGTTCGTAAACTTTCAGCCGTGGCAGGACCGTGCTCGTCTGGGAAACGGAGTAGCCGTCCGGCCCGAGAAGTTCGACGAAAATCTCGTGCCGGGCCGAATAGCGCCATACTTCCCGGACGGAGAGGTCCCGGTAAATGGCCATTCGGTCCAGGGCGCTGCGAGTCACCTCGATCTCCAGTGCCAGGTCGGGCCAGGGGCCGACCTCCGGGTCGTAGGTCTCTGGCGTCGGAAACTGGCTGAAGAAATAGCATTCATCGGGCTCCAGCCCGCGATCGGCCAGACGGTGCCGAAACGTCGTGGAGCCGCCGGGCCGGTAGTCGACGTCCATCTCCAAGCAGGCTGCCTCGACAAGATGCCTGAGATAGGTCTTGATTCCTTCGTGAAGAAACGACGGGGTCAAGAGCTCGAGCCTCCCACGGTCGTAAGTGATCTTGATCCTCTGGTGCTTGAAAGCTTCCAACGCGTGGAGATAGCCGTCCCAGTCGGTCCAGGCCAGGAAGCGCTCGCTCGTTTCTGGGCGTTCGATCAGCGTCATTGGGTCATGAATTCTCGGCGCGCCCCTGAGTATCCCGTCAACATCACTTTCCGCGTGGAGCCGGCCGCACTCCAGCCTGGCCAGCTTTCTCGTTTACGGCGATCGCGAACAGGCCGACCTTGTAGATACGGACGGTCTTGAACTGGAAGGGTCCCTTGCCGATGGCTATGTCACGCGTGACGACGACGTCGTCAGGTTCAAGATGCCTGAGCCATATGTCGTCATCCACGTTCGAACTCTTAGATACCACGACCGGCGTGGGAAAAAGCTCGGCCTGGGTGGTTGCCTTAAAGTCCGGCGTTCTGCCAGCCCAGGGGGCGTGTTGTGATCGAAGACGAACCTCAACCTCCCGTTTCGACTTTGGAGCTCCACGGTGTGGAAAGGCTGCAGCCAGAGACTTGCCAACGAGGTAGAACGTGTTCGTGGCAAATGGATGCTCCGTCCTGTAGAGTTCCTGAGCCTCCACGTGGAGCTCCCGAACGCGGAAGCGAAAGGTGCTCATCGCGAAGAAGCCCTCGGATGATTCGCAGCTCGATCAAATCGAGAAAGAGAACGCCTCAGCTCGGAGGCTGCTATAGAAACTCAGCACGGGATGCTCGCCGCGTAGCCAGCGCGCGACTCTGCCCGGTCGCAGATGGATGAAGCGCGCCATCTGCTGACCGGTAGATGGGCTCGAGCAACAGATTGTTCATCGGCAACCTCCAGGACAGACCTTTCTTCCCGGCGCCTTCGGGGATCAGCAGGGGATCAGTCTCGGAGTCCCGCCGAGCCGCCCGGCGTGTCGAGCCTGGCCGTGCTCCAGCCTGCGCAACCTGGAGGAACATTCAAGCCCTGCGCGAAACTATACGAAGTAGCCGGCCATCCATTCTTCCCCACCGTTCGGCAAGTTTTTCACCCTGCCCACCGAACGGCATGAACGAGGTGTCGCATGGCTAAATCTTCAATCGAGTGGACCGAGTCCACGTGGAATCCCCTCACCGGGTGCAACAAGATCAGCCCCGGATGCAAGCACTGCTACGCTGAGCGCATGGCCGAGAGGCTGCAGGCCATGGGCCAGGCGAACTACCGGAACGGGTTCGAGCTTACTCTCCAGCCCAAGATGCTCCAACTCCCTTTGACCTGGAAAAAGCCCCAGATGATCTTCACGAACAGCATGTCCGACCTGTTCCACGTCGAGGTGCCGCTCGAGTACATTCAGCAGGTCTTCGACGTGATGCGCCGAGCAGACTGGCATACGTTCCAGGTTCTGACCAAGCGTGCCGATCGTCTCGCCGCAGTTAGCGCGCGGTTGGAATGGCCCGACAACGTTTGGATGGGCGTAAGCGTCGAAAACTCCAAGTATATTGACCGGATCGACCATCTCCGGTCTACAGGCGCCCGCACGAAGTTCCTCTCGCTCGAACCGCTGCTCGGGCCCCTCCCCGGCATCAACCTGACCGATATCGACTGGGTGATTGTTGGCGGGGAGTCTGGACCGGGCGCCCGGCCAATGGCCGAAGAGTGGGTGCTCGATATCCGCGACCAGTGCCGTGCCGCCGGGGTCGCGTTCTTCTTCAAGCAGTGGGGCGGGATCAACAAGAAGGCCGCCGGTCGGTTGCTCCAGGAGAGAACCTGGGACGAGATGCCGCTCAGCCCAGCCCTTCGTCTTTGCTCAGTTTCTTGAGGATGTCATCCGCGATGCCGCACGCCAGGTCGGCCGCTTCCGGGTTCGCTGCCGCAAAGCAGAGCAGGTAGAGGGGGTTCCCGGAGCTGTTACGGAGCCACAACGGTGGCGCCACCTTCGGGAAGATAGATTCCAGGCGCTTGACGACGAACTGGGCGATGGCCTCGAGGGTCACCTTTTGCCGCACCGTGGTCGCGTCGTCGAATAGGGTCCTCTCGACCTCCACCTCTTCGTAGAAGGCCGGTTCCCATACCGACCTCGGCACGCCCAACAGCCGCGTGATCCGCTTCTCCCAGCCCGGCTGGAATTTTCCGCTGCGGGTCACCAGCCGGTTCAGCCCGATGCCGAACGGAAAGAGATACCAGAGGTCGATCGCCTTCGTGGCCGCAAGGCCCGCCACGGTCGTCCAGTCAACATTC
>CAZWUN010000411.1:0-4555 GCA_964637145.1 uncultured Burkholderiales bacterium
GGTCGAACAGGCAGGCGGCCCGGTTGATGAAGAGCAGCATCTCGCAGTCTTCCGCCCCGGCCGCCTGGGAGGGCGCGCCGCGCCACTCGGTGACCTCCAGCCCGCGCTGGTAGCGCCCCCGGTAGTAGAGCGAGGCGGCGTAGCACGACTGCAGCAGGGGAGCAAAAGGCCCCGCCTTCTCCAGCTTGGGAAAAACCCGCGCCCACTCGCGGTCGACCTCGTCGTAGCGAGCCGAGCAATGCAGCGCGGCCATCAGGTTGCCCCGCAATATGATGCGCAGCTTGGGGTTGAGCGTCAGCTGGGTGGCCAGTCGAAACCAGTGGGCGGCCGATTCGGGCTTGCCGGCGTGGTGCAGCGACAGACCGACCTGCTGCACGCCCAGGAGACTGGTGAGGTAGCTGGCCCCCACGAAGAGGCCCATGAGGAACGGATCCACTGAACTCCTTGCCCTTGACTGGTTCCGCGACCAGATCAGGTTTCGATGGATTCTGGGCTGCTCGGCTGGAACCCTACCATCTTGCGGATGTAGACATCGCTCTGGCGGTTGGGGAACTCGATGTCGTGGGCCCGGAAGCTCTTCAGGATGCGCAGATTGAGCCGGCTCTCCAGGGTCTCGGGGCTGCGCACATCAGCCTGGTTCCAGACCCGCAGCTCGAAGACCAGCCCGTCCGTGCCGAACTCGTGCAACAGCACCTTGGGGTCGGGGTCTTTGAGCACCCTGTCATCCTCCGCGGCCGCCTGCAGGAGCAGCCGCTCGACCAGCGTCTCGTCCGAGTCATAGCCCACCGAGACGAAGACAGAGAACCGGATGGTGGGATCCTTCAGCGTCCAGTTGATCACCCGGTTGCTGACCAGCTTGTTGTTTGGGATGATGTGGGCTTTCAGGTCGTTGGTCACCAGCGTGGTCGCTCGATAGCCGATGTTGGTGATGTTGCCCACGACCCCATCGACCTCCAGCCGGTCGCCCACCTTGAGCGTGCGCTCGAACAAGAGCAACAGCCCCGAGAAGAAATCGGTGACCAGGAAGTTCAACCCGAAGCCCACTCCCACGCCCAGCGCCCCGGCGAAGAAGTGCAGGGCGGTAAAGTTGATCCCCGCCTCCTCGAAGACCGCCAGCATGCCCACCACGATCAAGATGTAGCGCGTGATGGTGCCGATGGCGTGGCCGGTCCCCTCATCGAGCCTGGTGCGGCGAAGGATGCGCGCCACCACCAGCCGGGTGATGAGGTCCGAAATGACCAGCACCACCAGGAAGCCCACCGGGAGGTAGAGCAGCATCTCGGGCGTGATCGCGAGCTGACCCAGGTGGAAGAGAGGCTGCTTGAGCCAGGCCGACATCCCGCCCTGTTTGCGCCCGGCGGCCCGTTTCCCTGGAGCCGGCAAAGTTGCGCCTGCGGGGACGAACGCGTGCTCGCCCACACCCGAGCAACACATTCAAGAGGGCGGGGCGAACCAGATCAGAACGCCGCGGTCTTCCAACCTCTGCATGCCGCCCGGCATGCTATACTCCCCCCCATGCCTCCCGTTCTGGCTCTGGTGCTGGGCGTGGCCGCCGTCTCGGGGGCGGCCATCCTGATCAAGCTCTCGGCGCTCAATCCGCTCACGCTGGCCAGCTGGCGTCTGGGGCTCGCGGCGCTGGCGCTGCTGGTGGTGCGCCGCCGTCTTCGCATCGACCGCTGGGCCGCCCTGGCGGGCATCTTCCTGGGCCTCCATTTCGCCACCTGGATCGCCTCGCTGCGCTACACCACCGTGGCCAGCTCGGTGGTGCTGGTCACCACCAATCCCATCTTCGTGGCTCTGGGCTCCGCCTTCTGGCTCAAGGAGCGGGTGACTCCCAGGCTCTGGCTGGGCATCCTCCTGTCGGTGCTCGGAGGCCTGGTCATCGCCCTCTCCGACCACGGCGGCCAGGCCAGCAACCCCTGGCTGGGCGATCTGCTGGCGCTGGCGGGAGCCATCGCCGGCTCGGCCTACCTGCTGGTGGGGCGCTCGGTTCGCCAGCGCAGCGAGTTCTGGGACTACGTTTCAGCGGTCTACACCGTTGCCGCTCTGACCCTGGTGACCCTCAGCCTGGCTCTGGGCGCCCCCCTGCGCGGACCCTTCCCGGCCAGCGAATGGGTGCTCATCCTGTCGCTGGCCATCGTGCCCCAGCTCATCGGCCACACGCTGCTCAACTATGCACTGCGCCGGGTTTCAGCCGCGCTGGTGGCGGTCTCCATCCTGGGCGAGCCGGTGGGAGCCTGCCTGCTGGCCTGGCTCATCCTGGACGAGGGCGTGGGCTGGCCCCAGGCTCTGGGAGGAGCCTGCGTGCTGGCGGGAGTCTTGCTGGCCGGGAGCGCGCGCCCGGACAGCGGGTAATCTAGAGAGTCTCCCCCGAGGGCAATGGCGTATCCTGCGCCAGGCGGGTGCGATACAGCGTGCCCAGGGTGTGCGAGCTGACCAGCATCAGGTAGAAGCTCACTCCCAGCAGCGCGAGCTGGGGCAGGAAGGGGATGAAGGAGAGCATCCCCAGCACCATCCCGGCCAGGAAGTAGAGCCCGGCCAGCACCAGCAACATC
Source organism: uncultured Burkholderiales bacterium (assembly GCA_964637145.1). Taxonomy (GTDB): domain Bacteria; phylum Vulcanimicrobiota; class Xenobia; order Xenobiales; family QWHO01; genus QWHO01. The sequence continues at coordinate 2,556 of CAZWUN010000411.1, forward strand.
ACCAGGTACTCGGGGAAGATGCGCATGATGTCGCGCATCACCGCCCCCACGTCGAAGGCGGCTCCAAAGCTGCGATGAACGGCCACCCGCAGGCCCATCATCGGGAAGAAGAAGCAGGCCACCAGCATGAAGAGCACCCCGGCTCCGCCAACCACCAGGCCGATGCCGGCGCCGGCCGCGAAGTGTCCGGCCGATTCGTGCGCCCCGCCGGCCACGATGCCCCAGAGCACCGAGCCAAAGGCAAACAGGACCATCGAAGTGGGGATCAAGAAGACCACCAGGGACACCAGCATCAGGATCAGGCCCTGGAAGAGCAGCTCGCCCCAGTTGTCCCACTCGGGCAGTTTCTTCTCGCCCTCGGCGGCGCTACGCATCACTTTGATGGAGTAGCCCGCATTCAGGATCGACCCGATGAGGGCCACGCTCAGGAGCGAGAACAGCGTCCCGATGCCGACCTTGGCGGGCCAGTTGGCGTCCTTGAGGGGATAGTTGAGGCTGTCCATCACTTGCATGGTTCAGGACCTCCCTTTCTTCTTCTTGGAAGGATTTCGGGGCGGCTCGTCGCCTCCCTCCGCTGGCTTGTAGCGCGGCGGGCCCTTGTAGAGGAGCAGAGCCAGGATGGCCACGGCAAAAATGCTGACCGAGCCCCACTGCTCACGGGTCAGGGGACCCCACATGGGAGTCTCCCGGAAGAACTCGGCCGTGAAGCGGATGAACGAGTAGGTGGCCAGCATGGCGCAGACCGTCTGGCCCTGGCGGGCGGAACGGAAGAAGACCAGCAGCACCAGCGGCCAGAAAAGAAGGTCGAGGCCCGCCTCGAACATCTGGACCGGGTAGCGAGCCACCGTCGTGCCGGGGTAGGTGATGCCCCAGGCCGATTCGGTGATCTTGCCCACGCAGCAACCTTGCAGCAAACAGCCCACCCGGCCCAGGGCCATGGGGGGCAGCAGGATGGCCAGGGCCATGTCCAGCCCCTCGAGCAGGGGATAACCGCTCTTTCGAAAGCGCAAGATGTTGCCCAGCATCCCCCCGAAGATGGCCCCGTGGATGGCGAAGCCTCCTTCGCGGAGGTTGAGGATCCAGAAGGGATTCTGCGCAAAGCGGTCGAGGCCGTGCAGGGCCGAGTCGATGCGGGCCCCCAGGATGCCCCCCACCAGCATCCACAGGCTGACGTCGGCCAGAAAATCAGCGTGGTAGCCGCGCCGCACTCCAACCCAGTGGAATAGCGCCACGCCCAGGGCCATGGCGGCCGAGAGGGTGATGCCATACCAGTGAATCTGCAGGCTTCCGATGGAAAAGGCTATGGGGTGCACGTTGCCAGAGGGATTCCTCCCGGGCCAGCCGGTTCCTCCGAAAATGGTTCAAATATTCTGCAGGGTTTGGGAAAAGTTTGAAGTATCTTCTTCTCGGTCCGATCTCGGTGACTTGCAGGGATGTCGGGTTTGTGGCAAAATACCCCGGGCCTAGCGCCTGCAAAAATATTCTTGTAAGGTAGAAGGAGAACAAGATGAAGAAGTTCCTTGCGATGGCCTTGCTGGTCACGCTGTCTAGCGGCACTCTGTTTTTGACCGGCTGTGGCGCCCCGCCCGAGCCGGCCGGCACCGGAACGACGACCGGTACCACCACCACCACGGGCGGCGGAACCACGGGTGGTGCCGCCACCACGGGCGGAACCGCAACCTCCCCCAGTCCTGACGCTTCGGCTTCGCCCGACGCCGCGGCTTCGCCCGACGCCAGCGCGTCCCCCGACGCGGCTGCCTCGCCTGACGCCTCCCCCTCGGATGCCCCCCAGTAGAGTCTGACGCGAGAACGGACCGGCTCAGACGGTAAGGAAGAGACCGCCTGAGACCACGAAGACGCCGCTCGTCGGCGTCTTCGTCATGTACTGAGGACAAATCGCGACAGTCCTGGGATGGAGGCGCCCAGGTCGAGTGCTCGAACGAGCAGAGTTTCGATACCGCCGGTATAAATTTAGAGCATATGTTCGGCTCTCTCATTGA
>CAZWUN010000412.1:0-4546 GCA_964637145.1 uncultured Burkholderiales bacterium
TGTCGGAGGGAACCTCCGCCACCACAAGATGCTGTAGGCGGCCGGGCTCCTGGCACAATCGGTTGGGCGTCGCGCTGCCGGAAAATCGTGTCAAGGGGGTTTCCGGCTGCGCTCCTAGTGGGAGTCAAGGTCGACCACCCCCGGGCAAGCAAAATCGAAATGCGGTTATCTGCCAGGCGGAGAACTCCTGCCGGCAGCGAGTTGAGGCCACGGCGGAACGCCAGCGATGGCCCGCCCCCCGTCCGGGCCACCAGCGTGCCATCCTCGGCCACGTCCTGAAAAGACTACTTCAGCGTGCGCATATATGCCACCACGTCGGCCAGGTCCTGATCGGTCAGGGCCGGGTTGCCGCCCCGAGGCGGCATGTCGATCCCGGTGGTGTTGGCGGTGTCAGTGGGAGGGCGGCCCTTGACGATGAAGGCCACCAGGTCCTCATCCTTCAACCCCAACATGGCGCTGCCCACCAGCGGCTTGCCCAGGCCTTCGACTCCTTTGCCGTCAGGGCCGTGGCAGGCACTGCAGGTGCCGTCGTAGGCGGTCTTCCCTTTGGCTGCGTCGCCTGCCGTCATGGCCGCCGGGGGCGGGCTGGAGGTTGCGGCGGTGGTGCCCGTCGCGGTCGGGGTCGAGGTAGTGTCGGTCGAGCTTGGCGGGCTCGAGCACCCTGCCGCCGCCAATGAGGCGGCCAGCAGCGACAAGATGAGCGTGTGTTTCACTGACTTTCTCCTTCGATTTCCGTTCGAGCTTGCTCGAAGCGGAGGATTCTTCCCCGGTAGCGGGCGGCCAGGAGTTCGGCCTGGGGGGCCGAGCCGGTCGCCAGGAACCGGTATCCCATAGGGGTTTTTAGCCCCTCACAACGGACGTAGTAGGCCGAGCGAGCGTCGACCCACTGCTGGCTCTCGGCGTCGTGCACCCAGGCCAGCTCACCCGGCCGAAGGCCGGGGGGCTCGAACAGCTCTCCCAGGTCATCCAGCACGCGAACCTCCTCGCCCAGGCGAGTGGCAGCCGCGAACTTGGGCTGGTCGATGATCATGCGGCAGCGGGAGCATTCATCCTGCCCGTAGCGGATCTCGGGCGGGCCGACCGCCGGCTCGGCCGCGCAGCCGCTCAACAACAGCGCCATCAGCAAGAGCTTCTTCATGGTCATTCACCTCACAGGATGCTGCGGCGCCGAAACACCGCGTAGGACAGAGTGGCGGGCAGACAGGCCCAGAGGGCCAGCGCCCCCATGAACAGGGCCAGAGTAGCCGAGCCGTAGGTGCGGGTGGCGTAGAGCCCGGCCGGGCCCAGCGAATCGAGGCTGGAGCGTAGCGAGAAGACGCTGGCCATTCGGAAGGCCTCCAGCGGGTTGAGCAGGCTCAGGTGAAAAAGCTGCTGGGCTCCCAGACGCATCCCCGAGGCCATGCCGAGCAAGGTCAGATCGGCCAGGAAGGCGAGCGACAACCACACCACCACCGAGACTGCGAAGGCCGCCGAGGCCCGGCGCACCAGCACCGAGATCAGGAAACCCAGACCCAGGCTGGCCACCGCCAACAGGGCGCTGAGAGCCAGCAGGGTGAGATAGAGGTTGCTCTGGGCCGCCCCTCCCTTCCAGGCCACCAGGCTGCCGCTGAGGGCAAATCCCAGCAGCAGGCTGCTCACCAGGGCCACCACCTGACCGGCGAACTTGCCCCAGTACACCTCGAAACGGCTCACCGGCTGGGCCAGCAGGTAGGCAAGCGTACCCCGCTCCCGCTCGCCAGCCATGCTCAGGGTGCCGGCCGTCAGGCCCATCAGGGGAACGATCAGCAGCACCAGGTTGATCATGCTGGCGGTGGTGCGACCGAAGCCCGCCAGGCCCCCGAAACCCGAGCCCAACAGGGCGGTGGCCGCCAGAGCCGAGCTGAGCAGGGCGAAGGCGGCGGTATAGAGCCAGAACCAGCGGTTGCGGGTGGCGTCCTTGATCTCCTTGGCCGCGATGGCCAGCATGATGTTCTTGTCCATAGCCTGCTCCTACATCTCAAAGTCCGTGACCACGATCCCTGCCCGGGCCAGAGTCTGGATGGGGGACGCCTTGCGATCCCCCGGCACCTCCACCCACACTCCGCTGCCGTTGCGCGAGGCCGCGAATCCCGACCGCACCAGCAACTCGACCGCCTGCTCCAGGCTGTCGGAGGCGATGCGCAGCTTCATCACCGTCTGCCAGCCGCGAGTCCCCACCAGCTCGCTTGGCGTGGCGTTCAGGGTCACCTTGCCCTGCTCCAGCACCACCACCCGGTCGGCCAGGGCCAGCACCTCGTCCAGGCGATGGCTGGTGAACAGCATCGTCTTCCCCTGCGAACGCAACTCTCCCAAGAGGTGCAAGAACTCCTGGCGGCCCTGCAGGTCGAGGTTGGAGGTTGGCTCGTCCAGTAGCAGCAGGGGCGGGTCGCCCAGCAGAGCCAGGGCCAGCGCCAGGCGTTGCTTCATGCCGCCCGACAGCTGCCCGACCTTGCGCTCGGGACAATGAGCCAGCCCGACCCGGGCCAGCGCCTGGCCGGGATCGCTCACACCGCGCAGGGTGGCATAGAGGGCCAGCGTCTCGGCCACGCTCAGGTCGTCGTGAAAGCTGAGCTCCTGGGGCACGTAGCCCAGCAGGCCCCGGGCCTTCTTCCCCTGGCGCTGGGCGTCGTAGCCCCCGATGGAGAGACTGCCCTCACAGGAGAGCAAGCCCAGCAGGCAGCGCATGAGGGTCGTCTTGCCGGCTCCGTTGGCGCCCCACAGGGCGACCGCCTGACCCGGCTCGACCTGGAGCGAGACCTCGTCCACGGCCGCCAGGCGGCCGAATTTCTTGGTGACTTTCTCCAGTTTCAAAACGGCATTCATGGGGGATACCTCCCGGGGGGATGACTTGGGCCTGACCCGTAGCCGGAGAGCCGCCAGGGCCAGCAGGGCGAGGGCCGGCCATGCCCAACCCAGAGGGGTGGGGCGCGCCGGGGCCGGGGGCGGCAGAGCCGGGGGCGTCAGGCTGGGCGAAGGATCCTCCAGCTTGGGCTGGGGGGCCACCAGCGGAAAGAGGCGAGCCGCACTGTCCAGAGCGGACTGCACCAGCGTGCCCTGGAACAGGCGCAGGGCCGGGTCACGAGCGGCCAGGCTCTCGAACAGTTTCTGGGAGCGATAGGGCTGATCGCCTCGACCGTCTCCGTCCAGGTCGCAACCGGTGTAGTCGCTCCAGTAATTGCCTTCGAAGTTGTTGCCCTGCTGTTGGCCGCCTCCCTCGAGACGGACCTGCTCGGCATTCTCGTAGAACGAGTTGCCGGTCAGCTCGGCTCCCTTGACCGAGGGGAACAGGGCCACCCCGGCATCGTTGAAGGCCAGCACGTTGCCGGTGAAGCGGCAGTAGGCGCCGGGCAGGGTGGGGGTGCTGTCGAGAAAGAGGCCCACCTTGCTGTCCACCAGCACGTTTCCGGTGGCGGTCACATCGTCGGCGTCCTTGAAGCCGAGCGCGTAGCCCGAGGCACCCCGGCAACCCGTGACGCGATTGTCCTTCAGGTCGACCTGACGCGAGTACATCGTGTAGATGCCCACCGAATTGCGCTCCAGCACGTTGGCTTCCACCCGGCTGCGATCGCAATACATGAAGTGCACCCCGTAGCGGCCGTTGGAGACGTGGTTTCGCTGGAAGGTGATGTCGGAGGAGTACCAGGCCACCAGGTCCCGGCAATCGCGGGCCCGGTTGTCCTCGAGCACCACGCCCTGGCTGTACCACACTCGGATTCCGTCGCCACGGCGGCCCAGCTCGAACTCGGGCTTGCTCTGGATGTCGTTGGCGCGCACGATGGAGTTGTCGGCCCGCGAAACCACCACCCCGAAGAGCACGTCCCGAAAGACGTTCTGCTCGACCAGCGCGCGCTTGCCGTTGAGCGTGATCCCGGAATGGTCCTGCTCGGGCTCGATGCCGCTCCCTCGGAGCTCGAAGCCACGCACGGTGACGTCGGGCGCATTCACGGTCAGAACGGTGCCCTTCCCTCCCCCATCCAGCACGGGCATGTCCCGACCTTCGAGCAGCAGGCTCCGATCCACCACGAACTGGCCGCGGTAGTGACCGGGCAGCACCACGACGTGGTCAGAGGTCTCGAGAGCCTGGCGCAGCTCCGTCTCGCTGCGCACCAGCCGGGGCTCGGCCCAGGCAGGCGTCAGGAGACAGAGGATGAGCAGGAAGGTCCTCACTTCGCGTTCACCCGCTTGCGGGCTTCCGACACGGCTCGATAGGCGCGCCGGTGGAGATAGAGTCCGATGATGACCAGCACCGAGGCGGCCATGGTCAGGTAGAGGCCAGGCCCCCACTCGGCCAGGGTGACGAACTGGCCGATCTTGCCCTCGCCCAGGATGGGCGGGGTGAACGGCTTGATGGCCTGGCCCAGGGCCGAATGGGGATCGATGCTGTGCCCGTAGGTGTACAGGATGTACTTCAGGTCAGCCAGGAAGAGAATCGGGAAGATGATGGAGGGGAGGGCCAGCACGGCCGCCCAGCGATTGTGCACCAGCACCGCCGCCAGCACCAGGCTGGCCATCACCACCACGGCCAGAA
>CAZWUN010000413.1:0-4512 GCA_964637145.1 uncultured Burkholderiales bacterium
CGACGCTCTATCCATTGAGCTACCGGCGCAAGTGTGGCTCAGTTTAGCACGAACCTGCGGCCATTGACAATAGGGTCTCGGAGCGCGCCGCGAAGCGCTTGCGCTCGTTCTCTTCACGCTCCCACTCGCGCTTGACCCCGGCGATGGCCCCCGAGCGGAAGGCCCGCACGAAGGCGTCCACCACCCGGGGATCGTGCTGGCTGCCGCGCGAGCGCACCAACCGCTCGACCGCTTCCTCGGTGGCCATGCCGGCCCGGTAGGGCCGATCGCTGGTCATGGCGTCGTAGGCGTCCACCACCGCCAGAATGCGAGCCAGCAAGGGGATCTGCTCGCCCTTGAGGCCGAAGACGGAACCCAGACCATCGTAGGTCTCGTGGTGATAGGCGGCCTCATAGAACGGCAGGTCCTGCTTGAGGGCCACCAATTTTTTTCCCAGCTCTGCGGCCCGGTCGGTATGAGTGCGCATGATGGCGCGCTCGTCCTGGGTCAGGGCTCCGGGCTTGCGCAGCACCGCATCGGGGATGTCAATCTTTCCGATGTCGTGGATCAACCCGGCTCGCCGCACGCGATCCACCTCCTGGGAAGAGAGCGACAGCTCGCGGGCGACCTGAGCGGCATAACCGGACACCCGCTGAGAGTGGCCGGCCGTATAGTGGTCGCGCTCGTCCAGATACTGGGCCATGGCCTGGATGGTGTTCTGGGCCTCGCGCACCAGCTTGTATCGCGCGTCCAGCGCCACGTGCATCAAGTAGACGGGCACGACCAGAAGCAACGCCGCCAGCGGCTCGAAGGTGACAAAAAGCGCCAGCAGGGCGCCCAGGGGAGCCAGCATCAAAACCTGGACCCGCACTTGATTGAGGTCCTGGCGCAGCTCGTTCCAAAACTCAGCCAGGCTGCCCTGGCGGCGGGAGTTGACCAACAGGCCGTTAAGCAGGAAGGCCACCAGAAAGAAAACCAGGGCTGTGGCCAGCAGGGCCAGCAGGTTGCGCGCGCTCTCCAGCAGCGGACTGCCGGCGTTGATCCAGGCGTAAACCTGGCCCCCGGCATACCACGACAGCGCCAGCGCCGGGGCATTGGAAAACCGGTACAGCACCAGCAACGGGGTGACGCGCTCAGGATGACGCTGCAGGGCCCGGGCCAGCTCCACCGACTCATAGGCAAGCTTGGCCAGCAGGGCCACCACCACCGTCAGGGGGGTGCCGAAGAGGAACAGCACCGCGTAGAGCGGCACATCGTCCAGGCTGTAATAGGCGAAGTAATCCTGGCTCGAGAGTCGCACCCGCTTGAAGAGCGCCATGAAGGCGCCCACCGCCAGCAGGGCGGCCGGCAGCGTGAAAGCTCCAACCTCGGCCCAGGCCTGCCAGGCAGCCGCCAGGCCCAGCGCCCACATCCCGAGATAGACCAGGATCTCGCGGCGCACGGCTACTTCTTGCTCCGGGCCGCGTCGGAAAGGCTTACGGTATCCTCCGTGGGGGGCACCAGATAACCGCCGCCCGCACCCGGTCCGCCTTTCTTTCCATAGTCGGGGTCCTCCTCATCCGGAGGCGGTGGGGCCTCGTTGGGATCCACATGGATCGGGGGCTCGTGCTCCTCGGCGGCCGGCCGGGCAGGCGGGCGCGAGCCGCCTCCGCAGCTGGTCATGAGAAAACCGTTGATCAGCAAAGACATGTCCAGGTCTCCTTTAACGAGTTGCCCCCACCAGGCGCAGAGAGGGCCGCGAGCCTTCGGCCGAGCGGCGTCCCTTGAGCCAGGCGACGTAGAGTGCATTGACAACATTTGGATCGAACTGCAGCCCCTTGCCCGCCTCCAGCCGCACCCAGGCTTCTTCCTGGCTAAAGGCGGGACGATACGAGCGCGGGGTGGTCATGGAGTCGAAGGCCTCGGCCACGGCCAGAATGCGGGCGCCGAGAGGGATCTCGTTGCCCTTCAGGCCGCTGGGATAGCCATTGCCGTCGAACCACTCGTGGTGATAGCGGATGTATTCCGCCTCTTCGCGCGAGAGCGAGAGCTTGGAGGCGACCTCGGCTCCCACGGCCGGATAACGCTTGATGGCCTCGTACTCTTCCCCGGTGAGCTGGTCGATCTTGAGTAAGATGTCATCTCCCACCGAGATCTTGCCCAGGTCGTGCAGGCGACCCGCGGTGGCCACGCGGGCCACCACCTTCTCGCTCAGCCCCATCTCGCGGGCGATGTCCTCGGCATACTCGGCCACCCGCAGCGAATGGCCGGTGGTGTGGGGATCGCGCTTCTCCACGGCTTGAGCCAGGTTCTCGATCACTTCGCGGGCCTCGCGCAGGGTGTCGGTGTAACGCTTGAGAGACGAGCAGGTAATGGCCAGTGGGCCCACCAGCAGCAGCACGGCTGCGGGCTTGAGGGCAAAACCGATGGCCAGCAGCAGACCCAGCGGGGCCTGGGCCAGGAAGGCCAGGCGCAGGCGCTGCCAGTTGATGCGGGTGGTCCAGCGCCCGATTCCACGCTGGTAGAGCCACTGGTGCAGCGAGATGACCAGGGCCTGCACTCCGAACACGGCACACACGGCCAGCACCAGGCAAGCCAGGTTGCGCAGGCTGAGCACCACGCCCGGCGTGGCCAGGCGAGAGTAGAGACAGCTGGCCAGCCCGAAGCTGAGCACCGACTGGGAGACACTGTAGAGAATGAAGCCCACGCGCACCGGGCGCTCGAGGCGTTCGCGCACGAAGCGCACCAGCTTGCTGGTCAGCACCAGCCCCAGCGTGATCTGGGGCGAGTAGAGCACCATGGAGGCATACAGGGTGGAATCCGAGAGCGTGACCGAGCCGTAGCGGGGCATTCTGAGCACCCACAACTCGGCTCCCACCGTGAGCACCACCAGCACCAGGGCCCCCCACAGGGGCACTCGGGTCTGGGGGATGGCGAAGGCCGGGTCGAGCACCTGCCAGACGGCAAACAGAACCGCCGCGGTCACAACCGCCGTTCGGAACCGGGCCAGACGCTTTCTAGGATGTGCCACCAATAAACCTCATCGGGGGATTTAGCTTCCCCATTATGGAGGGGGAGGTGGCGGGAAACAAGCTGCAATGCGTTCGTTTCAGGCTGCTTGGGGCTTGGTTTACACTTTTGAAACAGCAAACTCTCGTGAAGATTCACGAGAGCTGCCTGGTTTGACGACGACCATTCGGATTCTGCACCCGGGCCCTGAAAGAATTCTGAAATCTAAAGCCTGTAAGCGACCTCGCGGCGGTGCTCGAGGCAGGGGAGGCCGGCTCGCACGGCGTCCTGGGCCGCAAAATCGAGGTCGGCCAGGATGCAGCACTCGCGGTCGGGAGCCTGAGAGAGCACGATGCCCCATGGATCGATGATGAGCGAGCGGCCATAGCAGGTCTGGGTCCCCTCGGCGGGGCCAAGCTGGTTGGGAGCGATGATGAAGACCTGATTCTCGATGGCCCGCGCCCGCAGAAGGACCTCCCAGTGATCGCGCCCGGTGCGCTCGGTGAAGGCGGCCGGCACCGCGATCACTCGCGCTCCGGCCAGAGTGAGCGCGCGATAGAGCTCGGGAAAGCGCAGGTCGTAGCAGATGGTCATTCCCAGTTGGAGGCCCTCGACGCTGGCCAGCACCGCCTGCTCTCCCGCCACCATGGCGTCCGACTCGCGGGTGCTGACCCCGTGCACCTCCACGTCAAACAGGTGGACCTTGCGGTAATGAGCCACCCGAAACCCGTCGGGCCCGAACAGCAATGAGCTGTTGCTGCCCCGAGGGGCGTGCTCCTCGCGCCGTTCCATGAAGCTGCCGCCCAGGAGCCATACATTGTGCTTGCGGGCGGTCTCGGCCATCCAGGCCACGGTGGGGCCCTCCAGGCCCTCCTGGTGCTGCAGCTGAACTTCCTTGGAGCCGCGCCGATTGAACACCTCGGGGAGCACCACCAGGCGGGCTCCACGAGCGGCCGCCTCGGTCACCAGTTCGCCGGCCACCCCCAGGTTGCGCTCCCGGTCGGCATTGGAGCTGAGTTGGATGGCCGCGACCCTCACGCCGCGGTGCCCGCCAGAACCTCCTGAATCACCTCGGTCAGAGCATCGCTCCAGATGTCGACGGCGGGAGGGAACTCGTTCTCCAGCTTGCGGATCTCGTCCGCATCCTGGAGTGTGTCAAGCTTGTGCAACAGGTTCTCCAGGCCCCGGGTGGCCTGCTGATAAGCCTGGAGCTTCGGGCCCGGGGGGCAGTGCTGCACGAAGCCCTCCACCAGCCCCACCCAGCGGCCCACCACCCGCACCAGCTCGGCGCCCAGCTCGGAAGTGCGCTCATCCTGAGCCCGCCGGGCCAGCTGGTCCATCTCCACCGAGACGTTCTGCAGCTCCCGCAGGCCTTTCAGCAGCTCTTGTCGGCGTTCCATGCCCTCATCCTTCCTCCTGGCCGCTTCCGAGTCCCCCCTGAAAGTCTTCCGGGTCGAGCTCCGGAAAGAGGCCGTCTCTCTCTTCCAGACGAGCCAGCACCTCTTCGTCCACCTGGTTGCGCTCCAGACCGTCGCACAGCCAGGC
>CAZWUN010000414.1:0-4510 GCA_964637145.1 uncultured Burkholderiales bacterium
ATTCTCCAGCGGTTTGCCCGTGGAGTCGCGGGCCAGGATGGAGGCCAGGTCGAATCGGAAGCCGTCCACGTGCATCTCCTGCACCCAGAAGCGCAGGCTGTCGAGGATCAGGCGGCGGACCACGGCGTGGTTGCCGTTCATGGTGTTGCCGCAGCCGGTGAAGTCGAGCAACTTGCCCGAGGGGTCGGTCAGGTAGTACGTGTCTCGATCCAGCCCCTTGAAGCAGAAGGTGGGACCGTCCTCGCCGATCTCGGCGGTGTGGTTGTAGACCACGTCCAACAGAACCTCGATGCCGGCTTTGTGGAGAGCCTTGACCATGGCCCGAAAATCCTGACCGGGGTCGCCTTTGCTGTAACCGGGGTGAGCCGCGAAGAACGAGACGGGCTGGTAGCCCCAGTAGTTGGGCCGACCCGCCGGCGCGGCCTGAGGGTCGAAGTGGAAAACGGGCAACAGCTCCACGGCGGTCACGCCCAGTTGTTTGAGATAAGGGATCTTGTCGATCACTCCCAGGTAGGTCCCGCGCCGCTCGGCCGGCACGCCCGAATTGGGATGGCGGGTGAACCCTCCCACGTGCATTTCGTAGATGACCGTCTTGGAGAAGGGAATGCCCAGAGGAGCGTCTCCCTCCCAGTCGTAGGCGGCACGTCGGTCGACCAGCACGCTCTTCATGGCGGTCGCCGAGTTGTCCCCGGGGAGGGACGCCGCCACGCGATCGTAGGCGGCCGGGACGGCCACGCCCCGGCCATAGGGGTCGATCAAGATCTTCTGCGGCTCATAGCCCAGGCTGTCGGGCCCCTGGGCCCGGAAGGCGTAGAGCTGGCCGGGAATCAGGCCGGGCACCTCCACGTGCCAGTAGTGGTAGGTGCGGTGCGCACGTGGATCGAGCGAGAGGACCCGCGCCGGCCGACGATCGTTCACCCGATCGAAGAGGAGCAACTCCATGCCCGTGGCTCCGCGGGCGTAGACCGAGAAGTTGGCGCCCTGCGCGGTCAGGGTGGCTCCGGTCGGAAAGCTCCGACCGCTTCTTGGAACTGTGGATCTGGGCATTGGCGTGTCTCCAGGTGGATCTGTTCGGGCCGAGTCTTCGCGACCGCTCAGGGGAGGAGCCTTCCAGGTTCTTCCGAACGGCCGAGGCGCGAAACCGGCCCACAGGGCCGACCGGGGCCGCAGGCTCCCGCGCGCAAGGAGGTTCCCGTGAAGCGTCTCTGGCTCGGATTCGTGGCACTCGCTCTACTCACCCTGCTGGCGGTCGATTCCCCTACGGCCCGGGGGGAGGGCAACAAGGTTCTGCTCTTTCCGGTTCTGATTCAGGGTGAGTACAAGCCCCGCTCCGAAAAAGAGTTCACCCAGGCCCTCATCAACCAGGCCCGCAAGATCGCCCCCAAGGCAAACGTCATCGTGGCTCGTGAGGCCGACCTGAGCGGAATGCACTACGCAGGGGGCACTCAGCCCCCCAGCGTCGAGGAGGCCGCCCGGCTGTGCGCCGCTTACGATGCCAAGTTCGCCGTGTGGCTCAGCCTTCGTTTCACGCCCGAGCTCGTCAGTGGAGCCGACAGCGTGCTCAGCATCGCGGGTGCGGCCCGGATGTGGGGCTACCGGGCCGACGATCGGAAGGTGGTCGTGGATGAGCCGATCTCGGTGGTGCGCAGCACTCCGGCCGGCAGCTACCCCAACGATCAGCAGCTTGTTCCCATGGCCGACAAGCTGTCCAGCCAGTGCATCAACCAGCTGGCCCAGCAGGTGGTCACGCTGGGCCGCCAGAGCGCCAACCAGGAGATGGTGCAGCAGTGGGCTCGGCCGGCGGCGACCGCCCAGCCCAAGGTCCCCACGGTCAGCCAGTCCATGAAGCGCATGATCGACAGCCTGGAGCGCTACCGGAAGGCGACCGATTCGGGCGACCTGATCGGCTCCACCGACACCCAGCGCATGGCCCTCTCGGCCTGGCGCGACCTGAGCCCGCAAGAGCAGAAGCAGATCGAGCAGATGTATCCCGGAACCTGGCAGTGGATGGAGGGCGGGTTCTACTACGATACCGGCGGCTACTGGTATCCCGGCTATGGCGCTGGCCGCGTGGGTGGTGGACGGCGTCGCTAAAACTTCGTCGCATTGACCGTGCCAGGTAACGTGCGTTTCGAAACGTTCCCAAAGTGAAGTGGCACGGGCGATGCGACGAAGTTCAACCTGTTGTGAATTCATAGCACTGTCAATGCGAGGGACTGCAACGACAGTCCCGCGCCTTGACCCGTTCAGAATTCGAGCGCGCCGGACCGTAGACGGCCTGGCGGCGTGTCAGCCCTTGACAGCGGTCGGGATTCTCGACTAAAGTGAACAGTGTTCACATGAATGCGCCCACGCTCTATCACTTTCGGGTAGCCCACTACAGCGAGAAAGTCCGCTGGGCGCTGGATTACAAAGGCATCCCGCACCGGCGGAGGGCCCTGCCACCCGGCTTTCATCTGCCCCACGCTCTGCTGCTCACCGGCAGGCGCACGCTGCCGATCCTGAAGCTGGGAGGGAAGGCCATCAGCGACTCGACGGCCATCCTGGCCGAGTTGGAGCGACTGCACCCAGAGCCCGCCCTGTACCCGGCCGACCCCGATCTGCGCGAGCGGGCGCTGGCCATCGAGGATTACTATGACGAAGAGGTGGCCCCGACCGTGCGCCGGCTGTTCTGGTCCACCTACTTCTCGGACTCGACAGCCTGCGCGAGGCTCGCCACCGATGGCTTCGGGACGGCGACCCGACTGGTCTGGAGGGCCTGCTGGCCGGTGATGCGCCCGCTCTTTCGCTCCAACATGCAGATTCAGCCCGAGCCGCTGGAGAAGGCGCGCCAGGCTCTGGGGGGCTATTTTGACCGCCTGGAGCGGGATACGGCCGGGGACGGCTTCCACCTGGGAGGCTGCTTCAGCGTGGCGGACCTGACGGCGGCGGCGGTGATGACGGCGCTGATCCGACCGCCCGAGTTTTCTTACCCCCTGCCGCACCCCTGGCCCCCGACCCTGGTGGAGCTACGCGAGTCGATTGCCCATCGCCCGGGTTTCCAGTGGGTCGAGAGCGTCTACAGTCGTTTTCGAGGCCGCTCCAGCGAGCTCTGCCCTGTCAAGTGCTGAGAGGTTTTGGCTAGGATGAGACAACCATTCCAAAAAAATTGCCCGCTTTGAGCGAGCGGGCTAAAACCTGTCTTGTCGTGAGCTCACCTCTCGCGCCAAGAGGAGCGAGGGTTCCCAAACTTTTAGCGGGGAGGGCACACTCCGCCGGCGCAGCCGCCGCCGCCACCGGCCATGAGGTTCTGGAGCAGGGCCGCGATCATCTGCTCGGTGCCGGCGTCCTGTCCGCCCTGGTCACCACCCCCGGCCCCCTGGGCTTCGCCCGAGCCGGCGAACTGATCCACGATCCCCTTGACGGTGTCCATGACCCCGCCCAGGCCGCCGCCACCGCCGGCTCCCCCGGCGCCGCCGCAGCCTCCAGCCCCGCAGGCGCCCTTGGCGGCTTCGCCCACTTTGCCCAGCAGGCCCCCGCCGTCCTTGCCGGCGCCACCGAGCTTGCTGAGCAGTCCACCCTCCTTGCCTCCGCCCAGCTTGCTCAGGAGCCCGCCTCCCTTGCCGCCGCCGAGCTTGCCGAGCAGGCCGCCGCCTTTGCCCAGACCCTTGCCAAGACCACCAGCCAGTTTGCCGATTCCACCACCTAGCATCTTGTCTACCTCCGATTGTCGCTGTTGTTACCCCGATGATAGACCGTCGGGCAGCGGCTCGGGCAGGTGAAAAACTTTACAATTGTGTTAACTGATGACGCGTTCTGTTAACACGGGACCCCCGGTTTCTTGCTTTTTTGTAACAAAGATGACAGGGTTCTGAACAAGCGCTCTTCGTTTTTGTCGTGTCGGCGCTGAATTCGCGTTCCTGGTGTGGAGCGGAGGCCTCAGCGCAGTTGCCGCAAGACGTCGGCCGCCTCCGGATGGCCCAGGCCGCGGGCCCGCTCGAAAGCGGCCACGGCCAGGTCGGGGCGCTTGAGCGCGTAGTGGGCCAGGCCCAGGTCGAACCAGGTCTGGGGGGAGTTGGGGTCGGCCGCCAGAGCTTTTTCGGCGTAGCTGGCGGCTTCCGCCGGGCGATCCAGGCGCACCAGCATCATGGCCAGCAGTCGGCAAGCCTCGGGGTGCCCTTGAGCGCACTCGAGGAATTGAATCGCCTCAGGATAGCGTTTCTGGCCCAGCTTCAGGTGGCCCAGGGCCAGCCAGGCGCGAGGGTCGCGGGGATCGAGGTCGGCCGCGCGCATCAGGCTATCCTCGGCCCCCTTCTCGTTGCCCTGGCTCCTCTGGACCCGGCCCATGTGGTAGTGGGCCTGGGCGTTGGTGGGCTGCAGCCTGATCAGCTCGGCGAAGGTGGCTGCCGCCCGCTCGAGCTGGCCGGCTCCAGCCAGAGCCATGCCCATTCCGACGCGGTACTCCGGATGCTGAGGGGCAAAGGTGATGGCCAGCTGGAAGTTGCTCAGCGCTTCCTCGAAGCGCTCTCGG
>CAZWUN010000415.1:0-4469 GCA_964637145.1 uncultured Burkholderiales bacterium
AGGCGCAGGGCGGCCCAGGGAACCACCGTGAAGGCCACCAGCATGCTGAACAGCATGGCCGCCGAGGCACCCAGCGGGATGGGCAGCATGTAAGGGCCCATCAGGCCGCGCACGAAGGCCATCGGGAGGATGGCGGCCACCACCGTCAGGGTGGCCAGCACGGTGGGATTGCCCACCTCGTCCACCCCTTCCAGCACGACCTGCAGCCGATCGCGGCCGGCGTTTTCGGGCATGCGCAGGTGGCGCACCACGTTCTCCACCACCACGATGGCGTCGTCCACCAGGATGCCGATGGAGAAGATCAGCGCGAAGAAGGTGACCCGGTTGAGGGTGAAGCCGTAGAGCACGAAGGTGGCCAGGGTCAAAGACAGCGTGACCGGGATGGCCACCGCCACCACCAGCGACTCGCGCTTGCCCAGGGTGAAGCCGATCAAGATCGTGACCGAGCCGACCGCGATGCCCATGTGAACGAGCAACTCGTTGGAGCGCTCGGCAGCCGTCTCGCCGTAGTCGCGGGTGACCGTCAGCTCCACTCCGGGGGGCAAAAGGCCCGGGCGGATGGCCTCGAGCCTGGCCATCAGCCGGTGGGATACGGCGATGGCATTGGCGCCGCGGCGCTTGGCGATGGCCAGGGTGACGGCCTCCTCGAGATCCTGGCGGGTGCCGAAGAAGACGTAGCTGGTAGGCTCCTGGGGGCCGTCGCGCAGGCTGGCCACCTGGCCGAGCAAGACCGGGCGTCCCTGGTGGACGGCCACCACCACCTGGCCTACCTCATCCAGGCTGCGCAGGAACTCGCCCGTGCGCACGCTCAAGCTGAGAGGACCCTCCAGTTGCCCGCTCTGGGCGGCTACGTTGAAACCGCGCAGGGCCTGAGCGATGGCCGCCGGGGTCAGGTTGTAGGCTGCCAGCCTCTGAGGGGTGAGCAGGATCTCGACCTGCCGGCTCTGGCCCCCGAGCAGGGTGATCTCGGACACGTCCTCCACCTGCTTGAGCTCCTCGTCGAGCTGGGCGGCGATCTGGCGCAGCTCAAAGCCAGTGGCCTTCTTCGAGTGCAGGGTCAGGGTGAGAATGGGAACGTCGTCGATGGAACGGGACTTGATCAGGGGCTGGCTGACCCCCGGCGGAATGCGGTCGAAGTTGGAGTAAAGCTTGTTATAGAGGCGTACGGTGGCGGCCTCGGGGTTGAGGCCCACCTTGAAGCGGACGATCACCAGCGACTGGCCCGGACGGCTGGTCGAGTAGACGTATTCCACGCCCTCCAGCTCACGGATCAGCTTCTCCATGGGGTAGGTCACCCGCTGCTCCACCTCGCGGGCGGTGGCGCCCGGGAAGCTGACCATCACGTCGGCCATGGGCACGGTGATCTGAGGCTCTTCCTCGCGGGGCAGCACCAGGGTGGCCCCCACGCCCAACAACAGCGACAGCACCAGCAGCAGCGGGGTCAGCTTGGACCGGGCAAAGAGCGCCGCCAGGTGACCGGCAAACCCGAGTTTCACGGCAGGGCCACCGTCTCGCCCGCGTTGAGACCCGACAGCACCTCCACCTGCTCGCCTCGAGCCTGACCGGTCTTGATCAGCCGAAGCTCAGGATAGCCCTCCTGGTCGATGACTCTCACCTCTTCCAACTGGCCCCTCCGGGTCACCGCCTTTGTGGCTACCAGCAGCGCCTGGCGCTTGCCGGTCTTGAGGCCCAGTTTGCCGTACATGCCCGGGATCAGCTCCGCTTTGGGGTTGTCCACGGCCACCTTGACCGTGAAGCTGCGGCTGGCCGGATCGGCCGCCGGCACGATCTGGCGCACCCGCCCGCGCAGTTGCTGCTGGCCTACCGAGAGGTCCAGTGTCTGGCCGGGACGCACCGCCTCCAGCGCCTCCTCGGGCACGCTCACCTCGAGCTGCAGGCGGTAGAGGTCTTGAATCTCCACGATGCTCGCCCCTGGAGTGGCCAGCTCGCCCTGGCGCAGGAACTTGCGGCTGACCACCCCTGGGAAGGGGGCCTGGACCAGGCCATAGCTCAAGTTGGAGGCCACCGCTTCGGTGCCCGCCCGGGCCTGCTCGACCACCGCCTGGCTCGAGGAGATGCCGGTGCGGGCCTCCTCGAGCTGGGCCCGGGCCGCTTCCACGCCCGCCCGGGCGCGCACCAGGCCGGCCTCGAGCTGCTCTTGTTGCGAGCGGGCCACTTCATAGTCGGCTCTGGCCCGGTCGGCCACCTGTTGCGAGACGGCCCCCTCGGCGGCCAGGAAGCTCTGGCGCTGGTGATCGGTGCGGGCCAGCTCGAGCCGGGCCTTGACCTCGCCCCGCTGCGACTCGAGCGACTTGACCTGAGCTTGAGCCTGCTCCAGACCGCTCTGGGCCGTGCGCACCGCGGCCAGGGCCTGCACCGTGCCGGCCTGGGCCACCACCTCGCCGGCCCGGGCCTGGCTGGTACGGCTCTCGAGATCGGAGGTATCCACCCGGGCCACCACCTGGCCGGCGTTGACCCGGTCGCCCTCCTCCACGCTCATCTCCAGCAGCCGCCCGCTCAGGCGGGTGGAGAGGGTGGCCTGGCGCACCGAGGTCAGGGTGCCGGTCAGCTCCAACTCGCGGGGCAGCTCGCGCTCCTCCACCCGGGCCGTGGCCCCCTGCCAGCGCTCCCTGGCTGGTTGCTCCACGGTTGACTGCTGGTGCTCTTTGGGCCACAGCAAGAAGACCAGGATGGCCACCAGAACGGGCACCGCCCAGCCCCACTTCTTGCGAGAGGGCGGCGGGGGAGGAGGCGCGGGGGTCGTTTCGTCGTCGGCCATGTCAGATCACTCCGGTCGGCACCAGATACCAGTAGGCCTTGTTGAACACCATCTTCTGGTAGTGCACGATGGCGTTCGGTTTGGCCGGCGTGGGCGGGCGCTGGTAGTCGAAGTCGAGCAGGGAAGCGTGGTTGTAACCGGTCTCCAGGAAGCACATGACATGCCCTCCGTAGGAGGCTTGCGATTCCTCGCCGCGCAGGGCGGCGCACAGCCTGTCCACCACCACCGGGGCCTGGAAGTGAGCCGTGCTGCCGGCTTTGCTGATGGGCAGGTCGGTGACGTCGCCCAGGGCCCAGAGGTTGTCGGTGCCCTGGACTTGCAGGGTGTGTCGATCGGTCTTGAGCCAGCCGCGCGCCTCGGCGATGGGGCTGCCCTGCAGGAAGGCCGGCCCCCGGTGGGGCGGGATCATGATCAGCATGTCGTAGTCGAGCTCGGTGCCCTCCAGCGAAAGGGCCTTGCCCGGTTGCACCTCCTCGAGGTTGAAGAAGGTCTCCACCTCGATGCCTCGCTGCTCGAGCAGGGGAGCGGCCAGCTCGGCCACCGACTCGATGGAGAACACCCGCCCGATAGGGTAGGTGTAGACGATCTCGGTTTTGGAGCGCAGGTTCTGGCGGGTCAGGAACTCTTCCAGCAGGAAGGTGAACTCGAGCGGTGCCACGGGGCACTTGTGCGGTAGACCCCCCACCCCGACCACGATCCGCCCGCCGGAAAAGTCTTGCAGGCGGCTCCAGAGGCGCAGGGCAGCCTGCTCGGTGTAGCAGTGCTCGCCATGCTCGGAAAGTCCCGGCACGTCCTCGGGAGTAACCATCGCTCCAGGCGCCAGCACCAGGTAGTCATAGTCCACCTTCGTGCCGTCGTGGAGGCGCAGCTGTCGCCCCTCCAGATCGAGGGTATCCACCCGGCCGAGCACCAGCTGAACCCGCTTTCTCAGCAGGCTGCGCAGGGGACGGCTCAGGCCCCTCTGATCGAGCCAGCCGAAGGAAACGTAGAGCCAGCCAGGTTGGTAGAGGTGGCGCGGGCTCTCGGAGACCAGCGTGATGCGGGC
The DNA here is from genome assembly GCA_964637145.1 of uncultured Burkholderiales bacterium. Classification (GTDB taxonomy): domain Bacteria; phylum Vulcanimicrobiota; class Xenobia; order Xenobiales; family QWHO01; genus QWHO01. The sequence goes on from CAZWUN010000415.1 coordinate 3,825, forward strand.
CTCCGAGGGCTTGAGCTTCTTGGCCAGCAGGTTGGCCGCCAGGGTGCCTCCGGGGCCACCGCCAACCACCACGACGTTCTTCATCGCGCTTTACGGCACACGAAGCGGGTGGCGCCTTCCACCTCTTCTGTTCCCAGAAATTCGTGCTTGGCCTTGGCGATCCAGGCAGGGATGTCTTTCTTGCTGCCCTCGTCGGAGGAGATCACGGCCAGCACCTGGCCGACCTGGGCCTCGCGCACCATGCGCACGAGCTCGAGCAGCGGACCGGGGCAAAAGCTCCCGCGGGCGTCTCTTTCGATTTCGATCGTGTAGTCAGCCATGGCTTGTGCCTCCCTTTCTTGCTGGTCAGATGAACAGGGTCTGGCCGCCCTCGCTCTCGTTGACGAAGCTGGCCACTCCGGTCACCTCGGTGACCACGTCCTCCAGGTCGCCCAGGGTCAGGCCGAAGAGATCGGCCGTCATGCCACAGGCCTTGACCTTGATGTTGCCCACCTCCATCCCGTTCTTGAGGGTCTCGAGCCAGCTCGGGACCTTCTTCTCTTGCATGGCCTGAGCGGCGGCCGCGGCAAAGTCCTCGAAGTCTCGGCTCATCCGCTGGTTGGTCTTCCAGGCATCCTTCTTGAAGGCCATCAGCCCCCAGAAGGT
>CAZWUN010000416.1:0-4464 GCA_964637145.1 uncultured Burkholderiales bacterium
CGACCCGGCCAGCCTCTCCCCCGAGCTTGACGGGGCAATCTTCTCTGGCTTCGTAAGGGCGCGCAAGCCTGCCAAACAGAGCTGCTGCAGCCCCACCTGCTGCTCCTGACCATCCGGCGGGAAGCCAGAAAGCAGGCTGCGAAGTCGTCCGGCGTGGAATCCATCTTCCGACCCGGCCTGTTCGAAGGCCAGACCGTGCTCGTCACCGGAGGGGGCACCGGCATCGGGCGGGCCATCGCCCGCGAGCTGGTCGATCTGGGGGCGCGGGTCAGGCTGGCCGCCCGCCGAGAAGAGCCACTTCAGGCCACCTGCGCCGAGCTGGGTGAGCGGGCCAGTTACCAGCTGGCCGACATCCGCGACGAGGCCCAGGTGGCCTCGCTCTTTGCCGAGGGCCCGGTGCACGCCCTGGTCAACAATGCCGGTGGGCAGTTCTTCAGTCCGGCCGAGACCATCTCGCCCAGAGGCTGGAGAGCCGTGATCGACACCAACCTGACGGGCACCTTCTTGATGTGCCAGGCCGCCCAGAAAGCGGGAGCCAGGGCCATCGTGAACATCGTGGCCGAGATGTGGCGGGGTTTCCCAGGCATGGCCCACACCGGCGCCGCCCGCGCCGGGGTGGTCAACCTGACGCGCACCCTGGCCGTGGAGTGGGCTTCCCTCGGCATCCGGGTCAACGCCGTGGCCCCCGGACTCATCCAGAGCTCGGGCCTGAAAAACTACCCGGCCGAGGTGCAGGGCGTGCTCGAGCAGGTGGTACGGGACACCCCCACCCAGCGCATGGGCACTGAACGCGAGGTTGCCGCGGCGGTGGTCTTCCTGCTCTCACCCGCGGCCGCCTACATCAACGGCGAGACCCTGCGCGTGGACGGCGCCGGCTCGCTCTGGCGCAAGACCTGGGACATCCCTCCTCACGACAGCTTCCCCCGCTACGAGTAAGCTCGGCTGTTCGAAAGGTTTTCGAGCCGACTTGAATAATCTTCTGCAACATGCTGGCCGGGCTGCTCATTTTGCTGATTTTCCTGGTGCTGGCGGGGATGATGATGACCAAGCGCATCCCGGCCCTGCTGGCCCTGCCCCTCATGGCCCTGCTGATCGGCCTGGTCTCGGGTCTGGCCGCCGGCCTGCCCTGGACGGGCGCCACCGCCGAAGACCCCAGCTTTCGCAAGCTCATGTTCGACAGCATCCTGCGCGACGGAACCAAACGGCTGTCCGAAGCCATGATGTTCGCCATCTTCGGGGCCGTGCTGTCTCAGGTGGTGATGCGTCAGGGCATCGCCCAGCGCATCGTGCGGGTAGCCGCCGAGTACGCCGGCGACCGCAAGCTCTTGCTGGCTTTTTTCATGACGGCCGCCATGGCGGGCGCCTTCTGCTCGCTCACCGGCCTGGGAGCGGTGGTGATGGTGGGCTCGCTGGCCCTGCCCATCCTGACCGGCAGCGGCCTCTCGGCCAACTTCGCCTCCTGCCTCATGCTCTTTGCCGTCAGCCTGGGAGGTATGTTCAACGCCACCAACTGGGGCGTCTTCAAGGACGTGCTCAAGCTCAGCGAGGATCAGATCCGCCCGGTGGCCATCGGGATGGGCGTGCTGATGGCCCTGACGGTGATCGCCTTCTTGCTGGTCCAGGGCTTCCGCGAGCGCAAGAACTTCGCCTGGGCCGCCCTGGAGGCTCCCCCACCCCAGAACGTGCCCCTGCTGAGCCTGCTCACCCCCATCCTGCCGGTGCTGCTCATCCTGGTGGTCCAGTGGCCCGTGCTGCCCGCCTTCCTGGTGGGCATCCTCTACGGCTGCCTCACCACCGAGCCGCTGCGCCTGATCCCCAATCTGACGGCCGCCTTCCTCGAGGGGCTGAAGGACGTGGCTCCGGTGCTGGGCCTGTTCATCGGCATCGGAATGACCGTGACCGCCCTCTCCGATGACAGCGCCCGCTCCATCATGGGTCCGCTGGTGCTGGCCGTGGCTCCCACCCGACCGGTCACCTACATCCTGTTCTTTGCTCTCCTGGCCCCCCTGGCGCTCTACCGAGGTCCTTTCAACACCTACGGGCTGGGGGCCGGCTTCATCGCCCTGCTCTTCGCCGATGGGCAGGGACCGCTGCCGGCCCTGGCCATCATGGCCGCCTTCATGGCCGTGGGCCAGATCCAGGGAACCTGCGATCCGACCAACACCGCCAACGTCTGGATCGCGAGCTTCACCCACACCACCACCGAGAAGCTGCTCAAGACCACCCTCCCGTTCGTCTGGGGCTTCGTGCTGCTGGCCTTGCTCTACGCCGTCATGGGTGCCGGGGTGATGGCCCGATGAGCGCCATCCGGGTCGGCATCGACGTGGGGGGCACCTTCACCCACGCCGTGGCCATCGACAACTCCAGCCTGGAGGTGATCGCCCACGCCGTCCACCCCACCACCCACAGCGCCTCCGAAGGGGTGGCCCGCGGCATCATCGACGTCTACACCAAGCTGGGCCAGAGCCTGGCCGCAGACGCCCGGGTGGTGTTCCTGGCCCACTCCACCACCCAGGCCACCAACGCCATGCTCGAAGGCGACGTGGCGCCCGTGGTGACGGTGGGCCTGGGCAGCGGCCTGGAGGGCATGAAGGCGAAGGGCGACATGGAGGTGGGCTCGCTCGAGCTCGCTCCGGGCAAGCACCTGACCAGCCGGCTCGAGTTCCTCAACCCCAAGGAGCCCAACTTCGCCGAAACCCTGGAAAAGCTCATGCAGAGCCTGAAAGACTGCGCCGTGGTGGCCGCCGAGGGCTTCTCGGTGGATGACCCCAGCGGCGAGCTGGCGGTCATGGCGGCCGCCGCCAGGGCCGGGCTGCCGGCCTGCGGCACCCACGAGATGAGCGGGCTCTACGGCCTGCGTGTGCGCACCCGCACGGCGGTGCTGAACGCCTCCATCCTGCCCCGCATGATCCAGACGGCCGAGATGACCGGCTCGAGCCTGCGCTCGCTTAACGTCACCGCTCCCCTCATGGTGATGCGCTCGGACGGCGGCGTGATGAGCCTGGATGAGGTGCGCCGGCGCCCGGTGATGACCCTGTTGAGCGGCCCGGCCGCCGGCATCGCGGCCGCCCTGATCTTCCTGCGAGCCACCGACGCCCTCTTCCTGGAGGTTGGGGGCACCTCCACCGATATCTGCCTGGTGAAGGACGGACGCGCCGCCCAGCGATCGGCCCAGTTGGGCGGTCATCCGACCTACCTCAAGACTCTGGACAGTCGCACCCTGGGCATCGCCGGCGGCTCGATGGTGAGCAAGTCCGACGTGGGGCCGCGCAGCGCCCACCTGGCCGGCTTCAAGTACGCCACCTTCGTGCCCCCGGACGAGCTGGGCAGCCCCCTGAAGGTGGTCGAGGTCACGCCCCTGCCGGGCGATCCCCCCTACCTCGTGGTGGAGGGGCTGAGCGGCGCACGGGCCGCGGTGACCACCACCTGTGCCGCCAACCTGCTGGGCTACATCAAGCCGGGCGACTACAGCTACGGTCACCCCGAGTCGGTGCAGGCGGCCTTCGCGGCCCTGGCCACCCACCTGGGCGGCACACCCGAGGAGGTGGCTCGCCAGGTGCTCGAGCGGGCCGCCGCCAAGGTGATGCCCACCCTGCACCAGCTGCTCGACGACTACAAGATGAAAGACCGCGCCGTCAAGCTGATCGGCGGTGGCGGTGGAGCGGGCGCCATCGTGCCCTTCGTGGCCGAAAAAATGGGTCTGCCCTTCGAGATCGCTCGCCGGGCCGAGGTGATCTCGGCCATCGGGGCGGCCCTGGCCATGGTCAAGGAAACCATCGAGAAGAACATCCTCAACCCCTCCCAGGCCGACCTGGCAGCCCTGCGGGCCGAGGCCGAGAAAGCGGTCGCGCGCATGGGAGCCGACCCGGCCACCATCGAGGTCACTGTAGAGGTTGACGCTCAGAAAAACCTGGTGCGGGCCACCGCCACCGGCTCGGTGGAGTTCGTAGCCCAGGACCTCCTGCAGCAGTCGGTCAGCGAAGACGAGCGCCTCAAGACCCTCAAGGAGGCCTCCCAGCGCGAGGAGAGCTACCGCCAGCTGGGGCAGACCGACTTCTTCTATCTCTACGAGAGCACCCGCACCGAGAAGGTGCTGTTCAACCTGCTCAAGCGCAAGAAGATCACGCTCTGGATCACCGACGGCAAGGGCAACGTCAAGCTGCAGGTGCCCGGCGGGGTGGTGCAGGAGGGGCGCGGCAGCGGGCTCGAGACCGGTCTGCAGGGGGTGCTTCAGCGCCACACCGCATACGGCGACGCGGGGGCGTTGGTGCCCCCGGTATCCATCCTGGCGGGGCGCAAGGTGGTCGATCTGACCTCGCTCAACACGGCCGAGCAGATGCTCTCGCTGGCCCGGCAAGAGCTGGGCGGGCTGGGGGCCGAGGAGCCGGTCTACTTCCTGGTTCACCCGCGTGCGTGAGGAGGCCGAGCGCTGGCTCGGCCGACCGATCAGCGGCGAGCGCTGGC
>CAZWUN010000417.1:0-4450 GCA_964637145.1 uncultured Burkholderiales bacterium
AGAGCGGTAAGTCAGGCGAGCGCTTCGAGCCGCTCGGGGTCGAGGCTCAGCTCTTCCGTCACCTGGCCGGCCGCAGTGAGGATGGCGCGCTGGTCGTCGAAGCTGAAGACGAAGCGCAGCTCCTGGCTGGTGCGTCCGAGCAGCACGAAGCGGGCCTGCGTGGCGGTGGGCTTGAGGGCGTTCCAGCCGTTGCCGAGCAGTTGCTGGGGCTCGCACGAGAGCGGCTGGCCCAACAAGAAGTGGCGGGCCAGGGCCAGAAAGCGCGGGTCCTCCAACGAGAGCAGGGCTCGATTGGCGTGCTCGTTCCACAGCCGCGCGGCCGTCTCCTGAGTGAAGCGGGTGTTGAGGAAAACCGAAGCTGCCATGGGAACCCTTCCAGCCCGCAAGGATCCTGCGAGCACATTGTTAGGAAACCTAAACATCTGTCCTGAAAAAATCCTTAAGAGTTTCTTCCACAGATGTTCACAGGCAGTTCACCCCTCGGACCCCCCGGGCAGCTAGGATAAGCCCCGGGACCGTATTCCACCGAGGAGCCAATTCCGTGACCATCCGGGATGTCGCAAGCCTGGGTCCGAGCCTGAGCAGGCCGCGTTCGGCAAGTGTTGCCGAAGGCGGAGCCCTGCCCCAAGATCGCGTTGATCTTGGCGCTCTGGCACCCGCGGAGTTGGGGGGGAAACCGAACTACACCACCCGCCTGCAAGCCATGCTGGTGGCCACCGAGGCCGAGTCCATGTCGCTTGCGCCCAAGCTGGCGCCGCACCTGGAGGGCGAGGTTCTGGTCAAGATGAAGCCCGGCCAGAACGTGGGCTCCATCGAGGACTTCTGCGCCGAATATGGGGCCCGCGTGCTGGAGCGGATCGAGGTGCCACCCTCCATGGTGCAGACCTTCGGCGGCGAGCTGGTACGCATCGCCATGCCCGAGGGGATCAACACAGCCCAGGGTATCGCCGTGTTGAGCAAGGACGTGCGGGTCAACTATGCCTGCGCCAACGACGTGCTGCGCCACCTCGACGACGAGGGGGGGCAGCTCATCCCCAACGATCTCGACCCCAAGCTGTGGGGCCTGAACAACACCGGCCAGGAGAACGGCACGCCCAACGCTGACATCAACGCGCCCGAGGCCTGGAACATCACCACCGGCAAGCGCGAGGGCGGCCCGCTCATCGCCGTGGTCGATACCGGCATCAACTATGGCCACAACGACCTGCGCGCCAACGCGTGGGTCAACCCGGGAGAAATCCCCGGCGACGGCATCGACAACGATGGCAACGGCGTCATCGATGACGTGCACGGCTACAACGCCATCAACGGCACAGGCGATCCCAACGACGACCACTCCCACGGCTCGCACTGCATGGGCACGGTGGCCGCCGAAGGCAACAACAGCCTGGGCGTGGTGGGCGTCAACTGGCAGGCCCGGGTGATGGGGGCCAAGTTCCTCTCGGCCCAGGGGTCGGGCAGCACCGCCGACGCCATCAAGGCCATCCTCTACGCCACTCGCATGGGAGCCCGCATCACCTCCAACTCCTGGGGTGGCGGGGCCTACAACCAGGCCCTCTACGACGCCCTCAAGGCCTCCCCGGCCCTGCACATCTTCGCGGCCGGCAACAGCTCCAACGACAATGACAAGCGGGCGAGCTATCCGTCGAGCTACAACCTGGACAACATCGTGGCCGTGGCCGCCACCGACAAGAACGACCGCATGGCCGGCTTCAGCAACTGGGGACGCACCAGCGTCGACCTGGGGGCGCCCGGCGTCAACATCTACTCCACCGTGCTCGGTCAGGACTACAAGCTGTTCAGCGGCACCTCCATGGCCACTCCCCACGTGGCCGGGGTGGCCGGTCTGATCGCCACCGCCTACCCTGAGGCCACCAATGCCGAGATCAAGGCTCGCCTGATGAACGGGGCCGACAAGGTGCCCGCTCTGAGCGGCAAGTGCGTCACCGGAGGGCGTCTGAACGCCTTCAGTTCGCTCGATAACGATACCGTTGCCCCGGCTGCGCCCGAAGACCTGCGACCCGCTCAAGTGGGCGCCAAGGCCGTCGCGCTGGCCTGGACCGCCACCGGTGACGACGGCGTGGAGAAGCGGGCCTCGAGCTACCTGCTCAAGGTCTCCGAGCAGCCCATCACGGATGAGGCCAGTTTCCAGGCCGCCCGCACCGTGCCCACCGGCGTTCCCGGTGAGCCCGGCACGGCCGAGCGGGTGACCGTGGGATTGATCCCCTCTTCCAGCGAGCGTACTCTCTACTACGGGCTCAAGGTGATCGACAACGTGGGCAACGCCTCGCCCCTGCGCACCGGAGAGACCCTCGTGCCGGCGGCGCGGGTGGCCTTCGAGGACCGCATGGAGGGGGATGCCTCGGCCTGGACACCGACCGGTCAGTGGGGCCGGGTCGAGTGGGAGGGCTACGGGCAGGTCTGGACCGACAGCCCCGAGATTCCTTACCAGAACGACTCCAACACGTCGCTCACTTCCAGGCCCATCTCGCTGGCTGGCATTCAAGGAGCCACGCTGCTCTTCGACGCCCGCTACGAGATCGAGTCGGGCTTCGACTTCCTCAACGTCGAGGTGTCCGAGAACGGTCGCGACTGGACCACCCTCGGACGCCTGACCGGCTCGCGCGAGTGGGGCACCCAGCAGATGGATCTATCCCACTACGATGGGAAGGACGTCCGGATCCGGTTCCGCATGCAGGCCGACGGCTCCATCAACGCCGACGGGTTCTACCTCGACAACGTGGTGGTGGCGGGCGATCCCAAGCCGGACCCCAAACCCCCCGAAGGTTAAAACTATTTCGTGTCGAATAGACACGAAATGAAGGTCTTCTACAGCGAGAAGCAGAGTGTTTCCGAGAACGCGTCCTTCAGCCCCTCGGCTGGCAAGCCGCGCAAGCTGGTGGAGCAGTGGCTGCGCCGTTATCCGATCGAGCTCGTCGAGCCCGAGCCGGTGACGGCCGAAGAGCTGTCTTCAGCCCACGACCCCGCCTACGTGCGGGACGTGCTGGCCTGCCGGCGTGCCAACGGCTTCAGCAACCTTTCCCGCGAGATCGCCGATTCACTGCCCTACACCACCGGCTCGCTGGTCTCGGCCGTGCGCCACGTGCTCGAGCACGGAGGAGCGGCCTGCTCGCCCACCAGCGGCTTTCACCACGCATGCTACGCCAGCGGAGGAGGCTTTTGCACCTTCAACGGCCTGATGGTGGCGGCCATGCTCGTGCGCGAGCGGGTCGAGCGGGTGGGCATCCTGGACTGCGACTTCCACTACGGCAACGGCACCGACGACATCATCGCTCGCAAGCGGCTCGACTTCGTGGCCCATCACAGCACCGGAAACAGGGACCGCGACCCCGAGCCGTTCCTGCGTGAGCTCCCAGCCATCCTGCGGGACATGCGAGCGGGCCTCTTGATCTACCAGGCCGGTGCCGACGCCCACCTGGACGATCCGCTGGGGGGCTGGATGGATTCCGGGCAGATGCGCCGCCGCGACCGCATCGTGTTCGAATTCTGCAAAGCCAACCAGGTGCCGGTAGCCTGGAATCTGGCCGGAGGCTATCAGGAAGCCTTCCAGAACGTGCTCGATTTGCACCATGCCACCATGGAGGAGTGCCTGGCCGTGTTCGAGCCCGCCCGCGCTCCCGAGAATCCGCCTGGCGCGGGGATGCTCGAGGGCATCTGGCCCTGACGGTTACCGGTTAACATTTCGGTCACAGCCTGCCCGGTCGCCATGCATACACTGGCCCCAACATAGACAGGGGACATCACTACCATGCGCGTTGACCAGATCCAGCCTCAAATGGCCTTCCAGCCTCAGCGAGCCGCCCAGACGGCCGCGCCCACGCCGGGCCCGGCCGACAGCGTGCAGCTCTCCAGTGGCTTCAACCTTCAATCGGTGCTGGAGGCGAGCCGGGCCGAAGCGGCCTCGCTCGAGCCCAAGCTGCAGGACTACGTGCCCGGAGAGGTGCTGGTCAAGCTCAACCCGGGCGCCTCGCTGCAGGCCATCCAGGGCTTTGCCTCCGACTACGGGGCCAAGCTGATCCACAAGTTCAACGTGCCCGCCACGATGGCCAAGGAGTTCGCCGGCGAGCTGGTGCACCTGAAGCTGCCCGAGAGCATGTCCACCGCCGAAGCGGTGGCCGCCATGGGCCGCGACGCGCGGGTCAAGTATGCCGAGCCCAACTTCAAGGTGCAGGCTTTCGGTCAGCCGGGCGTGCAGATTCCCGACGACCTGGTCGAGGAGCAGTGGGGCCTGCGCAACACCGGCCAGAACGGCGGCATCGCGGGCGTGGACATCAAGGCCGCCGACGCCTGGAACATCAGCACCGGCATCAAGGAGAACGGCCCCATCATCGCCGTGATCGACACCGGGGTGAACTACAACCATTCCGATCTGGCCAACAACATGTGGGTCAATCCGGGCGAGGTTCCCGGCGACGGCATCGACAACGAC
>CAZWUN010000418.1:0-4448 GCA_964637145.1 uncultured Burkholderiales bacterium
GCGACCAGTTCGAGGAGGCTTACGCGCTTCGCAGTCAGCGCTCGCGGCAGCGCACCAGCCTGGCCGAGTTCACCAGCACCTGGAGCAACAACAACTCCGTGGCCGTCGAGAAGCTCGAAGTTCTCAAGCAAGACGCCGGTTCGGCCCGGGTTCGCCTGAGAATGCTGGCCGACGACTTCGACAAGGCCAGGGGGGCGTCCAGCGTCACTCCCTACATCGGCAAGGTGAACCTGCGCCTGGAGGGCGGGCGCTGGCGCTACGACGGCGGAGAGTTCTTCACCGACCTCAAGCCGGACGAGGTGGTGGACAGTTTCTACCGCTGGTATCGCAATGTGGCGGAGGGCACCCTGGCCCGGCGAATCCCGGAGCAGGAGACCCGCTTTGATGCCGCTCTCTACGCTGCCCTGAAGAAGGGGTCCCGGCTGAGCGTGGATCCCTTCACCGACGCCCGGGCCCGAGTGGTCGAGCACTCGGTCTGGATCAGCCAGAAGCACCCCGAGACGGCCAGCGTGGAGGCGGCGGTCACCGACTCCAGGGGGAACGTCCACCTCCTCTCGTTCAGCCTGCGCTACGACGAAGACCGCTGGGTGATCCAGGATGTGGGCTACGGCAAGCCTGGCGACACGCTCCGAGCCCGGCTCGCCCTGAAGCCTTAAGGCCTTCAAAGAAATGCCGGAAGTTACACTTTTGACACAGGGGTTACAAGATGTTTGCCTGGGCGGTCTGAACTTGTTCCCCGACGCGCCGTAGGATCAGCTCATCAAGCAGGGGAGCCCAGCACACTTGACTCAAGAAACGAAACCGGCCGCCAAGATCGAGAAGGTGAGCCAGAGCTCGGACTCGGGCGGCGCCGTCCAGGTGGGGAACCGGGCCAGCCAGAGAGCGGCGGGTGGGGCCTCCCCGGCCTCGGAGAATTCCACCACCGAGAGCGTGCAGCTGAGCGCCGTCCAGGCCGCCAGCCCCGATCCCGGAGCCAGCCAGAGCGCCCCCTGGCGCCCGGCCGAGGCGGCCGACCTGCTGGGATTGCATCTTCTGTCGGCTTACCCCGAGAACGGGACAGCCGAGCAACAGGAGGGCTGGCAGGCGGCCACGGGCGGCGGGTTCGTGACGGAAGCCGCCTCTTTGAACTCCATGACCAATCCCAACGACCCTTCCGCGATGAGGCGGCGCGAGCAGTTGCTGACGGGCATGCTGGCGGCCCAGCAGAACGGTCGCCAGGTCAACATGCGGCTCGACTACGACTGGGGACGCAACGTGCCCGATACCCCCGAGGGTCGGGCCGAGTATGCCAGGATGGTCAGCGACTTCGTCCAGGAGGCTCGCGCGCGGGGCGTTGACCTGTCCAGGGTCAACTTCGTGCTGGGCAACGAGCCCAACCTGGCCCTCGAGAATCAGAACAAGGGGATGGCGCCCGAAGACTACGTGGCCGCCGTTCAGGCCGTGCGCGATGAACTCGACCGGCGGGGCATCGACGCCCGGCTGGCCAGCGCCGGGTTGAGCCCGGGGGGCAGCGACATGGGTCAGTACTTCACCCGCATGCTGCAGGCCGGCCTGGGAGACCTGGTGGACGTCTACGCCATGCACGAATACCAGGACAGTCTCCACAACATCGAAAACCTGCACCAGATCGCCAGCCAGTTCGGACAGGCCAAGCCGATCGAGATCACCGAGTTCGGCATTCCCCGGAGCGGCAACCTCAACCCTCAGCAGCAGGCCGCTGCTTACCAGAGCTTCATCCGTCGGGTGATGGATTGGAATTCCGATCCGTCCCGCCCTCCCATTCAGAGCGTCTCGCTCTGGATCCACAATCGTGGACCCGGGCAGGAAGGCTACCTGGTCAGTCCCGAGATGCTGCAGGCCATGAACGAGTTGAGCCACTCCAAGTATCGCGGCCAGGGCCAGGTGGACCTGGGGCCGCCCCCGGCCGGGTCGGGCGGGCCCCAGGGCCCTCCCTCCAGCGGCGGCAGCTCGGCCTCAGGGGAGGCCTCGGGAGCCTCCTCAGCCCGCTCGTTCAGCGAGGACCAGCTGATGGCGCTAGCCATGGCGGCCCTCCAGGAGCTGCAGCTGGGCCAGCCCGGTCCGGCCACCCGGCTGCTGTTGCAACTCGCTCCCGGCATGCAGGGGCTCTCCGAGGTGACCCGCAGCCTGGTCGCGGCCGTGCTGGGGATGGCCGGTGCTTCGGGGATGACCGCCGGCTCGGAAGGCTCGAGCTCGCAGGGCTCGAGCGATGAGGCAAGCCCGCCTCCGCAAGCCGCCCCGGTGGCCCCGGTGGGGCCCATCCCTCAGGCGTTCGACCCCACCGCAGCCTTCAATCCGAGCTCGGTGCTGGGCAACAGCGATCCCTCTCGTCCACCGGGGGGTCCGGGCATCGAGGTGCGGTTCCTGGACGCGCAGGGGAACCCGGTGGACGCGCGCGGGCTGGTGGTCCGGTATGACGGCGGGGGCGAGCCGTATTACTTTCAGACCGAGAACAAACCCGAGTCGGGTCCGAGCTATGTCTACATCCCGGTCTTTCCGCAGGGGTATTCGGGTCAGTACAACGTGACCCCGGGTCGCATGGAGAATGGGCAGTTCGTGAGCGTCGGGCCGGCAGCCAGGATCGAGATTACCCGTGAGCACCGGCTGGGGGAGGTTCGCTTTCAGCAGAGCTCGCCCGCTCCCAGGCCGGCAGCCCAGGAAACAAAGCCCTCCAAAGAACCGACCGCGAAAGTGAAGTGATGAAGGTGTTGAGCCAACCCGCGCTTTGTTCCTCCAAAGGATAGGCAGAACTTCTATCCTTGGGATTGGATCACGTTGAGGCGCGGCGGGCCCGGCTCGGCTCCAAACGCCGCAACCGGACCCAGGTGCTCTTTGGCTGACGCAAGCGCTGGTCGAGCTGGCGCAAGTAGTCCAGGCACTGGCGATACTCGCCCACGTCCCGGGGGCTGGCATCGAGCAGCCAGTCGGCCACGGCCCGAAGGTCCTCCTCGGGCGGAAGCTCGCTCCAGCCGGCCACGTCCTGCACCAGCCGCTCGCGCACCAGCTCGACCTGGGTGAGCAGCTCGATCAGGCGTTGCAGTCGTTGCATCGAAGCGATTCGCTGGGCAGTGGGGGGCAAATTCATCCTCAAGCCCCCCGCCGCCAGGCGCTTCGCCGAAAATTGGACCACAGGGATCGGCATCTATGAAAAGAGCGGTACTGCATGATGACCTCCTCATCGGGAGCCATGCGGCTCGACCGTGGGCAGTAAACAGATTTCGCCTGAAAAGATTCTGAAATCAGGCCCCAGCCCGCCAAGCTCTGTCTGCGTGCCGTGTCGTGAGTGACGCGGGACCGCCCGATGCTCCACGCGGCCCGGGCCGGGTACACCTTAGCGAGGGAAGGCAAGTGCCCGGGCTGAATTGGATTCCGATGGAGCCGAAGCTCGAAAGCCTGACGGATGCTCAGAGGCGACTGTGGCCAGAGTTGTCAGCCACTCCCCGCCACTTCACTCTGTACGGCGGTATCGCCATCGCGCTCCGATTTGGACATCGTTTCTCGGCCGATTTTGACCTGTTCTCTCAGCAGGCATTCGATCCCGAATCGTTGTACCGCCAGATTCCCTACCTCAAGCAGGCAAGAGTGCTTCAGATGGGAGAGAACACTCTCACCTGCTCGGTAGAACGCGGCAGCGCCGTAAAGATTTCGTTCTTCGGCCTACCCGACATCCGTGTCGTGGAGCCACCAGAGTCCGCCGTTGGCCCCAACCTTAAGGTCGCCTCGTTGTTCGACCTGGCCGGGACCAAGGCGTCGGTTATCCAGAAGCGTGCTGCCGCGCGAGACTATTTGGACCTGGACGTGCTGATGACTCGAGGAGGGCTCGACCTGCTAACCGCGCTGGCCGCCGGCCAACTGGTTTATGGTCCGCTGTTCAACGCCCAGCTCACCTTGAAGGCTCTATCCTACTATGGCGACGGCGATCTGTCGGGACTCCCTGCTGAAGTCAAGGCGCGATTGACGGAGGCGGTGCGCGCTGTGGACTTGCAACGCTTACCGGCACGGCTGCAAGAATTGGGTGGCACCTGATGACCATCGAGAAGACACCAGAAATGCTCGCCATTGCGCGCCGCGTGATGTGGTTCGCCAGTCCCGAAGAAGCGCTCGAGCAGCCCGCTCTTTTTCTGGCCCACGTTATGACCTACGGCCTTGTTGAGGATGTGCTGATTGTGCAGCAAGCGGTGGGGATGGAAGCCTTTCGGAGCGTCCTGGACGCGCCGCCGCCCGGCGTGTTCGACCCGCGCTCATGGTCTTATTGGAACCTTGTGTGCGACCGTTGGCCAGCGCCACCACTGCCGGAGAGGCAGTTTCCTGAGTGAGCCTGGAGAAAGTCCAATGGGGACGGGCTATGCCTATTTGTGCCAGCGCCAGCAGCAGGCAGCGCCAGCGCACCTCGGGCTGGGACTTGAAGACCTCGCTCTGGAAAGCTTCCA
>CAZWUN010000419.1:0-4443 GCA_964637145.1 uncultured Burkholderiales bacterium
AGACCGCCGAGCCCTCCAGGCTGCGGGTATCCTGCTCGACGGCGTAGGGATGGCGTCCGTAGGCGGTTCCCACCAGGGCCGCCAGGGTGTCCGACAGCACCAGCGCGATGGCCGAGACCAGGTAGAAAGCGCGCTGGTCGGCCGACAGCCAGAAGAGCAGGAAGACGGCCAGCGGATAGTAGAGCCCGCCCTGCGAGCGCCGGGCCACCCCGTGCACGCTGGAGAGCAGTCCCAGTCGGCGCGAGAGCCACAGGATTCCTCCGAAGGCGCACGAGAGGGCCAGCACGGTCCAGGGCGAGGAAAGCAGCCAGGGAAAGGCCGCCACCACCAGCCCGCCGGCAAAGTGCACGAACTTGCGCGTCAGCTCGGGGGGCGGGTGAAAGAGGCGCTTGATCAGCTCGGCCAGGGCGAAGATGGCCAGAAACAGGCCCGCTACCCCCAGGGCCCTAACCGCCTCAGTCACGCCGATCCACCTGCAGGGCCTGGTAGAACCAGGCCCTGTCCTGGCGATGCAGAGCTCGGGCCTCGTCTTGCAGGCGGGTGACCGGCAAGCCGGGCACGGCGCCGCGCGAGGCCAGCAGGTTCCAGTAGACCAGCCGGGCTCCTGGGCGGGCCTGAGCCACCAGCGCGGAGTAGACCTGGCGGTGCTCCCGGGGGGAGAAATACTCGAACAGGTCGGAGAGATTGAAGCCGTCGAAAGGCCCGCGCCCGGTGGCCTGGATGGGCCCATGGAACGGCTCGATCCGGTCCAGGCGAGCCCGAATGACCTCGAAGTGCTCGGCTCGCAGATAGCGCGGCAGGGCGCGCGGGGAGTAGTTGCCGGTCATGATGTAGGTGAGGTAGGGATTGTCCCAGGTGGGCACCCGGGCCAGGCCGTGCCGGGCCCGGGCCAGCAGGCGTCGCCCCACGTGCACCCGCACGTGGCGCAGCAGAGCCGGGTCGCGGCCGGCCGAGCCCAGCACCTGGCGGCTGAAGAAGGCCAGGAAGAGGCAACGCCAGGCGCGCGTGTTCCAGCGCTGATCGTAGAAGCGCTGCTGCTCCTGAGGGCTCTTCTCGGCAAGCAGCTCTCGCCGAGTCTGTGTCGAGTAGAGCAGCGGCAGCACCCGCAGACCGAAAAACCGCAGGTAGCGCTCGAACTTGCCAGCGTGGATCACGCCCCGCTCGATCCATTGCATGCGTTCGTCCCAGAAGGCGCGCAGCGCTCCGGGGAGGGACAGGGCCCGATAGTAGAGGCGACGCGCTCCCGAGGGGGTGACCCCCAGGAAGGCCAGCAATTCGTGGTGCTCCAGGCGGGCAAAAGCCGCCCGGCGCAGCTCCAGGCAGGCCAGCTGGGCTCCCGAGAGGTCGCAGGCCACCACCCGGGCGGGGTCGAGCGTGAGCAGGGCCAGCGCGTTGTCCCCCCCGGAGGCGATGGAGAGCAGGTTCCCCTGGCGCGCCGCCGGCTCGAGCGCCCGGCAGAGCACGTCGGCGTCCTCCCAGACGCTGGCGTAGCGGATGGTGCGGTCGTTGAAGACGGTCACGTGACCAGGCCGCTGGTGCCGTCCATCTCGACCACCTGGCCGTCCTGCAGCCGCTCGAGCAGGCCGGGGATGCCCACCACGCAGGGAATGCCCAGCTCGCGAGCCACGATGGCCGAGTGGCTCAGCAGGCTGCCGCGCTGCACCAGCAAGCCCTCCACCACCGGAAAGAGGAGGGCCCAGCCGGGATCGGTGCGCTCGGCCACCATGATGTGGCCCCGCAATTCGCCCGGATGGGCCGGATCGCGCACGATGCGCACCGGAGCGCGCACCCGGCCGGGGCAGCAGCCCTGGCCGCGCAGCTCGCCCTCGGCCGGGGCCTCGGGAAGAAAGCGCGTCAGCGCCGGCGAGCCCACCGTCTGGAAGCGGTCGGGGGGAGCCGGCTCGGCGGCGTAGGCGGCGAACTCGGCCCGGCGCTGCTCGACCACCTGCTCCAGGCGATTGCTGGCGGCGGTGCCGCCGAACCAGCCGAAGATCTCCTCGCGGGTCAGGTAGAAGACGTCCCGCTCGCTCTTCAGCGCGCCCAGGCGGGTCAGGTGGGCGCCCAGGGCCAGGAACAGGCGGCGGATCAGCCCGAACACCCGGGTGCGCTCGAAGCGCAGGTTCTCGCGGTCTCTCACCCTCTCGCGGGCCTGATTCAGCACGGAGAAGAAGATCCGGCCCTTCCAGCCGCGGAGCTTGCTCCGCGCCACCAGCTCGGCGGCCTCGCGGGCTGCTTGCCCGCCCTGAGGGCGCGGGGGGTGATCGAGGTAGGCCCGAATCAGGCTCACCAGGGCGGTGGGGTTCTCGCGCAGGGTCTCGGTTTCGAGCTTCAGCTCTCCCACCGAGCGGTCGCCGTAGCGCTCCAGGTAGTCGTCCAGGAAGCCCGGCTCGAGCCGCCCGAGCACCTGCGCGTCGCTGAAGCGGGCAAAAAGGTCGCGGGGAGCCCGGCGGGCCAGCTCCATCACGGCCTCGGCCGGGCGCGTGGAGATGATCCCCCCCTCCCCGCACAAGAGATCGTTCTGGAGGGTGGGGGGCAGGCCGGGCAGCCACTTCTCCACCAACCGACCCAGCAATCCGTGGAAGATCATGGCGAAGAAGTCGTTCACCAGGGGGGCCTTCCACTCGCACAAAAGCTCGGTCTCGAGCTGGCGGTAGAGGGAGATCAGCTGATCGGGGGTGAGCTTCTTGAGGTCACGACCGCGATGGCGGCCCAGCACGCCCTCCACCCGCTGCTGGAAGGCTCCCACCTCCTGCGCCAGCCGGGCCTGCTCGCGTCGCATGGTGAAGACCATCCGCACCAGCCGGGCCAGATCGCGCCAACGTCCGTGGGAGGGCGGGGTGACGGGCGGGTTGGGCAGCTTCTGGCGTACGCCCATCATGCGCTCCATGAAGTCGCGATTGAAGCTGAACCCCGGCAGCAGGGCCAGGGTGCGATACCAGTTGAGCAGGTTGTAGTAGATACGCCCGCGGATCAGCCCCAGCATGTTCTCGAAGACGGGTCGGTTGGCTTGCAGCACGCTTTCCTCCACCCCCATCACCTGGCAGAACTGGGGATAGACGTGGGCGTAGACGCTGCGCGCAAAGCTGAAGGTTAGCGGCGAGGTTACCCCCGAGTAGCTCTCGATGATGTTGGAGTTGTCCCACAGCACCGGCTCGTCGGCCAGGGTGGTGATGGGCCGGCTCTGCAGCACCAATGTCCGCCCGCCCACCAGGGCCCATTCCACGTCCTGCGGACCCTCCAACTCGCGGGCCAGGCGCTCGCCCAGGCGCGCGAGTTGCAGCGCCAGCTCGCTGCTCAGGCAGAGACCAGCCCGGCTGACCGGGCGGCGTCGGGTCTCCCCCTCGACCAGCGCAAGCTCCTCGGTCTGGTCGCCCGGGAGCGCCTCCAGCAACCTCCCCTGGTGGACCCGGTAGGTATCGCCGCTCACCTCTCCGCTCACCAGCAGCTCCCCGAGCCCCCGAACGGCGCTGATGACCGTCAGGTCGCGCTGGCCGCTGACCGGGTCGGCGGTGAACAGAACCCCCGAGCATTCGCTTGCCACCAGCTCTTGCACGATGACCGCCATAGCGGGCGGGGCCTGATCGCCGTAAGCGTGAGGGTTGGCCAGCGAGGCGCGCACCTGCTCCACGGCGCCGAGAGCATCCGAGGCTTGAACCCCCAGCAGCGTGCGAAACTGGCCGGCAAAGGAGCGTTCGCGCGAGTCCTCCCCCACGGCCGAGGAGCGCACCGCCAGCGGGACCCTGGCCAGGCCAGCCTGGCGCAAGGCGGCCTGGAGCGCCTCCTCCGAGGGTAGGGGGGCGGTCGCCTTGAGGATGA
This sequence comes from uncultured Burkholderiales bacterium, assembly GCA_964637145.1. GTDB lineage: Bacteria > Vulcanimicrobiota > Xenobia > Xenobiales > QWHO01 > QWHO01. The sequence goes on from CAZWUN010000419.1 coordinate 3,817, forward strand.
CAAAGCGCGGAATCTCGTGCCCCAGCCCGGCCAGTCGGGCCAGCTGGGCGCCCTTGCCTCCCAACTCGTCGGCCTGGACCGGTTCGCCAGGCTGGTAGAACACGCTCACGCAGGCCGTTTCGGGATTTGTCTCAGTAGCCCTGGAAGGCCAGCCAGGGGGCCAGGCCGAGGAGCAGGTACATCCCGATGGTCCAGAGCCCCGAGGCTACTTCCACGGCGCGGGCACGGCGCGAGCCCGGCTCGGCCCGAAAGCGTAGACCGGCGCGGCCGGCCAGCAACCACATCCCGGTCAGCACCCCGAAGGAGGCTGTGCCGGCGCGCACCACGTGCAGGGCGCCGGCCGCCGTGAGGGCCGTCAGGGTCAGGAGAAGCAGCCAGATCGTCGGGGCGCGCCGCAGGCCCCAGGCCCGGGTGTAGGAATCCACCCCCTCTCGTTCGTCCTCGGGAGCTCGAAGTTTACGTCCCACCTCGATCACGGTGCCGCCGAACTGGCTGAGCTGCTTGAACCGGCCGCCATGGTAGAAGGCGAGTTTGTTGTCATCCAGCCCCAGGAGCCGCAGCAGGGTCACGTGAAAATCCCGCACGTGGGCCCGGCCCTCGACGACCTCCATCCCGAGCTCGTCGGTG
>CAZWUN010000420.1:0-4434 GCA_964637145.1 uncultured Burkholderiales bacterium
AACGGCGCATCGAGGAGCTGGAGGAAGAGCGCCGCCTGCAAGACGAGGCCCTGCCTCCTACGGCCCTGGAGGCGATGCGTCAGGAGGCGCGCGAGGAGGTCACCCGGTTGGCCGCCCGGCTCTCCGAGGCCCGAGCCCAGGAGGGCAAGCTGACCGTCAAGCTGGAGGCGGCTATGGGCCGCACCGGACGGCTGGAGGCCGAGCTGGCCACGGCCCTGGAAGAGCCCACCCGTCTCAAGGTCGAGCTGGAAGGGCTGAAGAGCGAAGCCTTCAAGCTGCGCAACGAGCGCGAGGAGATGCAGCGACGCCTGGCCGCCCAGGAAGCCGAGCTGGCCCGCTCCAAGACGAGTGTCAGCGAGCTCGAGCGCCGGCTGGCCCAGAGCGAGAGGCTGCAGCAGGCAGCCTTCTCGCAGTCGGAGCGGGCCCGCGAGCTGGGCAACCTGCTGGCTGATGCCGACCGCGAGCTGGGCGAGATGCGCCAGCTCTCTGTGACCCTGGAGAAATCGTCCAGCTCGGCCTCCAGCGCGTTGGCCGAAACCCGCCAGCGCACCAGTGAGCTCGAGGGAGTGATCACCCGCGGGGAATCCCAGCTGCGCCACCTGCAGCACGAGCTGGCCCAGCGGCAAGCCGACCTCAAGGAGCGCGAGGCCCGGCTTGCCTTTGCCAACGAGCGGCTGGCTCAGCTCGAGCAGCGCTCCGTCGACCTGGAGGCGGCTCTCGAGGCGGAGCGTCAGGCTCATCGCGAGATTGCCCTGGTGCGCAACGAGGATCTGGCCCGGCTGGAGCAGACCAGCACGGCCGTCAGCGAGTTGGAGCAGCTGCGTCAGGAGATGCAGAAGAAGCTCGACCAGAGCCAGGCCGAGCAGCAGCAGATGCGTCAGGAGCTGCAGAGCAAACTCGACCTGAGCCAGACCGAGCGCGACAAGGTCCAGTCCAGCCTGAACGAGGCCGCAGCCGAGCACCAGAAGCTGCAAGCCCGGCTCGACGAGGCCAGCTCCGAGAAAGAGAAGTTGCAGGCCCAGCTCGACGAGGTCAAGGCCGAGCGCGAGAAGCTCACCGCCCAGGCCGAGCAGGAGAAAGCCGCCCGCACCAGCCTTGACGAAGAGATCGCGGGGTTGAAAGCAGCGCTGGAAACCCTCCGGATCGAGCTGGAGGAAAAGGAAGCCATGTACGGCGAGCTCGAGCAAGATCGAGCGGCGCTGGAGGCGGCCTACAACGACCTCGAACAAGAGAGCCGGACTCAAGGGGCCGAGGCGGCCACCCAAAAAAAGCTCGTGGCCGAGCTTACCAATCAACTCGCCGAGATCGAGAAGCGCCCCAAGTTCGACCCGGAGCAGGAGAAGCAACTGCGCCAGGCCCGGGAAGAGCTGGAAAAGACCCGCAAGCTGGTGGACGGCCTGCAGAAGCTGATCGACTCGGTGCAAGACCCCGAGGCCCTGATCAAGCGGGTCCGTCAGTTGGAAGCCGACCTGGCCGAAGAACGCTCGCGAGCCAAGGCAGCCGAATCACTGGCCAACGAGTTGGAGTCAGCCCTCAACGAAGACCTGAAGAAGCTGGAGGGGGACGAGTCCGCGGCCGAGCTGCTCAAAGCTCGCCAGAAAATCTCCCACATGGAGAGCGAGCTCTCAGGCATCCGGCTCAAGTTGTTGGACGCCTACGCCCAGGGAGAACGGCTCGAGGCTGAGGTTCTCAGTCTTCGAGGGAAGGTCACTCAAGAGAAGGGGGAGTCCCTGCTCAAGAGCCAGGAGGTGGAGCAAGCCCGGCTGGCGGCCGTCAGGCAGACTGCCGAACTGCAACAGCAGCTGGCCGAGCGCGAAGAGCAACAAGAGCGCATGCAAGAGCTGCTTGATCGACTCGACACCCAGCGGGCCGACCTGGAGACCCAGTTGGCCATCACCCGGGCCGAGATGCAGGAAGCCATCCAGAAAGGGTGGCAGTCCTCCGATTCTGAGCGCAGCCTGCGCGAGCAACTGCGGACGCAGCAAGAGCGCAACGAAAATCTACGCGACAAACTGCGTCAGCGCGAGGAGGACGTCGAGGAGATGACCCGCGAGCGCTTGCACGCCCTGGCCAGCTCGGTCGAGGCACGCGAGACGCTCGACGCCATGCAGTCTGAGGTCAACGTGGTGTTTGCCCGGCTGGTCAACCTGCGCGAGAAGCTCCGCAGCTGTGACCCCCGGGCACTGACCGCTCTGGCCGAGCAGTTCCGCGAGCGCACCACCCTGGTCGACCGGATGAAGGTCTTGCGCGAGGTGCTCGAGCTTCCCTCCGAATAGAGCAGTGAAGAGAAAAGCCGCCGGGCTTGCGCCCGCCGACTTTCCAGGCCAGTAAGAAAAGTTTAGAGAGTGGTCAACGGTCAGTGCCGGTCTTCCGGCTTGTGGGTGCGGGCCTCGATGGCCTCATCGATCTTGCGCTTCTTCTCGGCGCGCAGGGCCATGCGGCGCTCATACTCGGCATCGAACTGTCCCTTGACGATCTCTCGGAAAATCTTCCGGTTGACGCCCTGGTCCTTGAGGAACTGCTCTTCCGTGATCTCGCCCTTGGCGAAGGCTTTGACGCCCGGATCCTGCCAGCAGTGCGGCTCCCTACCGGTCACGTTGAAGATGAGATTCTCCCACTTGCGGAAGAAATGGGTCTTGCTCAAGAGCGGGTTCCACATACCGTTGACGATGCAGTAGTTGTCCGCCCAGGGCATCTTGTGATGGATGGCGTGGCTCTCGCGAGGCTGCGTGATGTGAAGCTTCTGGAGAATCTTGGCGATGGTCGGCGGGTTCTTCTCGTGCGTCCAGCGATGCGAGCCCTGCGCGATGAAGCTTCCGCCGGTCATGCCCAGCGTGAAAGCCTGCACGGCCCAGTGCGGGCTGGTGGCGGCCACGGCCGCCATCGGAATCCACATGTACTTGCCTGCTGCCGACATGTTGGTCCAGATGGTCTCGTTCTCGAGGTCGTGAATCTTGTGGTGGTGCACCTGGAACTCGTAGGCCATGTCGCCGATGATGGGGGTCTTGTAAGTGGGATAGTTGTCGATATAGTGGTGGAAGATGCCGCTGCCCAGGTCGGCGGCCACGTGCCCGGCGGCGGCTGCCACCAGCGATCCGACCACCACTCCCGCCGCACCGGGGATGCTGCCGGTAGCGGCGGCCTGCATTCCGATGTTGGCTGCCAGCCAGAGCCCCGACCCGATGACGGCTCCGCAGGCCAGCTTGTTGGCCAGCGGCGTGGTCTTGGACTTCACGTCCTCGGGGACGATCTCTTCAGGAGCCGGCGTGTAGACCTCCAGATTGGAGTGGTCCACCCCTCCTTCAGGAGCCTCGGCTTTCCCGGCCGGGGAACCGTTGGCGCTCCTCACCGAAGTCCAGTTGTTGATGGTCGCCTGTGCTAACTGCATTGCTCGTGCCTCGCCTTTGAGAATTGCTAAGAGTAAACATCCTCTGGCTGAAAGAGTCCTGAAAAGCGTCACGACAAGGTTTTCAGGTTCCTTTTAGTCGAGAGCAGCATGATAATTGAGAATCTCCAGAAGGGGTCCTCCAGTCATGCAGCTCCAGGCCGCTACGATAGCCTTCCACAACCGAGCCCAGCGGGCCAGCTCAGAGCCCGCGGCGCCAGCCGAGACCGAGGCTCAGCCAGCCCCATCGCTGCCTGAGGCAGAGGCAGAGCCGGCCCGGGCCAAAAAGAAATTCGGCCATGACGTGATCGATTACACCGGTCCCGAGGACGGGCGTTCTGCTCCCAGGTATGGAGCTATCCTGCGGCCCCTCTCCCGGGCCCTGGTGGCTCTGAAGTACCGCGTCGAAATCGAGGGGGAGGAGAATCTCCCCGCCAAGGGGGATGGCGGGCACATCTTCGCTCCCACCCATCCCAGCGTGTTCGACCCGGCGGTGATCTACTCCGTGCTCGATCGCGACGTGCGCTCCATGGCCAACCAGCAGATCTTCCGGGGCATCGGCGGCAAAGTGCTTACCTGGGGAGGCGCCTTCCCCGTCAACCGCGAGGGCGCAGCCCCCGCCACGATGCGCCACACCAAGGAGATCATCGAAGCGGGCAAAGACCTGGTCATCTTCCCCGAGGGCACCATCCCCCAGGAGGAGTGGGATCATGGCACGGTCGCTCCCATCAAGAAGGGGGTGGCCGCAGCCGCGCTGTCGGGAGGAGCCAAATCGATCATCCCCATCGCCCTGCACTACGCCCCCGACGAAAAACCCCGCTACGGGGAGTTGGCCGTGGGCATCCTGGCTGCCACCGCACTGACCGCCGCCACGGTCTACGCTGGCGCCAACGGAGGCCTGACCGCCCGGGTGGCCACCGGGGCCCTCAGCGGGGCTCTCTTTGGGGCCAAAGTCTGGGGAGGCTTGAAGAAACACAACACGCCCGTGCGGGTGCCCTACAACCAGGCCCCCCGCTTCGGAGCCATGCTCAAAGGCGGCGCCCTGGGAG
>CAZWUN010000421.1:0-4429 GCA_964637145.1 uncultured Burkholderiales bacterium
GGCTGGACGACGATCGTGTCACCTGGCGCGACCTGCTGCAGCTTCTTCAGGAACGGCCTGAGCTCAGCGAGATCAATCGAGACGTCGTCCACCGCACCCTCGATTGAGAGTGAACGTGCTGTCTTTGTTCTCGCTGGAGGGCCGCTGCGCCGTTGTGACCGGCGGCTATGGCCATCTGGGCCTGAGCCTGACCCGGGCCCTGGCCGAAGCAGGAGCCACCGTCTTTGTGGCCGGGCGCTCCCGTTCCAAATTCGAGTCCGTCTTTGGAGCTGAAAGCAGCGAGATTCGCTGGGCTCAGCTCGATATTCGCCACACCAGCTCCATCCGGCAGGGCCTGGCCCGGGTGGCCGAATTTCGTCCTCCCGACATTCTTGTGAACAACGCCTTCTACGCTGCTGGGGAGGGTGCCGAGCTTTCCGACGAGGAGTGGAGCGAGAGTCTCGACGGAACCTTGAGCAGTGTGTATCGTTGTATCCGAGAAATTCTGCCCCACATGGCCGGGGGCAGCATCGTCAATGTCGCATCGATGTACGGAATGGTGGCCCCCCACCTGGAGATTTACCGTTACCACCCCGAGTTCTTCAATCCTCCGGCTTATGGCGCGGCCAAAGCCGGGGTCATCCAGCTAACCCGTTACTGTGCGGTCTGGCTCGGACCTCGGGGCATTCGAGTCAACTGCCTGTCGCCTGGCCCCTTCCCCTCGCCCGAGGTGCAACAGAGTCAGGCATTTTGCGACCGTCTCAAGGAGCACAATCCTCTCGGGCGCATCGGTTCCCCGGACGAGCTCAAGGGGGCCATCGTCTTTCTGGCCTCGGCCGCCTCAGCCTATGTCACGGGCCACAATCTGGTCGTGGATGGCGGCTGGACAGCCTGGTAAGGCTCACTGTTTCTCGGCCACGACCCGCCACTCGGCGTGGGTGGTCTCGACCGACTCGAGCATCTCGCGGGTCTCCAGATGTTGCAGGCTCAAGATCTTCCACCCCTCCCCCAGGGTCGTGAGCACTTCGCGTCGCGAGCTGAAGTAGAGCTGGCCCACGCCGGCAACGCTGCCGGTGGTGATGTCGTGCGACAGCCCATCTTCTCCGAAGCGACCCGAGGCCATGCTGGAATGCCTGTCGCTATAGGGATTGAAAAGGAACTTCCCGCCCGGCTTGAGCACCCGGCGCACCTCCTGCACGGCCTTGAGGCAGACCTCGTGGCTGCAGCACACCAGCGCACCCCGGTCGATGACCAGATCGAACATCGCGTCGGCATACGGCAATCGGGTGAAGTCCCCCACGCGCAGATCCGCCTGAAGGCCCTCGGCCTGGAACCGCTCCCGGGCGAACTCGATGGCCGAGGGGCTGCCGTCCAGACCGTGCGCGGCAAAGCCCTCCCTGGCCACGAACCAGAGGTTGTTGCCCGCGCCGCAGCCGATCTCCAGCACCCTGACCTCCCCTCGGGGTGTTTGCCGCGGGAAGTGGCGAAAGACGAAGGTGACCACCAGATCGAAGGGGTACTTGTTGAGATGAGCTCCCTGGCCGTAGATCGTGTCTTCCCAGATGGGATCGAAAGTGCGTGAGGTGGTCACGGGCTGCTCCTTATGAAATCGTCGGGTTCCAGAATCTTGCCAGCCGGCACCTGGCGGGTCAGCACGTGGCCCACCAGCCAGTGGCCGGCGGCCGGGGGAAGGCCGGTGCCGGGGCGGGCGAAGGCCAGGTCGGCCTGCTCCAACCGGTGGCCGCCGGGCAGTTCGCGAGCAGCCACGCAGCTCAAGCGATAGCTCTCTCGCGCCTCAGCTTCGGCCGCCGTGGGACCCACGGCCGCCTGGCCCAGGTTGGCTTCCAGGAGTCGCACGGACCGCACCAACTCGGCAAACTCAGCCGGAGTCGAGCTGAAGCGATGGTCCGGCCCTGGCAAGTCCCGGTCGAGAGTGAAGTGCTTCTCGATGAAGCAGGCGCCCAGCGCCACCGCGCCCACCGCGGCAACGATCCCCTCCGTGTGGTCCGAGAAGCCGGCCGGGCAGTCGAAAGCGGCTGCCAGCGTGGCGATCTTCCTCAAGTGGACGTCGGGCGGCGGGGTGGGGTAGGCCGAGGTGCAGTGGAGCAGCACGAGTTCGGTGCCTCCGGCCCCTCGAAAGGCCCGCACGGCATCGTCGATCTCGGCCAGGGTGGCCATTCCTGTCGAGAGAACGGTGGGAATTCCGGTGGAGGCCATGACTCGAATCAGAGGTAGATTCTGCAGATAGTCCGATCCGTTCTTCAACAGGGGCGCTTTGAGATGTACCAGGTCCTGGACGCCTTCCTCGCTGGTCGGCGTCGAGAAGAACAGCACAGCGCGTTTGGCGCAATGAAGGGCCAGTTCGGCCAGCCCCTCGCGAGTGAGCTCGCAGCGCTTGAACATCTCATACTGCGACTCCACCACCGGTTTTCCAGCCGATACATAGGAGTACGTCAGGCTGCGGTCGGGGACAAAGTCTTCTGTCCGGTAGTTCTGGAACTTGACCGCATCGGCCCCGGCCTCGGCCGCGGCATCGATGCAGCGTCGGGCCAGATCGAGGTCGCCATTATGGTTGATGCCTACCTCGGCGACCAGGAGCGCGGGATGGCCGGGACCGAGGCTGCGATCAGGGAGCCTGAGAGCTTTCACGAGGGGTCAGGTTGGTAGGTCAGGCGGCGAACTCCTGCTTCCCCTGAACGCCAATCGGCAGGGAGAGTTCCGACGGCCTGTCGGCGCAAGTTACTGCCAGGCCTGCACTCTAACGAACTCCCGGATTGTCCCCTTCCTTCACGTCCGTGATCAGCACCGAGGCCGTCCCGTACACGTCCGGGTAGCGCCGGCTGCGCACGATCACCCGGCTCAGGCTCTGCCCCACCATGTCAGTTGGCGCCGTGAAAACCGCCTGGCCCTGGTTCATCACCTTGATCGACCCCTCGCCCTCGACCTCCCACAGCACCTGTTCATCGGACGGCAGGTTCTTGATGGCCGCCGTCAGCACCAGAGACTTGCCATAGCCGCACACGTTGGCCCCCGGCAGCACCACCACCTCGGGCCGATCCTCCATGTTCTCCGGGGTCAGCCTTCCCGCGTCGGCGAAGGTCCCGGGCTGGGCGGCCGTGTCCGGCTGCACGTCGCGCCAGGCCTTCCAGCCTCCGTACTCCAGGGCGATGAAAGGGGATGGGAGCGCCACCGGCTTGCCTTCCCGGTCGATGGCCACGCAGCGCAGCGAATAGAGCGAGAGGGGCAGGTCGTTCATGAAAAGCTGCCGGCTGTCGTTGGGCTTGTCAAAGCGCCAGACACGCCGGGGCTGATCGGGCGGGTCCTTAGGACCCCAGATGAACAGGTAAATCCCCGCTCCACCCACGGAGCGCACGTCGTAATCCACGATGCAGCGCTGCTGATCGGCCAGCCGGGCCTGTCCGTAGGCCTTGTTGAGCGTGATGCCGGGCGTGACCGGTTCTCCGTCCGCCCTCAGGGGAAGGGCCAGGAGCAAAGCGAGCAAGAGAAATCTTCCGACCGTTCCTGTCGTCGCTGAAATTTCCCGACCGCTGGAAGTTTGCACGGACAGATTTTCTCCGGGAAGAATCCCGGCCCTTCCACGACCATGGTCACATCCAACACCGAACGGGGAGCGTCCTGACGATGAACAAGCAAGGCCTGGTCCTTTCGAGCCTCTTCCTGGCGGGCGTGATGTCCACCTATTTCTGGGTGCAAAAGCCCCAACCGCAGGTCGTGGTGGTCACCCCCACCCCCGTGGTCACCCGCACCGCCACCCCTGACCCGGTGCCCGCGCAGAGCGACGCGCCCACCATCAAGCTGGCCATCATGCTCGACACCTCCAACAGCATGGACGGGCTGATCGACCAGGCCCGCAACCAGCTCTGGCGCGTGGTCAACGAATTCGGCAAGGCCCGCTACCAGGGCAAGGAGCCGCGCCTGGAGGTGGCCCTCTACGAGTTCGGCAACGACAGCCTCTCAGGCGAGAAGGGCTATGTGCGCAAAGTGGTGGGCTTCACCACCGAGCTCGACAAGGTCTCCGAAGAGCTCTTCGCTTTGCGCACCAATGGTGGAGAGGAATACTGCGCCAGCGTCATCCAGGCCGGCCTGAATGAGCTCGACTGGAGCAAGAAGCCGGGCGACCTGAACCTGATCTTCGTGGCCGGCAACGAGCCCTTCGACCAGGGCCCCCTCAACTTCCGCAAGGTCTGCGCCGCCGCCAAGGAGCGCAACATCTTCGTGAACACTATCTTCTGCGGCAGCCCATCGGACCAGGACGCGCCCATGTGGTCGCAGGGCGCCTCCCTCGGGGACGGCCGCTACCTGACCCTGGATACCAACCAGAAGGTGGCCTATATCGCCGCCCCGCAAGACGACGAGCTGGCCCGCCTCAGCTCCGAGCTGAACAACTCCTACGTGCCCTATGGCTCCCAGGGCCAGGTGGCCTGCGCGC
>CAZWUN010000422.1:0-4427 GCA_964637145.1 uncultured Burkholderiales bacterium
CCGCGCCGGCCCAGGTGGTGGACCTGATGGCTGCCCTGCGGGCCAGCGTGGAAGCGGCCGAGAAGGCTCGCCAGAGCCGACAGTCGGAGCCGAGCGTCAAGGCCGGGTGAACCTCCCTGTCCTGCCTCCGGTGGCCCCCATGCTGGCCAGCCTCAGCCGCACCTTCCCCGACGGTGCCGGCTGGAACTACGAGCCCAAGTGGGACGGCTTTCGCACCCTGATCTTCTTCGACGGCTCCGAGCTATTTCTCCAGAGCCGCGACCTGAAGCCGATGGGGCGCTACTTTCCCGAGTTGGAGCAGTCCCTGCGGGAGATTCTCCCGCCCCGGTTGGTGCTGGACGGCGAACTGGTGATCATCGGGCCGGAAGGGCTCGATTTCGACGCCCTGCAGATGCGCATCCACCCGGCCTCCTCACGCATCCAGAAGCTGGCGAACGAGATCCCCGCCTCCTTCGTGGCCTTCGACCTGCTGGCTCAGGGCGGCGAGAGCCTGATGGCCGTTCCCCAGGTGGAACGACGTGGGCGGCTGGAGCGCCTGTTGTCGGAGGTGCCGCGCCCGGTCTACCTCACCCCCAGCACCGGCGAGAGGACCCTGGCCGAGAGTTGGTTCCAGAGCTTTGAAGGGGCCGGTCTGGACGGCGTCATCGCCAAGCGCCACGAGCATCCTTATCGCCCCGACAAGCGTGACTTCGTAAAAATCAAGCACCAGCGCACGGCCGACTGCGTGGTGGGCGGATTTCGCTGGGCCAAGGACCTGGAGGGCCAGGCCGTGGGCTCTCTGCTGCTCGGTCTCTACGACGAGAGCGGCACCCTGCACCACGTGGGCCACACCTCCAGCTTCAAGGCGGCCGAGAAACGCGAGCTGGTCCAGCTGCTCGAGCCCTACCGGGGGGGCGACAGCTTCGGCGACGGGCGCACCCCGGGCGCGCCCAGCCGCTGGACGGGGGGCAAGGACCTGAGCTGGGTGAAGCTTCGTCCCGAGCTGGTCTGCGAGGTGGCCTACGAGAAGCTGCAGCTAGACCGCTTCCGCCACGCCGCTACCTTCCTGCGCTGGCGCACCGACAAGCCAGCGTCGCAGTGCGACTTTGCCCAGATCGACTCCCCCGCCCCGTTTGCTCTCGACGACATCTTCCGCTGATGCGTGCCCTCCCCATCGCATTGCTGCTGGCCCTGCTCGTGGTGCGCAACCTGGGCCCGCCCATCGACTTCGACGTTTGGTACCACGTGCGTCTCGGAGAGGAGATCCAGCGCACCGGCGCGGTGCCGCACTACGATACCCTGACCGGGGCGGCCGACAGGGTGGAGCCCCACTACTACGTCAACGACGAGTGGGGCATGGGCTGGCTCTGCTGGCAGCTCTACCGGAGCTGGAGCTACGCCGGGCTGGCCTTCGGACTGGCCGGCCTGGTCGGCCTGCTGGCCCTGGCCATCTTCCTGGCCTGCCGGGCCGGAGGCGTGCCGACCCTGCCGGCCACCCTGAGCGTGCTGCTGGCCGACGCTCTCATGCAGACCCGCTATGCGCTGCGCCCCCACCTGGTGACGCAGCTGCTGGCAGCGGCCATGATCGCGGTCTTGCTGCGAGCCGAGCGCTCGCCCCGCTGGCTCTGGGGCCTGCCCCCGATCTTCGTCGTGTGGAGCAACGTTCACGCCGGCGTCTCGCTGGGCGTGGGACTGCTGGGGCTGTGGTGGATCGGCTCGTTTTTGAGCTTCGGGCGCTTTCCTCTGAGCTGGCGTCAGCTGGCCCTGCCCACGCTGGGCTGTTTGGTGGCCCTGCTGTGCCGGCCAGATGGTCACAAACTGCCCATGTACGTGCTCACCCACTTTCGCCGCCCCCAGGTCTACCAGTGGGTCATGGAATGGCAGCCGCTCACGCGCGTGATGCCCGACTGGTGGATGGGCCCGCTGCCGCTCTACCTGTTGCTGGCCCTGACTGGCTTTCTGCTGGCCTGGCGCCAGAAACGCCTCAAGCTGCCCTACCTTTTCGCCTGCCTGGCCCTGAGCTACTTTGCCTTCCGCTGGGTGCGCGCCCTGGGCGAGTTGGGAGCGGTGGGCGTGCCCCTGATGGCCGCCACTTGGGCCGCCCTGGCCCTGCCCGAGCGATGGACCCGGCTGTCCCGAAGCCCGCTTGCGAGCCTCCTGGTGAGCTTGATTCTGGGCCTCTTGCTGGCCCGGGAGTGCACCCGTCCGGAGCACTTCCGATTCGAGCCGGGCCGCCACATCTACCCGATCGGGGCGGTGGAGTTCCTCGAGAGGCATCCCGCCAGGGTCATCTTCAACTCCAACCAGTTTGGCGGCTACCTGGTGTTCCGGCACCAGAAGCCTTTCTTTCACAGCGTCATGTCGGCCATCGCCGACCCCCTGCTGCGCGACTACTTCGCCCTGCGCCAGAATCCCCAGCTGCTGGGCGAGATGGTCTCGCGCTACGGCCTGGACGCCTTCTTGCTGCACTACGAGTATTTCGACGACCTGAGCGGGCTGATCGCGGCCCTGGACCAGAGCCCGGATTGGGATCTGGTCTACTTCGACGACGTGGCCGTGCTCTACATGCCCTCCCGGCTGGGATTGCCGGCCTACCAGGCCCTGCATCCCGACCGCCCCGACCCTGTGGGCCCCGACCCCGCTGCCGCGCGGGCGGAGCTGGAGCGTTACCTGGCCGAGCACCCGGAGGTGGCTCGAGGCTGGCTGCTTTGGGCCATGCTGGGCGAGCGAACAGGCGACGCAGCCATCCAGACCGAGGGCTATCAGAAGGTGCTCGAGCTGACCCCCGACAACGTGCAGGCGCGCCTGGGACGGGCCCGACTGCGCTTTGCCGCCAGGGACTACGCCGGCGCAACCGAGGATGCCGTCCAGGCTGTACGCCTGGCCCCGGGCTATGCCCCGGCGCACTTCAATCTGGCCGTGGCCCTGGCCGCCCAGAACGACTTGAAGGGGGCCATGCGCGAGCTGGACCGGTGCCTGCAACTCGACCCGAGCTTCCAGCCCGCCCTGGAGCTGAAGGAGCAACTTGACTAGACCAGCCCTTCTGGCCGTCCTGCTGGCAGCCGGCCTGGCTCTGGTGCAGGTTCCCGCCTGATCCAGATTCTGATGGCCGGGGGACTGCTCTGGGTGAGCGCCATGAGTTATCTGCTGCTGGCGCCCCTCTGGCCCATCCGAAAGGTAGCCAGGGGGCCTCTGACCTGCCTTGCCACGCTGTTTCTGGCCTTGCTCCTGGTTCACGCCATGAGCCGCGATCTGGCCAGGACGCGCTGGTTCTGGGCCGAGGTCGCCTTCTGTCAAGCGGCCATCTTCAGCGCCGCTCTCAAGCGTTGACGGTCTGCTCCTCCAGACGGGCAGCCAGCTCGGCCAGCACCTCAGCCTCAGTGTCGCGCCCGAGCAAGGTCGAGAGCTGGCTGAGCCTGCGAATGGTCGTGGGCAGCTCGGGGTGCTGGCCGTCCTCGCGGATCTTCAGGGCTCGCCGCAGGTGCTTCTCGGCCTCTTCGAAGTCTTCGGTGGTGATCTGAAGGTCAACCAGGCGCTCCAGGCTGCGGGCCACCTCGGCATGATCGGCGCCGTAGCGCTTCTCCTTCAGCTCGATGGCCCGGCGCAGGGAGTTGTCTGCCTCGAAAAAATCTTCCGTCTGGATGTAGACGTCGGCCATGACCATCAGGCGCTCGGAGATGTCGACCTCTTCGCCCTGGGCCTCGGAGAGCTCCAGGGCGCGCTTGAGGAGCGGCTCGGCCTCGGAAGGGCGGGTGCGGGAGAGATAGAGGTGCGCCAGCTTGTCCAGGTGGGGCACCAGGTTGGGGCTGCTGGCGCCCGACTTGCGCTCGTGGATCTCGACCGCCTTCTTGAGCAGGCTCTCGGCGGCGTCGATGTGCTCGCGAGAGGTGTAGAACTCAACCAGGGCCTCGATGCTCTTGTCGGCGGCCGGATCGTCGGCCTCGGCCCGAAGCTCGACGGCCTGGGCCAGCAGGGGCTCGGCCTCCTCCACTCGCCCGAGCTGGTTGTAAACCTCGGCCAGGCCCTCCAGGGCCGGGGCGAGATCAGGATGCTCATCGCCCAGAGTGAGCCGCTGGATCGAGACCCAGCGCTGCATGTAAGGTTCTGCCGCGTCAAAGCGGCTCAGACCCACGTTGATCTGTCCCAGGCGTTGCAGCACCTGAACCAACTGGGGATGGTCGGGGCCCAGCTCGGTCTCCTGCACCGTCAGGATGCGGCGCAGCATGGGCTCGGCCTCGGGCAACTTGCCCTGCAGCACCATGACCTCGGCCAGTCGGAACGAAGAGGCCAGCGACTCGGGATGCTTGGGGTCGAGCTTGCTGCGGTGGGTAGCGGCCACTTTGCGCAAAAGGGCCTCGGCCTCGGCCAGATTGCCACGCTGTTGCTGCAACTCGCCCTGGGCCATCAAGACCTGGGCCACCAGCAGGTGGTTGCTGCCGTACTCGGCC
>CAZWUN010000423.1:0-4425 GCA_964637145.1 uncultured Burkholderiales bacterium
GCTGCGCGGCTACGCCACCATGCTGGTCGCTTCGTTCGGGCTGCTGGGCTCGGCCACGGCCGGCATCGTGACCGCCTGGATGAGCTGGCGCACCGCCTACTTCCTGGGCGGCGTGCTCGGCTTCTTGCTGCTCTTCTTACGGGTCAGCACCCAGGAGTCCTCGCTCTTCAACCAGCACGCCCGGGGCCGCGGGGATGTGCGCTTGCTGCTCGCGCCCGGGCGTGGCTTCACCTACCTCAAGTGCGTGCTGCTGGGCGTGCCCGTCTGGTTCACCCAGGCCATTCTGATCGGACTGGCCCCCGAGTTGACCGCAACCACCGGTGTGCACCCGGCCATCGTGGTGGGCACGGCCGTGGCCTGGTACGCGGCCGGGGCGGCCACGGGTGACATCCTGAGCGGCACCCTGAGCCAGCGCCTCCGGAGCCGCAAGAAAGCCCTGCTGGTTTTCCTGCTCTTTCTCAGCGCCATGGACGCCGTCTATCTCAGCAGCCAGGGCCTCTCCTCGCAAGCCTTCTATGGTCTGTGCCTGCTGCTCGGAGTGGGCACGGGCTACTGGGCCGTATTCGTGACCGTGGCCGCCGAGCAGTTCGGCACCAACCTGAGAGCCACCGTAGCCACCACCGTGCCCAACGTCGTGCGCGGCTCCTCGGTGCTCATCCTGCTCGCCTTCCACGCCGGCAAATCCAGGCTGGGCCTGCTCGGCAGCGCCGCCCTGGTGGGGCTCGGCTGCAGCCTGCTGGCCCTGGCCGCCCTGGCCGCTCTGCGGGAGACCTTCGCACGCGATCTGGACTTCTCCGAGGGTCATCCCGAGACGAAGGCGAACCCGACCGCATGAGATTGCTCTTGCTCACCGTCCTCTGCACGCTGGCCATGGCCCAGGAAACCCTGATCTGGCGGGACATCCCCCGCACGGTCTACGAGATCGAGGCCCCTGGCGAATGGAAGCCGGAGACCAAGACCGACCGCTTGACCCTGGAAGTGCGTGATCAACAGAAGGTCGTCTTCACCGTCGAGAGCAAGGTAGAGCCCAACGCCGACCTGGAGACCGTGGCCAAAGTGCACCTGACCCGCTGGAATGCGCGCTCGGACAAGTACACCCTCAAGCAACTCGACGGCGTCAAAGCTGGCAAGTTGCGCGGCTATCGGGTCACGGTCGAGGTGCGCGAGGCCAACAGCTCACCTCGCGAGGCCGTCTCCTACGTCTTCCCCGCGCTCCTGGCCGGCGACTACCTGTGGATCTGGAACGAGCAGGGCGTGGAGGTCGAGCGGGTGGACAAGATGTTGCGTACCCTGCGCATGCGCAAGTAATCTGGCGAATCGTGCACGCCTCGCCGGCAGACAGGTTACATTTCGCCCTGGTCGACGGGAAGGTAAAGCTCAACTGAACCCTGAGTGCCGTACAGTCTCAATGGGGTATCTTCGACGAGTTCGATGAGTAGATCCCTGGGGACGCCGCCCCTCTTGACCCCTGCCGCGTGCCGCGGGGGCAGGGGATGGTCGACACGGAAGAACAGCACGGGCCCCCGGGCAGGATTTGCCAGCGGCGAGCCAGGACGGCGCAGGTAGAGCCAGACTGCCATTGGATCATTGGAGTGAAGAATTCGGGGAGGGTTGTCACGAAGATATTGATAGATCTCTGGCGCCCGATAGGCCGGGCCCAGATACCCCCGGCCCTGGCTTGCCAGAAACCACACCCCTGCCAGCGCAGGGAGCAGATACACCGACAGCCAGGCTGCCAGCAACGGACTCGAAATTCGGTATCGGGCGAGGACGGCCAGAGAGATCATCAACATGGTGATGTGCATGGGCATCATGATGCGCTGCTCCAACGGTAGGTCCGGTTTCACCGTCGCGATCAGTCCCAGCAGGGTCAGGGGGTAGGCAAACGTGTGAATCATCGCAACCGAAAAGAGACTGTCCCGCCCCAGCTCAGGATGTTTTCGATATCCGGCTGCGAGCAGAGCCATCCAGGCGAGCACCAGCCCGAGCGCCAAGGCGTCCTGGCCGGGTAAGACCTGAAACCGGTCGATACCAGGCACCAGCCAGGCCGCCATCGTATTCCAGAGAACCACGACATCCTCTGCGGGCCAGTGAATGCCGAAAGACGAGGTTCCCGTCGCTCCCCCACCACTGCGCAGTTTGTTCCAGATGAGCATCAACCATAACGGGGCCACGCTCAGAGCCAGGACAACCGGCCAGTGGAACCAGTAACGCCGGCCACGGAGCAGAAGTGTCAGGGCCGCCGCCGTCAGGCTGGTTACACCCGCAAGTCGGCACATCGGAGCGAATCCTACCAGGCAGCCAAGCGCTACAGCTCGCTTCCAGCCTGGCCGGTCCAGGTAGCTTGCAAGCGCATCGAGCCAGGAGAGCTGGAGCAGAAGAAAGAGCGGTTCACTCCAACTGGCGGTATGAACCTCCAGGAGCACGAGAGAGCTGGCTGCAAGGCAACTTCCGGCCAGGGCCATCCCGCCGGAGCGACCCGTCAGACGCCATAAGAGCAGGCCAAAGACGTAGACATTGAGTCCATAGAGAATGGCGTTCAGCCAGCGAGAGGGTTCGGGTCGGTCCAGCCCGGCTCCAACCAGGGCCAGAGCCAGTGGGTAAAGGGGCGCTATCTCGGTCGTCGAGCGCTGCCCTCCAAGCAGTTCGAGGGGATACTCGCCGGTGCCCCGTAGCTTATCGGCGGTGTCGAGATACAACAGCGAGTCCGAAGTAAGACCTGCTCCGTGACAGGTTCCCACCAGGCCGAGCAAGGTTGCGAACAATGCTACCAAAGCTAAGAGCGCGAAAAAGGACACCCTCGGACGCAGGGACATGGCTGGCCTTTCCCGCTGCTCCAATGCCCGGCCTTCCAATCGGAACGGCCAGGCTCAGCGTGGCCCGAGCTCGCGAACCCTCATCCCCCGCACCTTTCCTTCGGCCAGCTCGAGCAAAACCAGTGTCTTCACCTGGTGGATCCCCTCCCGCCCGCATGCCCCGGGATTGAGCGAGAGCCAGCCCCCCTGGCGCGCATCCACAAGATGCGAATGCCCGTAGCAGAAAAGATCGGGCGGGTCGGCCGCCAGCAGCTTGCGGGCCCGCGCGTCAAGAATGTGGGTCATGAACACCCGCACCCCTTCCACCTCAAAGCGAAGATCACGAGGAAAGCGACGTCGAACCGCTTGATCGTCGATGTTCCCGTAGACCCCGCGCAAGGGGATGCCCAGCGACTCCAGCTTGCCAACCAGCTCCATGCCCCCGAAGTCGCCCGCGTGCCAGAGCTCGTCGCATCCCTGCAGCGCCTGCGCAAGCAGGGGGTCAAAGTGGCCGTGCGTATCCGACATGAGCCCGATGAGCATGCGGCCGCAGGTTCCCCTCCGGGCAACCCGAACCCTGGGTCGATGGAGGTTCCCGGCCAGAAGAACCTGTTCGTGCTCGGCGCCCTGGAGCGCAACGTATCCATCTACCTGCAGCAGGTACGGGCTCTCAACCTGGCCTGGGATCTGGGGCGGCGCGGCCCGGTGGCCATCATCGGAGGGGGGTTCGCCGGCCTCACCGCCGCCGCCGGGCTCACCGCACTGGGCACCCGGGCGGTGGTCTTCGAGCGCCAGGACCAGTTGCTCAAGTTGCAGCGTGGCAATCGGGTGCGCTGGATCCACCCTCACATCCACGAGTGGCCCCTCCCCGGCTCGGAGGATCCGCGCGCCGGGCTGCCCTTGATGGACTGGCAGGCTGGCTACGCGGGCGACGTGGCCGAGAGCCTGCTCGCCCAGGTCGACTTCGAGGTGCGCCTCAACGCCCGCGTAACCCTGGAAGCCGGCTGGAAGGTCAACGCCGAGAGCTTTGAAGCCGTCATCCTGGCCGTGGGGCTGGGAGTGGAGAAGACCTTCGGCAACCTGCCCTTGCTCTCTTACTGGCTCGACCGTGACATCGAGGCGGGCGGCCGTATCTTCATCTCCGGGTGCGGCGAAGGAGGGTTGATCGACGCTCTCTACCTGAAGCTGACCAACTTCCGCCACGACCTGGTCGTCACGGAGTGCCTGAGCGGCCTGGACGAGTTGAAAGCCCGCCTGCTCGAGCTGGAGGATGGTCTGGAGAACTCCGATCCTGCCGAGGCGGGGCAGAAGCTGACCCGGGCCTACGCAACCCTGGCCGTGCCCGAGCAGGTGGACGCGTGCCTCGCCGCCCGCCTGCGCAACGATACCGAGGTCGTCCTGAACAGCCCGAGCGGCGACTTTCTTACCAACAAAGCAGACATTCTCAACCGCTTCCTGATCAGCCGCCTGCACCGGATGGGGAAGGTGGGCCACGTCCCCGGCAAGCTCAAGAGCATCGAGCCGAAGGGAAAGAAGTGGCGAGTTCGGCTCGATACCGGGCTGGACGAGATCTATGACCGCGTGCTCGTCCGCCACGGCACCGTGCCGGCCCTCAAGTCGGAGTTCGCCC
>CAZWUN010000424.1:0-4424 GCA_964637145.1 uncultured Burkholderiales bacterium
CACCGCTACATAAAACAGTCCGACCGAAGTGTCTCAAAAAGCTTGACATTTTCCGTTTGGGACTTCGAGTTGTGCTACAGACCGGCAGAAGCCATTGACGCCATCTGCCGTCTCTACGAACAGTTTTTGGACCCTACAGAGCCCATTCACATTGGCTTCGAGATCGACGCAGTACAAGATGCCCGGCTCTCAAGTGGCGGAAACGCTGATGATCTGTTGGATTATGACTACCAGTCGAAAGCGGACAAGTTGGTCTATTCGAAGACCTTACCTTTGGCGGAATGGAAGGCTGGGCTTTTTGAGCACGTAGCGGATATTTACGAGCACTTCGCACAGCGCTTCAACTACATTGACGCTTCCAGGAACTATGCAAGAAACCAGGTTGACCGGCTCTTTAAGAAGCAAATCGGGTAAGGTACGACTCGCCCGCCTTGGGACAGATAGTTCAGTGATGAACTAAAATTTCGCCGTTAGCCAATACAACCCGCCTACTTAGTGTAGTCCCCTCCAAAAAACAGAAACCCCGCATCGCTGCGGGGTTTCCTGGTGGGCAGGGAGAGATTCGAACTCCCGTAGCGCGTAGCGCGGCAGGTTTACAGCCTGCTGCCATTGTCCACTCGGCCACCTACCCGTTTGTTGAGGGACGCGCGCCTCATCTTAGCGGCGCCCCCCGGGCTTGTCAACAGGAAGTCTTGGGGCCCCGAGCCGGACTCGAACCGGCGACCTTCCGCTTACAAGGCGGGAGCTCTACCAACTGAGCTATCAGGGCGTTCCCGAAACGGAGACGACGCACCCGAAAGTGCGTCGTCGACGTTTCCGACCAGCGGTGCGGTCGACTTACATGCGCTTCTCGCCCAATGTCTTCTCGATCTTGCGTTTCACGCGCTGGAGCGCGTTGTCGATCGATTTGACGTGGCGATTCAGCTCCTTGGCCATCTCCTGGTAGGACTTGCCTTCCAGGTAAGAGTGCAGCACCTGGGACTCGAGCTCGCTGAGGTTCTGCTGGATCTTCTCGCGCAGATCGTCGGACAGCTCGTGGCTGATGAACACCTCTTCGGGATCGGTCACCTTGGTGCCCGACAGGATGTCGAGCATGGTGCGGTCGGAGTCTTCGTCGTAAATCGGCTTGTTCAGTGAGATATACGAGTTCAGGGGGATGTGCTTCTGGCGGGTGGCCGTCTTGATGGCCGTGATGATCTGGCGGGTTATGCACAGCTCGGCGAAAGCACGGAACGAAGACAGCTTGTCGGCCCGATAGTCGCGAATCGACTTGTAAAGGCCGATCATCCCTTCCTGAATGATATCTTCCCGATCTGCCCCCACCAGGAAGTAGGACTTCGCTTTCACCCGAACGAAGTTCTTGTACTTACTGATGAGATATTCCGTGGCAAACTCGTCTCCATTTTTCGCGAGCTTGACGATCTCTTCGTCTGGCTCGTTCTGGAGGTTTGCCATGTACGTGCTTTGCTGGAGCTTCAACAAACCTTCGCCCTCCAATTGGCACTAGTCGCGGGGAAAAGTATAGGCCACATTATAGGCAGGTGCTATGACCTCGTCAAGGGAACACTTTCCCTCCCCTGTTCGAGCACCCGCCTGTGACAACACTTCCCCTTCCGCGTCCGGATCGAGTTTGCCGAAGCTCGACCCGGGCTTTTGCGCTGGAGGGGCCGCCATGATTCGAGCCCCGGACGCGATTGCCTGCTCATCATATCACACAGGTTAGGGAAAGTAAACATTCACTCCCGGCATCCATGACCGGGCTCTGCGGGCTAAATCCCACCGCTACGCCGTTCTTCCTCTTGCAGGAGTGTTGAACTTAATTCAAGGATCGCTGGCGCACAACCTCATACAGGAACAGGGCTCCGCTGACGGACACGTTGAGCGACTCGACCTTCCCCAGCATGGGAAGCGAGAGCCGATGGGTGCAGGCGGCGGCCACGGCGGGTCGCATCCCCTCGCCTTCGGCGCCCAGCACCAGCACGGTGGGTCCGGTCAGATTCGCCTGGCCGAAGAGTGAGGGGCCGCGGGGATCGGCTCCCACCACCTGATAGCCCGAGCGAGCGCAATCTTGCAGAACGCGCTCGAGCTTCTCGCAGCGGGCCACCGGCAGAAACTGGTCGGCCCCGGCCGAGGCCCGTGAGACGGCCGCCGTGAGTCCACACGAGCCGCGCGTGGAGAGCAGGATGCCCTGGCAACCGGCTGCCTCGGCGGTGCGGATCAGGGCGCCCAGGTTGTGAGGGTCCTGGACTCCGTCCAGGGCCAGCAGCAGGGGCGGACGAGGGCTGGCCGCCAGGCCTTCGAAAAGCTCTTGCAGGCTCACGAACTGGCGCGTCGCGAGTTGGGCCACCACCCCCTGGTGATTGCCGCCGCGGGCCAATCGCTCGAGCCGGGTGCGATCCGAGTGCACCACGGGGATCTCGAGGTCGCGCGCCATGCGGAAGATCTCGGCCGCGCCACCGACGGCGTTGTCGAGCACGTAGAGCCGATTGAAGGGACGGCCGGCCCGGAGGGCCTCGAGCACCGGGCGGCGGCCGTAGATCAGCGCTTCGTTCTCGTCCTCACGCCCGCGGCGGTACTCGTCCTGGCGGCCTTCTCGCCGCTCGAAATCGCGTTGGCCCTGGTCGAGGTTCGTAGAGCCACGCCCGCGGCCTGCACTCTCTCCCTGCCCGGCTCCCTCGCGGCCCTCTCGAGTCGGGCGCTTGCGGTCCTCACTCGAACCGCGACCTCCCCGACGTGCGTCGCCGCGACCCCCACCCTCGCGCCAACCTTCGCTCGAACCGCGCGAGCGCTCATGAGCTTGGCCTCCCTCGTGGCCCCGACCGCCCTCGCGAGCTGGACGCTCGTCTCCATGGCCTGACCGCTCCCGGCTCGGCTTTCCGGACCCAGCCCGGGCCGGGCGTTCTTCGCCTCGACCCGACTTCCGCTCGCGGCTCGGCTTTCCGGAACCAGCCCGGGCCGGGCGCTCATCGCCTTGACCCGACTTCCGCTCCCGGCTCGGCTTTCCGGAACCAGCCCGGGCCGGGCGCTCATCGCCTTGACCCGACTTCCGCTCGCGGCTCTCCCGGCTCGGCTTGCCGGAACCACCCCGGTCGTCACCCTTTCCCGAGCCTGCCCGGCGAGGACGCTCCGGCTCCCGGCTCGGCTTGCCGGAACCGCCCCGAACCGGGCGCTCGTCACCCTTACCCGAACCTGCCCGACGAGGCTTGCCGGAGCCACCCCGGGCGGGGCGCTCGTCACCCTGACCGGAGCCCGTCCGGCGGGGACGCGCTGGCTCCCCTGACCCGGGTCGATCCCCCCCTTTGCGGCCGCCCCCACCTGACGGGGCCGGACCGCGACGGGACGGGCTCAGACTCGCGCGCCTTTCTTCCAGCGCAGCCCCTGGGGAGTATCCTCCAGAACGATCCCGTGTACCTCCAGCAGCTCGTTGCGCCTGGCGTCAGCCAGCGCGAAGTCGCGGGCCTTGCGGGCCGCCTGGCGCTCATCCACCAGCCTCTGCTGCTCGGGAGTCAGCTCGTCATCCTGAGCAAAACGGTCCAGATGAAGACCCAGCACGGTATCCATCTTGCGAAGCAACTCCAGGGCCAGGCCCGCTCCCAGGCTGCCCACATCCCCCTTGTCGATGGCCTGGTTGCCCTCGCGCACCAGGTGGAACACGGCTGCCAGCGCCTCGGGCGTGTTCAGGTCTTCGGCCAGCGCCTTCTCGAAGCGCTCGCGGGCCTCCCCCACCGCGGCCATCTCGTTGCGCTGGGAGCCCTGCTGGTCCTTCAGGCGCCGGATAAAGTTGGCGATGCTGTCCAGGCTGGAGCGGGCCGCCTCCAGCGCCTTGAACGTAAAGTTCAGAGACGACTTGTAGTGGGCCGAGAGCAGCAGGTAACGGATAGCCATCGGATCGTGCCCCTGCTCGGTCAGGTCGCGCAGCGTGAAGAAGTTGCCGGCCGACTTGGACATCTTGCAGGCCTCCACCTGAAGATGCGCCGAGTGCAGCCAGTAGTTCACGAAGGTCTTACCGGTGAAGGCCTCCGACTGGGCGATCTCATTCTGGTGGTGGGGAAAGATGTTGTCCACTCCGCCGGTGTGCATGTCGAAGTGCTCGCCGAGCAGCATGATGGCCATGGCCGAGCACTCGATGTGCCAGCCGGGACGACCCTTGCCCAGGTCGGGGTACTGATCCCAGTAGACGTCCCCATCCTCGGCATCGTAGGCCTTCCAGAGCGCGAAGTCGCAGGCGCTCTCCTTCTCGTACTCGTCCTGGCTTACGCGCGCCCCACACTTGAGCTCGCCCACCTCGATGTGGGCCAGCTTGCCGTAGCTCGGGAAACGGGCGATGTTGTAGTAGATGGACCCGTCCTCGGAGCGGTAGGCCACCCCATCGGCCAGCAGCTTGCGGATGATCTCGGCCATCTTGTCCACCGACTCGGTGGCCT
>CAZWUN010000425.1:0-4415 GCA_964637145.1 uncultured Burkholderiales bacterium
TGGGGAGAGGTTTGATGAGAAAGCGACTCCTGACCATCTTGCTGATCGCGCTCCTGGTGCCTCTGGCCGGGGCCGATGTGGAGCAAGACAAGATCCGGGCCATCGAGCTGGCCCGCAAGTCCGTGGTGTCCATTCGCACCTATCGGCAAGGTCAGGAAGAGCCGGGCATCGGCTCGGGAGTCATCCTGCGCACGGACGGCTACATCATCACGAACCACCACGTGGTCGCCAAAGCCAAAGTCGTCAAGGTCACCCTGGCCGGCGGCAAGACCTACACCGCCAAGGTCTGGAAAGCCGCCCCCGAGCAGGATCTGGCCCTGCTCAAGATCGAGGCCAACAACCTGCCGGTGGCCAAGGTGGGCAACTCCGACAAGGTGAAGCTGGGTGAGACGGCCATCGCCATCGGCGATCCGCTCGGTTTCTCGGGCACCGTGACGGTGGGCACGGTGGGCGGGCGCGGGCGCAACGTCAAGGTGGCCGGGGTCTATTACAAGAATCTCATCCAGACCGACGCCGCCATCAACCCGGGCTCCTCGGGCGGGGCCCTGATCAACCTCAAGGGCGAGGTGGTCGGAATCAACGCCCTGGTCTACACCGGCCCGCAGAGTTACAAGCACGCCCAGGGCCTGGGCTTCGCCATCCCCATCAACGACGCCATCCAACTGGCCAAGAAGCTGGTCCAGTCGGCTCCCGCCGCGGCCGGCCAGGGAAAAGCCTGGCTGGGGATCACCGGCGAGAACCTGACCGAAGACTTCCAGCTCACCTACGGCGTGCCGGTCAAGAAGGGCGTGATGGTCACCTCGGTCATCAACGGCTCTCCGGCCGGCTCGGCCGGCATGATCGTGGGAGACACCATCGTGCAGGCAGATGGACGCACGGTGCTCTCGGTTTCGCAGTTCCTGGGCTACCTGGCCACCAAGAAGCCGGGCGACGTGGTGCAGCTCGGTTACTGGCGGGGCAACAAGAAGTCGACCGTCTCCGTGACCCTGGACGCCCAGAGCCAGTAAACTTACATCTCGACGTGGCTCACGCCCACGTCGCTGAGCGCCTGCAACAGCACCGTCTTGCTCAGCTCGCGGGGCATCTCCACGGTCATCCGCAGCAGCAAGGTCGCTTCTTCGTGCATCAGCTCCAGGTTGCGCAGGGTGATGCCCAGTAGCTCGAGCACCCCCTGCACCCTGGCCAACTGGCCGGGAGCGTCGTCCATCGTCAGCTCCAGGTGGGTGAACTCGCGATCGCTGAAGCGCGACTCGATGCGCTTCAGGGTGACCAGAGAGAGCAGCGTGATCAGGGTCGATAGCACCGCTCCCTGGTAGAATCCAGCTCCTGCGGCCATGCCGATGCCGGCGCACACCCACAGGGTGGCGGCGGTGGTGAGCCCGCGCACCGTGGCCCCATGCTTCATGATGGTCCCGGCCCCGAGAAAGCCGATGCCGCTGACGATCTGGGCGGCCACTCGGGCCGGGTCATTGACCGGCCCGACTCCCTGGAAGGCAAACAGGGAAATCAGGGTGAACAGGGCCGAGCCTACCGAAACCAGCACGTGGGTGCGCAGGCCGGCGGCCCGGTTGAGCCGCTCGCGCTCGACACCGATCAGCCCGCCCAGAAAGGCGGCCAGCAAAAGTCGGGCCAGTTGCTCCAGGTCAATTCCCATAAACGGCTAGTTTCCA
Source organism: uncultured Burkholderiales bacterium (assembly GCA_964637145.1). Taxonomy (GTDB): domain Bacteria; phylum Vulcanimicrobiota; class Xenobia; order Xenobiales; family QWHO01; genus QWHO01. Next base: position 1,671 of record CAZWUN010000425.1, read on the forward strand.
TTTTCTGGCACGGGTTTCCTATGCCGCGCAAACCAGGAAGGGAGACGCCTGAACAGAAAGCTCCGCTGGCTATGGCTTACGATTGGAATTTGCCCGATTCGGCTCTCTTGCAGCTCAACCGCCATCTCCAACTGCAAGACGAGACCCTGCGCGATGGCCTGCAGCGCCCCTCGGCCTACGATCCTCCCATCGAGGCCAAGCTCGAGATCCTCCACCTGATGGAAGCCCTGGGCATCCACGGAGCCGATGTCGGGTTGCCCGGCGCCGGGCCCCGGGCTGTGGCCGACGTGACCGCCATCGTGTCCGAGATCGTGGACCAGAAGCTCAAGATCAAGCCGAGCTGCGCCGGTCGCACCCTCAAAGTGGACATCCAGCCCATCGTGGACATCGCCCAGAAGACCGGCAAGGTGCTCGAGGCCGACCTCTTCATCGGCTCGAGCCCGGTGCGACAGTACGCCGAGGACTGGACCTTGGACAAGATGCTCAAGGTGACCGAGGAGGCGGTGGTGTACGCCGTCGAGCAGGGCCTCGAGGTCATGTACGTCACCGAGGACACCATCCGCAGCCATCCCGAGACCTTGCGCCGACTCTACACCACGGCCATCGAGTGCGGGGCCATCCGCATCTGCCTGTGCGACACCGTGGGCCACGCCACCCCCGATGGCGTGCGCGCCCTGGTGCGCTTCATTCGGGGCGTGGTGGCCCAGACGGGCAAGTCGGTCAAGATCGACTGGCACGGGCATCGCGATCGCGGGCTGGGTCTGGCCAACACTCTGGCCGCCGTGGAGGTGGGGGTGGATCGGGTGCACGGCACCGCTCTGGGCATCGGAGAGCGGGTGGGCAACACTCCCATGGAGCACCTGCTGGTCAACCTCAAGCTGCTGGGCGTGCTGCACAACGATCTGGGCCGCCTGCAAGAGTATGTGGACACGGTCAGCCGGCACTGTCGCGTGCCCCTGCCGTTCAGCTGGCCGGGCCTGGGCCGGGATGCCTTCGCGGCCACCTCGGCCGAGAGCGCCGAGCGCTTGATCGAGCTGTACGAGCTGGGAGAGCGACAGCTCTTCGAGCACACTTTTTCGGGAGTGGCTCCCGGGCTGGTGGGCCGGGAGGCCCGCTTCGCGGTCGGCCCTCGCAGCGGCCCCGCCAACGTGCGGGGCTGGCAGTTGCAGAGCCAGCAGAGTGGCGAGGTCGAGCCCGTGCTGGCAGCTGCCCGCGAGCGAGGCCGCGTGCTCGAATCGCATGAGCTGGAGGCCCTGTGACCGAAGAGCAGCTGATTTACGACTGGAACCGGCAGTCCGGGGCCGCGCCTCTCACCTGCAGCCCCGAGGTGCTGGATGTGACCTTGTTGGAGGCTCCCCACAGTCCGGCGGCTCGCCAGCCGCCGCTCTCCGAGCGCTTGCGGCTGCTGCATCAGCTCGACGAGCTGGGGCTCGACCTGGTGTGTCTGGGGGATGCGGGCGAGGGCTGGGCCGAAACGCTGCCCCTGGTGTCGGAGGTGGCCGAGTCGCGCCTCAAGGTGCGTTCGGCCGTGCTCTGCCGCAACCACGCCACCGAGCTCGAAAGGGTGGCCGAGGCCTCCGAGCAGCTCGGCCACGCCATCCACGTGCTGTTGCAGTGTGGCTATTCGCCTCTGCAGGAGTGGAAGGGCGAGGCCTGGGCGGCGGCTCGGGCCGAGCGCATGCAAGAGTCGGTCATGTTTGCCGTGGGGCTGGGCCTCACCGTCACCCTGCTCTGCCCCGATGCCCCGCGGGCCCATCCCGGCTGGCTGGTGGACACGCTGGGCCGGGCCCTGGACAGCGGAGCCCAGCGCCTGGCGCTGGTGGACACGACCGGCTGCGCCACTCCTGAAGGCGTGGCCCGCCTGGTGGCCTTCGTGACGGAGCTCTGTCGGCGCAAGGGCCTGCCCGAGCGGATCGACTGGTTTGGCTTCAACGACCGGGGTCTGGCCCTGGCCAACGCCCTCACCGCCCTGGAGTCGGGAGCCAGCCGGGTGCACGCCAGCGTGCTGGGGCTGGCCGAGCGCTCCGGCTGCGTGCCGCTGGATCTGCTCTTGATCAACCTGCGCCTGCTCGGAGCCCTGGACCGCCCCATGGAGGCCCTGGCCAGCGTCTGCCAGCGGGTGGCCGAGGGCTACCAGGTGGAGGTGTTGTCCAACTATCCCGTGCTGGGTAAGGACGCCTTTCGCACCGGCACGGGGGTGCACGCCGCGGCCATCATCAAGGCCGAGCGCAAGGGCTTCAGCTGGCTGGCCGACCTGATCTACTCCGGGGTTCCAGCTGCGCTGTTCGGCTTCGAGCAGCTCATCGAGGTGGGCCCGATGGCGGGCGAGTCCAACGTGCTGCACTGGCTGGCTCGCAACCATCTGGAGGCCACCCCGGAGCGGGTGCAGGCCCTGCTGGCGGCGGCCAAGTCGGCCGACCACGTGCTCAGCGACGAGGAGATTCGGGCTGCGCTGGGAGAGACGGCTTCAGTCTAAAAGGCGGTGCATCTTTCCGGCCGTCTGGTGGGCCCGGCGCAGGGGCTCGGGCAGTCGGTGGCGGGACATCTCCAGCACCAGCTTGAGGGCGCTGTCGAGGTCGGTGCGGTGACCGGGCGAAACGAACACCGGCCGCCCCCCGGGCCGGGTGCGCAGGGCCGCTCCCCGCGCCTCTCCCTGGATCTCGATGGGGGTCCAGGCGCCCCGCTCGGGTTCGGGCATGGTCCACTGGTAGCGCCCCGGGCTCTTGGCGCAGCCGATGGTGGGCA
>CAZWUN010000426.1:0-4343 GCA_964637145.1 uncultured Burkholderiales bacterium
ATGTTCAGGGCGGTGTAGATGTCCTGGGCGTTGCCGATGGCCTTGACCTCGTAGGGTGGGGCCAGGCGTACTGCGTTGACCAGAATGGTGGGACCCACGCAGCGAATGGAGGTGCGGGTCACCAGCCGTTGCTCATTGACGGCCACCGCCTCGGCGCCCGAAGCCCACAGTTCGTTGACCAGGGCCTGCAGATCGACGTCGTGCACGATGTAGAAGTAGGGATCATCATCCGGCGAGGGGCGACGGGTGGAATCGGTCAGCTTCACCACCACCCCCGGACCCTTGAGCGGCAGCAAACCGGCTTCGAGGCGGGCGCGCTCGATCTCCTCGCGGGTGGTGCGGGTGACGTTCTGACCATCCGACAGGGCCTTCTCGAGCACAACCAGGCGATTGCGAGCCTCCTGGAGCTCGGCAGACATTTTGTTGCGCTCCGACTCGGTCAGTTTGAGCTGCACGCGCAGATCGCCCATCTCGGTCGGCTCTTTGACGCGCCGCTGCTGCACTTTGAACTGCACGGCCACGAGGACCCCGAGCAAAATGCAGGCGATGCCGACAGGAAGCTGCCAGTTGACTCGACTCGTAGTGGTCGAGGGTTCCACGCTGATCACGTTCTCTCCAGGATGAATCGCAGCGTCCACTCTGCGCGGGCGGAGTATAGCACAGGGTCAAGGTGGCGTAAAGAAGATTCAGTAGTTTTCCGGGTCGGGCGAAGAGGGCTTGACCAGCTTGACCACGGGCGAGGAGTAGCGCAGGTCGAGCAGCACTGGACGCCCTTTCGAGGCCGGCAGCCGGGCCCACAGTGCCTCGAGCAGTTGGCGCTTGTAGTCGCGGTGCTCGAGCGAGCCGAGACGCAAGGTGAGCGGCCAACCCTGCCAGGAGGTCTCCACGGTGACCGCCTCCAGCGAGTCGATGGCGATGGAGGACGGCTTGCCCGGTAGGATGCCGTGCAGCAAGGCGAGGGTCTCGCTGGCGATGGGCACGATGCCCTGGGAAAGGCGCCCCCCCTCGGCCAGTGGCTCGGTCACCATCACGCGGGGAAGCGAGCTGGGCAGCTGCGCCTTGCGCAAGAGCACTCCGTGCTCATCGGCCAGATAGAGCTCGGGGGAAGCGGGTGAGCCGACCAGGAAACGAGGCTCACGCTCCTGGACAGCGATCTCGACCGTGCCGGGCAGGCGCACCTCGACCTCCACGCTTTTGACGGCATGGATGGCGGCTACTCGCTCGGCCACAGTGGCGGGGGACAACAGCCAGACGGGCGATCCTTTGGTCAGCCGGGCGTGGCTGACCACCTGCTCGCGGGAGAGGTGGCTCAGGCCGTTGACTTCGATGCGGCTGAGGTGGAACAGCTCGGAGAAGAAGAACAGCCCCTGGCCCAGAAAGAAGAGCCCGACCAGGAACAGCTTGCGCAGGGGCACGAGTCGGCGCGGACGCTCTTTGAGCACGCGGGTCTCGCGACTGCGACGCACCTCGCGGCTGCTGCGCTTGACCTCGCGGCTCTTGTAGCGACGCGCCGGTGGAGTGGCGGGCCGGCTCACCGAGCGGGCTCGCCTCCGGGGCGGCGCGGTAACGATCAGGGTATCCTGGGCAGGCCTCAACGAGCCCTCGCAAAACTAGTCAAAAATAGGATTCGAGGGTTGATTCGGCGTCTTGAGAAAAATTCCCCCAGAACGGGAATTCGATTCAAGGAGAGTTGGTCTTGCTCAGCGCGAGCGGACCGACCAGGCCGCTTGCTCGAGCTCACTCTGCAGCAGCTCGGCCACGTCCTCGGGCGGCAGGCCGGCATTGAGCAAGATGCGGCGGATGAAGCCCGAGGCCTTCTCGCGGGCCGAGCGCTGCTCGGTGTACATCCCCAGGTAGTCCTGCCACTCCATCTCGATGCGAGCCAGCCGAATGCGCTCGAGCACCTCGTCGGCGTAATCGCGGCCCCAGGTGCTCATAGGTGGATAGCCAAGCTCGTGCAGCAAGTCGTCCAGACTCTCTTCCTCATCCGCCGATGCGCCCGAGAAGGCTGCCAACATCAGCTTCAGCTCGTCGTTTCCTGGCTCGGAGCGGACCGAGGCGGGCAGGGTCTGGTACCAGCGACTGATCAGGGTCGGCCAGGTCGACTGGCGAGCCAGGCTGACCCGGTCGGCAAAGATCCAGCGAATGCCTTCGTGCAGCTGGCGTCGCGACTCCAGCATGGCCTCTTCCAACACCTGGCGCAGGTTCTCAAAGCGGTTGAGCACGGTGTTGGCCGCTTCTTCCCAGCGAACCGGAGCCGGGAAGCCCAGCGCGGCCGGAAGGAGCTCCAGCAGAAGCCGACGCGGGTGAGAGCGCCGCTCGCGGTCTTGCAACAGATCGATCAGGCTGCCCGCATAAGGAGTGCGATGGTAAACCAGCTTCAGATTGGTGGGCGGAAGGCGATCGAACCAGCTCACCAGCAGGTCGGCCGTCTCCTGCAAAGCCGAACCGCCAGGACTGACCGGCCCCTCCGGTTTGAGCAGGCGCAGCAGCTCCTCCAGGAACCCCCGCTCCTCGGGCGGCACTTCGAAGTGCTCTACCCGCCATTTGGCCGGGTGTCGGGCCAACTCGTGGATGCGGGCCGCATCCATGGCGGTGGGGGCCGACTCCCCCAGCCGATAGAATGCCAACCGATCCCGCCAGTACCAGGCGGCCACCCCGAACAGCAGCTCCACGGTGGGCCCGGGCAGGCTGTAGGGTGGGCGCATGAGGGCCGTGACCGTATCCACCGGATTGAGCCGCTGCCGGCAGGTTTCCTCCGAGAGCAGCCGAGAAAGCAGGAAACGCAGGGCCCCTCCCAGACCGCTCTCAGGCAGCGGCTCGCGCAAACGATAGCGGCACCACGGCCCGCCCTCATCCACGGGCAGGAACAGCCCGCCCTCCACGAGACCGGTGTAGAGAGCCTTCAGGGCCGGGTAGTCGCCCCGACGCAGCACCAGCTCGCGAGTAGCGCACCCGAGCAGGTAGTCGATGGCCTGGTAACGCCGGGCCCGAGCGCTGGCAGGGTCCTGGGCGGTGGAAAAGCAGAAATCTCCCACCGCGGTCAGCGGACCGATACAACGCTGGACGGCCTGGCTGAGGAAACGTTCCAGGCCGGGCGCATCCAGGCTACCGTGGCACTGCCCCTGGTGCCAGAACTCGAGCTTCTGGGGGTCGGTCAGGTCGCACAACGACTCTTCCAGCTCGGCCTCACCCTGGCGCAGCAGGTCGGCCAGCTCGAGGTACTCGCTGGAGGTGGGGTCGCTGAAGGCGGGGTCGGCCGAGCGGATGCGCCGCAGCCCCTCGATGTCGTGAGCCATGGCCACGTAGTTGGTGGGGGTGGTCGGCAGGCCCACCACCAGCCGGGGGTGAGCCAGCTCGGTCTGGCACAGCATGGCCACCTGGTCTCGCTCGGGCGGATTCTGGGCCACCACATAAGCCAGCAGCAGGTCCCCCTGGTAGGTACCGGGGCCAGGCTCTTTCTGCTGGGCCTGAGCCACCAGCTGGTCGAGCTGAGAAGGCAGGACGAATCGGGTGCGCACGAAGCGATCGGTACAGAAAGCTCGATTGATCTCGGAGAGCCGCAGGGGTGCCGAGGAGACCTGGCGCTCCACCAGGCCCAACAGGTCGATCTCCAGCTCGATCTTGCGACGGTCAGAGCGCAGCAAGCGGTCGAGACTGGGCCGCTCGACTTCGAACTCGAACCAGAAGCGCCGGTTGCGAAAGGTCAGAATCTTCCGGTCCACCAGAGAGCGCAGGCTCTGAGCCGCCAGGGGTTGCTCGCGGGCGCCCAGGTGCAAGGCCCAGATCACGTGCTCGGGCGAAGTGTTGACCCGCTCCTGGCCGCCCACCTGCAAGAGCCAGACGGTGCGCAAGAGACGGCGTGCCATCGGGACGTCGCGAGAGGACTCCAGGGCCCGCTCCAGTACGCCATGAGCCTCCTGGAGACGAGGATCGGACTTGAGCTGGCGCTCGAAATAAGAGTAAAGCAGGTCGACGGTATAGAGCGAGAGACGGCCGTTGGGCTGAGCGATGGCAAAGTTGCCGAGGAAATACTGCAGACCGCCGGCGCCCTGTTCTTGAAAGAAGCTCAGAGCGGTTCTCTCGGGCGCGGCCAGGCGCATGGCCAGCCGGGGCAGCAAGAAGGTGGCCGCGGGATGGAGCGGATAGGCCCCCTCAATAGCGAATTCCTGACACCATGCAGTGTCGTGCTCGTGATAGGTGCCCACCTCCAGGGTACTCTTGAGCAGTCTCTGCATGTCGGGATGAGAGGTCAACTCGGCCCACAGCTCGGGAGACTGATGGGCCAGCACATTGGCGGTCAGGAACTCCTCCCATTCGCCCTTACGGGTGAGCAGGTGCAG
>CAZWUN010000427.1:0-4326 GCA_964637145.1 uncultured Burkholderiales bacterium
ACGACTACAAGGTGCTCAATGACCAGCGCACCATCGTGGTCGCTTCGCCCGAGAAGCTCGGCGAGATCGCCGACAACATCATGGGCACCGCCAAGGCTCGCGATGCGGCCGTGGGCTCGGTTCGCCAGGAGTTCATCCTGGAAGCCGCTCCTTCTGCCAAAGTTGTCGAGTTTTTGCAGGGGCAGTATCTGAACGTCAAGTTCGTGCCCCATCCCACGATGAACGGTTTCTACGCTGTCGGTCCCAAGAAGGACATCCTGTCCATCAAGACCGAGTTGCCGAACCTTGACCGCGTTCCTGAGCCCCCGCCGCCTCCGCAGCGCGAGTTCATGTATGTCAAGTACGGTGACATTCAGAACGTTCAGAATCTTCTCAAAACACTGGTTCCCGACCTTCAGTACAACGCCGACGAGCGCCTTGGAATGCTCATCGTCGAGGGCACTCCCTCTGCGATCGATCAGGCCAAGCAGTTGCTCGCCGAACTTGACCGTCCCAAGGATCAGGTGATGATCGACGTCAAAGTGGTCGACCTGACCGAGGGCGGCACCAAGCGTCTCGGCATCAACTGGTCCGACACCGGCATCGGTCAGGGCGTCTTCCAGACGACCTTCACCGAGGGCGCCACTTCGGCTGTGAACGTCCCGCTGGCTGCCGCCGGCATCACGCCTGGCGTCGCCCCGGCTGGCCCTCCCGATCCCGCTACCGGTGTGGTTGAGTTCGCCACGAATGCGGCGGCCAACGGCTTCCAGATTCCTGGTCTTGGCGCGCCCAACTTCCTGGGCCTGCCCATCCAGTCGTTTGCCCGTTCGCCGTTCGTCATCGTGTCGACCATCAACATGCTGGTCCAGACCAACGAGGCCAAGATTCTCGCTTCGCCTCGCGTGGCTACTCAGTCTGGCACTGAGGCTCTGATTCACATCGGTGACAAGTTCCCGATCGTGTATTTCGACCCTCGCGCCGGTCAGTTCCAGGTGCAGTATGTGGACATCGGCATCAAGCTCGACGTCAAGCCCGACGTCAAGGCCGATGGCTGGATCGTCACCGAGCTGCGGCCTGAGGTGAGCAACCTGATCGAGTTGGTCAACAACCAGTATCCCCGCACCGCGATCCGCACCGTCAACACGACGATGCGCGTCAAGGACGGCGACACTATCGTGATTGGTGGCTTGATTCGTGAAGACGAGCGCGTCACCATCGCCAAGTTGCCCTTCCTGGGCGACCTGCCGGTTCTCGGCGTGCTCTTCCGCACCACCAGTGTGGACAAGAGCCGTAGCGAGGTTGTGATGATGCTCACACCGCACATCATGCGGTAGACTCTCGCCCGCGGGCAGAGAAAGAGGCGGCCGAAAGGCCGCCTCTTTTTTTATGCTGGTCTGCCGCGGGCAGGATGAGCGGGAATGTGGACAGAACAGAGAGCGGGCCCCGAATGCTCGGGGTGTGGCTGAATCTGTCCGGGCTGGACAGACCCGGTCGCAGATGTTAGAATAAATCGCTGCCGTGTGCGGGTTGGGACAATTTGAAGTCGCTCTCTCAAGTCCTCATTGTGAGCACCGATCGCTCCCTTTGCTTCGAGTCGGGGGTCGCGTGTGCCGTTTTTCATTCTGTTGAGGCTCTGAACGCCCGGACCTCCCGGAAGGAGGCCGTGCGTCATGCCCGCTGAACTCGACAACCTCCTTCGCGAGGCCGATCAGTATTATGCCGAGCGCCAGTGGGAGCAAGCTCTTGAGCGCTACCAGAAGGCCCTGGAGCTCGAGCCCAACAATGGCGAGGCCTGCCACCGCATGGCCCAGGTCTACGCTGTGCGGGGCATGCTCAACAACGTCATTAACACCTACTTTCAGTTGATCGATATCCTGGAAGCCAGCGGTAACCTCGAAGGTGCGGTCCAGGTCGCCGAGTGGATCATGATGCTTCGTCCAGAGTCCGACAAGGCGCGCATGAAGCTTATCCTGATCTATCAGAAGCGGGGCGATCTGGCCGAGGTGGTACGTCAGTCGCGCGAGCTTGCCAGGCTCTACATCGAGCTCGGTCAGGGCGATCAGTCCATCGCCCTTCTTCAAAAGGCTCAGCAGGCCGATCCTGAGAACCTGGATATCGGTCTAGAGTTGGCGGAGATGTATGTCAGTCATGGCCACATCCAGGATGGGGCCAACCAGTACCGCAAGGTAGCCAACTCGTTCATGGACCGCCAGATGTTGGACAAGGCGGCCGAAGCATTCCGTCGCATGAAGGTCATCGTGCCCGATGACCCCGGCGTCCTCTTTACCCTGGGGAATCTCTACGTCGAACTGGCCCGTTACAATGAGGCAGAGCAAGAGTTTCGTAGCATTCTTCGGCACAATCTCAACCATGAAGAGGCGCTGTTGGCGCTGGGCAACGTCTGTCAGCTCAAAGGGCAGTTCCGCGACGCCATTCTCGCATTCAACAAGATACTCACGATCAATCCCGAGCAGGTGGCCGCCAAGGAAAAGCTGGGTGAGCTGTATCAAGCTCAGGGCCTGGTTTCCGAGTCCATCAAGAACTTCCAGGACGCCGCCAAGGGATACCTGGAGATCGACGAGCGCGATCGAGCCATCCGCATTTATCAAATCATTCTTGGGATGGATCCCAGCAATCCGACCGCCTGTCGAGAGTTGACCAACCTGGGGGCTCCCCTGGTTCCCATCCAACTCGAGGATGAACGCGCGGCGGTTCGGCAGGCGGCCGAGCAGGCCGCCGCAGCTGCCATGGCGGCCAGCGCCCCCGAGGAGTCGGTCGAGGAGGCTCCTACCGAGGCTCCTCCTTCCCGCGCTCGTAAGGCGCGCGAGGAGGGCTCTCCCCGCCCTGGCTTGCGACCTGGTTTGACGGCAGCCGGCGGGGCCGCCCCTGCCACCGGTGGCCTGCAGGCCAAAGGCAAAGTGAAGAAGGAAGGTGCGGTTCCTGAGAAGCCTTTGCTGGGCTCTTCCAGCGGCCCTCGCCCCGGACTGATGCGTCCGGGCCTGGCAGCGGGTGCATCCCAGCCCGGCGGCGACAAGCCGCTTCTGCCAAGGCGCAAGGAAGCTCAGGCGGAGGCCGTTGAGGAGCCGGTGGTCGAGTCGGCCGGTTGGTCTCAGCCGGTCGCAGAGACCACTTCCGAGTGGCAGCCCGAGGCCCAGGCGGCCGCCGCCTGGACCGATCCCAATACAGGTACCTGGTCCGAGCCCGCCCCGGCAGGTTGGGACCAGTCCGGGTCCTGGGAGCAGTCTTCCTCAGGGAACTGGGAGCAGCCGCCAGCTGCCGAGGCTCCTCCAAGCTGGGAGCAGCCCACTGTCGGGGAGCCGGCTGCTGGAGGCTGGGAGCAGCCTGCGGCAGAGACCTGGGAGAGCGCCCCGGCTCCTGTTCCTGCACCCGCCTGGGAAGCAGCGCCCGCCGAGCCCACCTGGGATGCAGCCCCCGCTGCTCCTGCCGAGGATTGGAGTTCCGCTGCCTCGGCTGCCTCTGCTGAGGCCCAGCCTCCCAGCGATGAGGAGCAGCAGCACAAGCCCTCCATCCGTCGCGGGCTGGTTCGGCCCGAGGGGACAGAGGCGCCAGCTGGCGGGCTGCAATCCAAGGGCATCCTGGGTGGAAAGGCCAAGCTGGGCGGAGAGAAGCCCGGTTTCTCGGCCGAGAGGCCGAGTCTGCTTGGCGGCCGTCCTGGACTGCGAGGAGGCGCTGCGGGTGACAAGCCAACTTTGCCCCGCAAGGACGTCGAAGAGGCCCCCGTGGCCGAGGCTTTTCCGGGCGAGGTCCGAGCCCCCCTGCAGTCGGTCCAGGGCGAGTCGCTCGACTCTGGTAGCCTTGCCCCTCCCGCTGGCTGGGACGCAGGAGGCGGTTTTGCTCCCTCCCCCGAGCCGGTAGGTGAGGGCTTCTCTACCCTCGGGAGCGGCTTTGAAGCCCAGCCTGCAGCCGAGGGATTCACCCCCGGTGGTTTTGGGTTCGAGAGCAGCTTTGCCCCGGCTCCTGAGACCAGCGCCAGTTTCGGTGCCGCGCCTGCTGATTTCGGGGCTTCGGCCTTTGGTGCAGCCGCGCCGGCGGCCGACTTTGGCCAGCCGGCTGAGTTGGCCCCGGTAGCTGACTTCGGCCAGTCCAGCTTCGCCCCGACGCCCGACTTTGGGTCCCCGACGCCTGCGGCTGACTTCGGCCAGTCCAGCTTCGCCCCAGCGACGCCCGCGGCTGACTTCGGCCAGTCCAGCTTCGCCCCAGCGACGCCCGCGGCTGACTTCGGTCAATCCAGCTTCGCCCCCCCGGCGACCGACTTCGGCACACCGTTGCCTGCGGCTGACTTCGGCCAGTCCAGCTTCGCCCCAGCGACGCCTGCAACCGACTTCG
>CAZWUN010000428.1:0-4322 GCA_964637145.1 uncultured Burkholderiales bacterium
CGATCTTCCAGCCCGACATGCGCGACTGCTGGGGCACGAAGCCATTCGGGCCCTGCCCGGCGTGATTCACGCTGATGGAGTAAGGGCGGCCGTTCGGGTAGGGGTCGGGGGGCGGGGCCTGGTAGGGCCACTGGCCGCCCGGCATCTGGGCGAAGCGGGGGTCTTGCATGCGCGGATCCATCATGCGAGGGTCCATCCCCCCGAAGCGGGGGTCTTGCATGCGGGGATCCATCATACGCGGGTCCATCCCGCCAAAGCGGGGGTCCTGCATGCGCGGATCCATCATGCGAGGGTCCATCCCGCCAAAGCGGGGGTCCATGGTCATCGAGGGGTCGGCCGGCCAGCCGGTGGGCTGGGGCGCTCCGAACAGGCGAGGGTCGAACGGCACGCTCTGGGGGGCCCCGAACAGGTTCGGGTTGTACTCGACCTGCTGGGGGGCGCCGAACAGTCCGGGGTTGTAAGCCGGACCGGAGGCCGAGCGAGGTTGCGGCTGGGGCCGCGGCGGCACTTGCTGTTGGGCCTGGGGAGGCTCGGGGGAGGCCTGCTGCGGCTCGGGCCGGGTCTGGGGCGGGGGCTCGGCAGCAACCTGCTGCGGCTCGGGCGCTTGCTGTTGGGCCTGATCCCCTTCCTCGGCCGCCCGCTGCTCATTCAGCATCTGCTCGACGGCGGCGCGCACGACCTCGGGGTCGGGGCGGCGGCCAGTCGGCTCGGAGGCCTGGGTGGTCTGCTGCTCGTTCAGCATCTGCTCCACGGCGGCGCGCACGGCCTCAGGATCGGGGCGAGGGCCGTCCGGCTCCTCCTCAGACCCGGCGCCCTGGCGCCGCTTAAGGTTGGCGCCGGCCACCGAGACCCGGTCTCCCTCGACGTGCACGCCGCCCGCCCCGGAGCGGGTCTTCCCGTGCACCACCCAGCTATCGCCGGAGCGCTCGCCGAGGAGGTCCAGGCCCTCGCTCACCGCCTGAGCGGCGCTGGACTGACCGGTGCGGATGCGCTCGATCAGCTCTCCCACCAGACCTTTCGTGGGGCCCTCGTCGGGCTGGGCCGAAGCCAGGTCGAGCACTCTGGTGGCGAACGACTCGCGGCGCTCCTCGGGCAGTTGGGACAGCACCTCGCGCCCCAGCGCCAGGATACTGAGGCGATCAGCGGGGCGCCCTTCGGAGATGGCGTCCAGCACCGCCCGGGCGCCCTCGGCGTCGGGACCGGCGTTGGCCAGGTGCAGGCCCAGGTCGCTCCAGACCGGGGCGTCGGCCTTGAGACGCCCGAACAGCTCGCGGGCCACCACCTGGGAGGTATCGGGCGGGCTGGAGTAGCCCCCCGTCTCGGCCTGGTAGCGGCGGTTGCCCTCGTCCACGTAGAGCAGCATCGAGCTGCCCAGCGAGGCCAGCTCGGGCGCGGTGGTGACGTCTTTTTGCATGGCCACCGAGCTGAAGGCGGCATGGTAGACCCCGGACAGGCCCACGAAGTCGTACTCGCAGCCAGGGCCGATGCTGTGGTGGGGGGAGTCGATGTTGAAGGCCGAGTGATCGGTGGTGGTGTGGCCGGGCTTCTTGATCTCCTGGCCCAGGTCCAGGGCCAGCGCCAGCGCGGCGCCCACCGGCCCGGGGATGGAGGAGCCCAGCATGTTTCGGATGACGGTTTCGGTCGAGGCCAGCAGGGGTGCGTAAGCCTTGCTGGGATCGGTGATCTCCTCGCCCGCCCGGGCGGCCGCGTTCAGCCCGCGATAATCCTGATCGCGCACCACCTCGAGGCTGGCCCGCCCGGCCCGACGGCGCGACAGCTCGGCCAGCTTGTCGTCGCCCTGCACCCCCTGCATGGCCGACAATCCCACCGAAGCCACGTCCTGGACGTCTTCACTGGGCGCCTCGCGCGAGAGGCGGGAAAGCGACTTCTGGATCTCGGAGTTCGAGCCATCCAGCGTCTGCTGGGCCAGCTTGCGGGCGTCGACGTCGGAGCGCAGGGGGTTCATCATAAGCGGATTGTCTCGCGGGCCCCTTAAAGAGTTCTGGACCTGTATGATTCGGCTTCACGACCCCGAGCAACCTTTTTTTTGCTCGACCGGGAAGAAGTGCGCCAGAAGGGCGACAAAGGGTTCCGAGGGCAATCCAGACAACCGGGAGTCCGGGTTTGCACTCCATGAACTTACACCATTCCCACCAAGGAGGCACTCATGGCCATGCGACCGCTATTGGCGGCTTCGTTGCTCGGATTTACCCTGTTCCTGAGCACGGGCTGCGGAACCCCCCAGACCCCCGAAACCGAAGCTCAGAACACTCCCAAACCCCAGGAGACGGTAGCCATCCAGCCCGACTCCGCTCCCACCCCGGCCGAGGTGACGCCTGCCGAGAAGCCGGCTCAAGAGTCCAAGCCGTTGGCGCGCCACGCCCAGACCGGCATCACCAAGGACCCCTTCGTGAATCCATTCGATGGAAAGCGGCAGCCGGTGGTCTCCACCGAGCGCAAGAAGAATCCGCAAGTCGCCAGCGCTGACCAGACGACCGACTCCAAGGTGGCCGGCCCCGCCGCCGCCAAGGAGGCCGAAGTGGCCGAGATCGAGGAGCCCACGTTCGAGCTGCGCGGCATCGTGCGCTCCGACTCGGGCATGAAAGCGCTGCTGGCGGTGGCCGATGAGACCCGCATCGTCTCCAACGGACAGACGGTGGACGGCTACCAGGTGGCCAGCATCGACAACCGCGGCCTGACCGTCACGCGCTCGGGACAGAAGTTCCGGGTCAAGATGAAGAACGAGTTCGGGCTGTAAGCTCGCGCTCGGGTCGAAACGCCCGCCCTCCGGGGCGGGTGTTTTGCTTTGGGTCGGGTTTGTGACGAGCTGCCCGAGCGAGCAGGAACGCGCGCCTCGCCGGTGCGGACCTTACCGCACGGACAGCATTACCGCTCCCACCAGCCGGTATACCGGCCGCTCAGACCGGTAACGCAGGGAGAACGGTAAAATCCGGTTGGGCGGCGAGCTGCCCGCCCGAGCGAGCAGGAACGCACGCCTCGCCGGTGCGGAGCTTACCGCACGGACAGCATTACCGCTCCCACCAGCCGGTATACCGGCCGCTCAGACCGGTAACGCAGGGAGAACGGTAAACCCGGTTGGGAGGTGCCGGAAATGGGGCGGAACGAGGCGGTGGGGACGGTCAGGCGGGTCTTCAGATCGGCCAGGAGTTCATCTCCGTGCAAGAAGGTCGCATGCTTTGTGACGCTGCGTGGACGCAAGGTCATCCGGTACTCAGCGCGCATGTCTCATACTTGGGAGAACCTGGACCGATCACATTCGCGGCAGTGCCGGCAGGAGCAGGGATGTTGAAATCTGCGTCGTGGTTTCGTTTTGAGCCGGGGACGAGGTGGAAATTGTCCGCTCAAGGAACGGGAACTCGATCGGGGGGTGCAGGCGTTTGGAACGGCGGAGTGCGCTCGAAATTTGACTGGAGGAGCCCATGAAGAGACGGGAGTTTACCCAACTGATGGCGGCCGCGGTGGCGGGACTGGTGGCGGGAGGAGGTGCTTTGCCGGCCCGAGCTCAGCAAGACAAGGAAAAGAGCGACGACAAGTCGGGCTGCTCGGGCAAGGACGGCTGCGGCGGTAAGAGCGATGGAAAGGCCAGCTGCGCTGGCAAGGACGACTGTTCCGGCAAGAGCGACGGCAAGTCGGGTTGCTCGGGCAAGGACGGGTGCGGAGGCAAGAGCGACGGCAAGTCGGGTTGCTCGGGCAAGGACGGGTGTGGAGGCAAGAGCGACGGCAAGTCGGGTTGCTCGGGCAAGGACGGGTGCTGCGGCAAGGACTGCAAGGACGGTTGCCCGAGCAAGGACCCCAGGTAGCCCCGGGCAGGACCGGCTGAGGGGCCTGCGAACCAGGTCGGATGGGCATCGAGGGAAGCTTTGACACGCCGTTCGACCGCAGCCAGGAACCGGAGCGAGCTCCGGGGCCGATCAACCTGCGCAGAGTGGAAGGGCAGCCCGCCTACGCGGGAATCGCCACCTTCATGGGGGTGCCGGTCTGCCTGACTCAAGAGGACCTGAAGGCTGGCCAGGTGGATGTGGCCATCCTGGGGGCACCGGTGGACATGAGCGGCGGCATGCGGGGCGCGGCTTTCGGGCCGCGCCACATCCGGGCCGACGAGCGCATCCTGGTGCACACTCCCTCCATGCTGATCAACCCTGACACGCGGGTGCAGCCGTTCAACGTGCTGAAGGTGGTCGACTACGGGGATGCGCCGGTCGATCCGTGGGGACTGGAGCAGTCGCTGGGCGGGATCCGCGCGCTGGTGCGCGAGATCGCCGAGACCGGGGCGGTGCCCATCGTGCTGGGGGGCGACCACA
>CAZWUN010000429.1:0-4293 GCA_964637145.1 uncultured Burkholderiales bacterium
ACTGGGCGCGCGAGGCGTCGCGCCGCGGTGCGTTCGACGTCGATCGTAGGCGTCGCGGGCGACGCCCTTCGTCACGACGACGGAAGCTACACAGCCGCCTGGCGCTGCGAGCTTTCGCCGACGATGCTCGCGCCCGACCACGTGCTCGACTCGCGCGTCAACGCGGTCGCCCGGCTGCTCGCACTCGACAAACCCGCAGGCACCATCATCCAGATCCGATACTCGACGAACCCCGACCCCGGGCTTGCCATCAGCCGCCATCACCGTACGCGAAGCGAGGCGCTGCACGTCCACGCGCCGTCGAGACTTCTGCACGACCTCGGGCTTGCAAGCTACTCGGACATGGCCACGGCCGGAGCCTACCGTCACTCGCAGCTCACGATCTGGATCCGCGTACCGTCGCCTCACGCCCGCGACGTTGCGCGAAACGGGACGGAAGCCGTCGCGAGGCAGGTGGTGGCGGCCATCTCGCGCCACGGTCTCCGAGGGATCGGTTCCGCCTGGCGCTCGGCCCGCGAGGAAATGTACGGCTCATCGCTCACGCGCCGGATGCTTTCGGACGAGATCGAATCAGTCTCGCGAGCCGAGCGAACGTTTCGCCTCGTTTCGGACTCCGGGCTCGGAAACTTCAACCGGCTCGGCGCGGCCGAGCTCTGGCGCGCCGTCTACCTCGGGCACAACCTTTCGGCCCGCTCCGAACCCGCACTTCCGTCCGATACGCTTGGAGCTGCGCTCGACGACTACCTGTGCGCCGAGTCGATCGCATCGGGCTCGGACTACGTCCTTCACGGCCGGATTCCGGCCGCCATGGTCTCGCTCTTTACGCCTCCGCATCCTGAAGCCGACCCCGCGGCGCTTCGCGCGCTTGTGGCCCACCCCGGCCTCACGTTCCGGCACACGGTGGCAACCGAGTACGTCACGCTTCCTCGAGACGCCTCGAAACGCCGGCTCGACCGTCGAATTGCGGCCCTTCACCGCTCGTCGAACCTGCTCTCGGGCAAGCGGCGCTATACGCCCGAGGCGCAGCGCGCCCTTGCGGAACTCACAGCCGTCCGGCAGGAACTCGTCACCACGGGCGAGGCCCTCGTTCGGGCCCGGACCTGGGCAGTCGTCTACGCGCCCGCCGTCCGGTCGGCCGAAGATCTCACGGCCGCGACCTCGGAGCTCGACGAGCGCGTTGAGGCAATCGTCAGCTCGTTTCGCCGCATCGGCGGCGCGGATGCCGCCAGGGAAGAGCCTGCGGCCCTCTCCATCCTCTATCCGTCGACCCTGCCGGGTGAGCTCTCGCTTGCGAAGTCCGGACGCGAGATAGAGGAAGTCACCTCGTCGGTCGCCGCCCTTGCTCCGATCGAGACCGAGTGGCAGGGAAGTCCGACGCCGCACACGATCGTCGCCACACGGTCGGGCCGGCTCGTCGGAATCGACCTGTTCGACATCCAGCTCACCGGTCCGCCCGTCGCCCTGTGTCTCGGCCAGATGGGGTCCGGCAAGTCGGCCCTGATGGCCCGGATCGCAAACGACGTTCTCGCGACGTCGGCGCACGCGACGGTCAAGGCCGTCGACTTCGGCGAATCGCTTCGGCCGCTCGCGGAAGTCACCGGCGGGCGGATCCTCCGTTTCTCCGAAGACGACTACCGTCCGATCAATTCGTGGGACTACGCCGGTATCGAATCGGGCGAGCCGCCCGACCAGGCGCAGATGACGCTCGTCACAGACGAGCTCGCAAAACTCGCCCGCGTGCCGGCCGACGACCCGGTCGCCGAGGCGATCCTCGCGACGGTCGTGCGCCAGGTCTACGAAAACGAAGTCCCCTACAACATCGGAAACTCCGAGCGGCACGAGCCGACGCTCTCGCACGCGCTTTCAGTACTCGAGGTCTATCCGTGGGCATCGGGCCAGATCTCGGACCGGGCGGCGACGCTTGCGCTCCAGCTCGGCGTCTACCGCGACCACCCGTGGCTCGACCGTCCGACCGACCCTTCGTTTCGCACGGAGTCGCCGTTCGATCTTTTCGAGCTCGACTCGCTAGACGCCTTTCCGAAAGACATCCGCGAGGCGCTTGCCTACCGCGTGGCCGCTCGTATCACGCGCGCGATCGGCGCCCGCCGTCCGGACGGCACCCGGGCGCCGCTGCTTGCGATCTTCGACGAGATGTGGAAGGTGCGCGACCGCTATCCGGCCGTGCTCGACGCGCTTCGCAAGGGCGCGCGCCAGGGCCGCAAGGAGATGGCGGTCCTCATGCTTGCCACGCATGCCTACGAGGATCTCGACCGGTTGTGGGACGTCGTCGCCAACGCCGGCGTGAAGTTCATCGGCAAGCAGACCGGATCGATCGACGCGCTCGTCCGCGACGGGGCGCTTGCGCCCGCCGCGGTCGCCGCCATCCGGTCGCTTCACATGCAGCCGGGTGTCTACGCGCAGTACGTCGCAAGTTTCGGCTCCGGCCCGGACCAGATCGTCGTCGACCTGCAGGTCGATCTCGCGCCGGTCGAGCTCTGGACCTTCACCACACATCCGCTCGAGCGCAACGCGCGCGAGCGCGTCGCGAGGCTGCTGCCGCGGCTTTCAACCGCCGAGGTCATCGCGTGGCTCGCGACCGAGTACCCGCGCGGGCTCATCGCCGCTGGACTGCGCGCAGTCGACGAGTCGCGCATAACCGCGGAAAGGGGACAACAGTAATGAACCGTACACGTGTTTCCACCTTCCGATCCGTCGCCATAGGACTCCTTCTTGGACTCCTCCTCGTACCCGCCGAAGCCCGTGCCCAGATCACCGTCTACGATCCGGCGAACTATGCCGTGCAGACGGCCTGGAAGCTCGAGGAAGCGAACCGCTGGGTCGAGACCATCACCCACTACGCGCGGGTCGTCGAGTACCAGATCAAGCAGTGGCTGACCTTAAAGGACGTTCTGACGAACGCCGAACGGCTCGTCTCCCACAACGTCGCCTGGGCCAACACCATGGCCGGCATCGGCCGGTCGATCCGGGCCGTCTACCAGCTCAAGGCCAGCCTCCAGAATCTCGTGCGCCTTCGCATCGTCGCCTTGAAGAACATCCACCAGCGCCTCGAGCGCGGGATCTTCGATCCGGAGGCGGATCTCGAGGATCTCGACGAGTACCTGCGGTCAGGAATAGGCCGGGAGGCCGCAGCGCGCCTTGCGAAGCTCGAGCGCCTCGCCTCCTTCGACAATACGCTCCAGACGCTCTACGAACGCTGGCAGCGCGCCTGTGCGACCCGCGCGGGCCTCGAGACCCAGTACGAAAAGGCGAAGGAGCGCCTCGCGACGCTCGAGCGCGACGGGACGTGTCCGGCCTGTATTTCAGATACCAAGGCCGAGATCAATTCGATCGAGGAGCAGCTCGTCGAAGTCAAACGACTCATCGACGAGATCTGGAAGGAGCTCACGGCCCGAGCCGCGCGCTACCACGTCCGGATCAACGAGGAGCAGGATTTCGCGCGCGAAGTTGCGAAGATGGACGAGGCGTGGGACCGCTTCATCGTCATCAAGCAGGAAGGTCTCGACCGCCTCGACCGGTGGGCCATCGACCGCGAGGGCATGCGCCCCCGCCGCGTCTCGCCGCCCGAGGATCTCGGCCCGGTCCTTCACCAGCCGTCGCCACCGTCACCGTGAAGGAGCGTGAACTGCCGTGCGCCTGACCATCCTCGCCATACTAGTCGTCCTCGCAGCCGCCGTGCCGGTCCTTGCGCAGGCTCCTCCACCTCCGCCCCCGCCACCTTCGTCGGGTGACGCCGGGTCGCTTCGCGAAGGTCTCGAGGAGCTCACGACGAAGGCAACCGAGCTATTGCCGCAACTCGAGGAGAACTTCGAGACGCCCTACGCCGACTACCTCGTGCAGCTCGCCTGGTATCTGCTGTGGGCCGTCGCCTTCGTCGGGTTCTTCAGGACCCTCCGCTCGGGACAGGGAGCAGGCGAAGACCTGTTCTGGTGGTTCGGAAGGCTCGCGATCTGCCTGAGCCTCATCCTCGCCACAAACGGTGTCTGGGCCTTCGCATCGTCGATCGGCCGCGCGATCGCGATCGGCGGTGAGCGGCCGTCGTGGCTCCAGACCGTGCTCCGCCAGCAGCAGGCTAGCTTCAACGAGTCCTACCAGAAGTTCGTCGACGGCCACTTTCTCGTCAAGACCGGTCCGGGCGGCCCCGACCCGGTCGAGCCTCCGCCCGACGGCACGATCGGCGGTGCGCTTGGCGTCATTTTCTCGAACCCGAAGCCGTGGGAGTCGGCCGAGCTCGGAGGGTCCGAGGGCATCTGGATGCCGTACCTGTTCGAGGCC
>CAZWUN010000430.1:0-4276 GCA_964637145.1 uncultured Burkholderiales bacterium
AGCCCAACGTCACGGCTGATGCGCCGAGCGGCAGCAACCAGATCGGTTCGAGCATCCCGTCGAGCTCGGGCCGCGGATCGAAGACCGAAATCTCGATTGCCGCCCTCGGACTCATCGAGGCGCTCCTCGTCTGGCGCGACAGGCGTGACAGCAGCGCAGAGGACCTGCTCGCGGTGCATCTCGAGTTGCTCAGCGTCATCGGCGGGCCGGCGGATTCGACCCGTCTCGCAAAGCTCGTCACCGACGTTTCGGATCGCATCTACGCGTGGATTTCATACCACGGCCTTGCTCCCGCCGCTTCTCCAGTCACCGAGCTCGACTTCGGTCCCGTCGCGCTCTGGCCGCTTGCAGGCGACGCCGCCGACGAACTCGCCGCGGCCGCGTCCGGAGCACTCCACCGGATCATCTCGGATGCGGACCTGCTCGAGGCCGAGCTCGGAGGCTCCCGGGCCCCGAAGGCCGCACCCGTCCCCGTCAACACGGAAAGCGCGCTCGAGCGCGCCATCCGGTGGGCCGGCGAAGTCGGACAGGCGATCCTCTTTGCCGGTCCCGCCTCGACCGGAAAGACCCGCGCGATGCTTTCGGCCCGCGACCTTATGCCGACCGTCCGCACGTCGATGACAGCCGAATCGGACGTCGCGCTTGCCGTCGGCGACCTTGGCCGCTCACCCTCCGGTGAATGGACTCCGCGGCTTGGCCGCCTGTCGCACGTCGTCCGCTACGGAATGCTCTCGGCAATCATCGTCGCGTTTCGCCGCGGCCGGCAGCTCGGGCGCGACTGGACGCGTACGCCCTTTGCCGCGCCCGACACGGTCGAGGCGATCGAGCGGCTCGCGGTCCACCCGGACGATCCCGAGGCGATCCGCCTGCTCGATACCCACGCCTGGCCCTACGATCCCGAGTCGTGGGACCAGGTCAACGCGGCGTGGATGGCGCTCGAGGCCGCTTCCATTGGGCCAACCGTCCGGCTCGTTCTCGACGAGATCCACGACGCGGCGACCGCGAACTCCGACTTCCAGACGCTTCTCAAGCTCGCGCTCGAGGACGAACGCGTGTTCCTCACGGAGCTTGGCGGCGCCGGATGGCGGCCGATGTACTGCCACAACGTCCACGTGACGGCGGCCGGCAATCCCGACGAACGCGGGCAGTTCGGCCGGGCGCTACGGTCCCGCTTCGCCTACACGATCGCCGTCGGCTATCCGAGCCGCGACGAGGAGATCGGCTGGCACAAGGCGTCGTTTACCGGCGCGGCCGAGGGCGTTCGCATCACGTCGGCACGACCGCTCTCGATAACGGACGGGGTCTGGGAGCCGAAGGTGCTGCCGTCACGAGCGCTCTCGGAGCCCGAGATTCGCGCCGCGGTCGACCTGGGTGTCTGGAGCCGCGAACAGTACTCCGCCGGACGGCTTGCCGAAGGACTCGACCCGCGCGGCGTCGCGGCCGTCTGCCGGATGATGTCGCACGTGGCGGCAAGCGAGGCAATGACGGCGCCCGATGCCTTCACGGCGTCATCGGCGCTCGTCGCCGACCGCCTGGCCGAGATGACCGAGATGGGACTCCCGGACGCAAACCAGCGCGAGGCGGTTCTTCAGAAGGTCGCGCAGCTCGCGAAAGGACTCTGAAACCATGTCAGACAAACTCACGATCCTCGACCTCCCGCGCCGTCGCGCGTGGCTCGAGCGCGGGATGGGCGCGAAGGTCCGGGACCTGTTCGGCCGCGATCGCGCCAGGCCGCTTCCGACCGTCGAGTTCGTCACGCCCGATGAAGCGCGCCGACGGCGTCTGCCCGCGACCTCCTGGTACCGCTTCGATACGGAGCGGATCGGCATCTACCTCGAGACGCTTGCAGACCCCGCGCGCGAGTGGGAACGGCTCGAGCACCACACGCTTCACGAGCTGCTGCACTGGACGTGGAACTTCTCGGCGACGCTTTCGGGCGCCGCAGACCAGATCGACCACCAGCTCTCGAACATCTTCGCCGACGCCGCGAACGAACAGCGCGCGGGCCTCGAGAACCCGTGGGCGCGGGCCGTGGTCTCGCGCGGCCGTCGTCTTCTAGTCCGAGATCTTCTCTCGCCGTCGCGTCCCGACGACGCCCTGTGGGAAGCGGCGCTGCTTACGCTTCGCGCGCACACGCTCGTCGCGTCGCGCGGGTGGGCGGTTCTTGACGCCGTAGCCTGCCGCGACGACCCGGAGGCAGCCGCCACCGTCTGGTCGCGCATCTCGGGCGAGATCGTCGCACCCGGTCCGTCCATCGTCGCAGTCTGGGACCGCGCGTTCGCGATCGCCTGGATGGCGTGGCGGTCCGCGAACCAGTTCGACCTTCTCGACGCCGTTCGCGAGTTCCGGTCGCTCTTTCCGGAGCCTGTTGCGAGCGAGCCACCACCTTCGCCGTTTGGTCTCGACAGCCACGAAGGGGACGCGCCACCCGCGGAGCCCCATGGCGCGCAAGGCATGGGCAAGCCAACCGGTAGCCAGGGGCAGGCGCCGGAAGATGTGCCCGACCTTGGAGGCGACGACGACGCACCGGGTGATGGCCCGGGCGTTGCCTCGGAACTCGAGGCGCTCTCGGAGAACGCCGACGTCTGGCGGCCTGTCGTGCCGCATCTTTCCACGGTCGTTGCCGAAACGATCACGCCCCGTCCGGGCCGGGATTTGCTCACGATGGCCCAGGCGGACGGCGTCGAACTCGGCCGGAGGATCAAGGCGAGCCGGGCGCCTAAGGTACGCGTCAGGTCGGAGCGCGGCCGGGCCGTCGCCCGCATCATCGCGCGTGTTCCGGACGCGTCGCGCCCCTTCAGGTCGCGGGCGGTTTCCGAGCCCGAGCTCACACCCGACGTGTTCGTTGCCGTCATCGTCGACACGTCGTCCTCGATGAACGAGCGCGGGAAGATCGTCGCCGCCCGGCGCGCGGCGATGACGGTTGCCGTCGCATGCGAGACGGCGCGGGCGCCATACGTGATCGTCACGAGCCGGCGGGCGCTTCACGTCGGAGGAGACGGCACGGATCTGGCACGGACCTCGGCGGCGCTTTCGGGGATGACTGGCGGTGCCGTCGACGGGCTCTCGACGACGCTCGGTCCCATCCTCGAAGCCGTAGCCCTTCGTCCCGAACCGGTTCGCGTCGCAATCGTGCTGCAGGACGGCGAGCCGTGCGATCCGACGGCGGTCGGCCGTGTCGTCGAGCAACACAGGCAACAGGGTGCCATCGTCGTTGCAGTGGGTCTCGACCTGACGGAAGGGGAAGCGGCAGGCCTGCGCGCGGTCTTCGGTCCCACGGCGTGCCTGACGACGGCCGCAGGGCTCGTCCGCGATTTGGGCTGTGCCGTGTCGGCCGCAATTGCCCGTTCGGTGCGCAGCGCGGATTTGCCGTACCACGGCCGGGCCGCCGCACGCCGTGCGACGGCGCCCCGGCCAGCGGTTCTCACTCGAAGACATCGTCCGTAGCCAATTGGATCGAGGGTACGGGGCGCCCGAGTTCACACTAAAGGAGTTCGCATCATGTCGACCCCAGCTCCGACGATCGACGAAACAGACGCCGATGCCATTGCGACGACACCAGACGTCGCGGCTCCACTCGTTCGTGGATGCGGGCGCCGTATCCGCGGAGGCATCTACGTCGAAGTCGACGCAAAGTCCCCGCAGCCGCCACCACCGGCTCCCTCCGGCGCGACCCCCGACGTCTCTGAGCCCGATCCGGTCACCGCCGCGTTCGAAGGCTGCCTGCTCGACCCGCCGATTCCGGTCGACCTCGTCGCGATGGGACTCTCGGCCATCGGCGTCACGCTCGTCTCCACGGTCGCCTCCGACGGACGGCCAGTCACCCACGTCTTTGACATCGTCGGTCAGTCGCACTACCCGAACGTCGCGTCCTTCATCGACGAGGCGAGAACCCACGGCGTGAGTCGAAGGCTCGCGCGTTCGCTCGATTTCTCGCGTCTCGAGGCCGGACGCAGCCGACTCGTGCTAATCCACGCTCGCGCGTTTCTCGATAACGCCGCCGAGTACTTCCGCGCGCGCACGTCCGCGGAGTGGTCGTGCCCTAAGCAGGCCCCGGCGCATCTGGACCCGACAACGCCGCCCGAGATGTGCTCGTCGCTTTACTGGGAAGACCTCGACGGGTCGGGATCGCTCGCCGGATACCGTCACACGTCGGTGTGCGCCGGACACACGACATCCGTGGGCCTTCGGCCACCAGACGGCGTCACTGCGCGTCACCGTCACGCGATATTTGCGAGCTTTCCGATCTCGCGCCTCGCCGTGATATCGGATCCGC
>CAZWUN010000431.1:0-4241 GCA_964637145.1 uncultured Burkholderiales bacterium
TCAGCTCCAAGGAAGAGCTGCTCTTGCAGGTGGCCGACCACTACAGCCTGGCCCCGGTGCTGGGCAGCATCGTGCAGGCTCAGGAGGGCAAGCCGGCCCGCGAAAGCCTGCTGGCCATCTGCCGCGAGCTCTATGCCCACTTGTGCCAACGGCGCGACATCTACTGGATCTTGTTCCGCGAGACGAATAACCATCCAGAGCTGTGTGCCCGGCTCGAGGGCACTCGCTGCGACTTTATCGAGCATCTCAACACGCACCTTCAGAGCCGCGTGCAAGCCGGGGAGCTCAAGGCCCACGACACCCAGGTCGTGGCCGAATGTCTGCTGCGGGTCCTGTTCCTGGCCAGCCTGGACTCGGATCCGCCCGAGCCGCTCATCGAGGTCTTCCTGGATGCCGTGCTGGGAGGACTGCTGCAGTGAGAGCCCTGGTGCTCTGCCTTCTTTTGCTGTTGCCTGTCCAGGGTCAAGAGCCTGGCGCGGCCTCCAGCCCTGCCTCGGGCCAGGTCTCGCCCGCCCCGCCGCAGCCAGGCGTCGCGCCCGAGCCGGCCCCGACCACGGACCCCGATCAACCGACCCGGCTCGACGTCGGCCAGGCCGTCACGCTGGCTCTCCAGGCCAGCCCCACCCTGGCCGAGTATCGCGCCCGGGTGCGCGAGGCTGCCTACCGCATCGACGAGGCCAGCGCGGGCTACTTCCCCCGACTCGGCTTCCAGGCCGGCTACAGTAACATCCAGCCCGAGGTCTCCTTCCCGGGCGACGATGGCAGCAACATCATCATCACCCCGAGCAACAACTACAACCTTCGCCTGGTGCTCGACCAGGCCATCTACACCTTCGGCCGGCTGGAGTGGGCCACGGCCGCGGCCGAGCTGACCGAGCTCTCCATCCGCGAACAGTACCGGCGCGAGATCGAAAATCTCATGCTGACCACCGCTCTCGAATTCGGGGCGGCCATCCTGGCCGATCAGGCGGTGGAGATCGCTCAGGCCAACCTCAAGGCCCGCGAGCTTCAGCTGCGCGACGCCCAAACCCTGTTCGAGGCCGGCAAGGTGGCGCGCTTCGACGTGCTGCGAGGCGAGACCGACCTCTCCAACGCTCGCCAGACCCTGATCCAGGCCCAGACCCGCTACAACCTGGCCAAGGCCCGACTGCTGAGCCGCCTCAACCTGCCTCCCACCCGAGAGCTCGAGCTGGTCCCGCTGAGCGTGGAGCGCACTTTCGAGCCGGACCACGCGGCCGGACGCGAGCAGGCAGTCAAGGAAAGGCCCGAGCTGCAGGCGCTGGACTTTGCCATCCAGGCGGCCGAAGCCCGGGTCAACCTGGTCGGGGCCGAACTCAACCCCAATCTCAGCCTGCGCACCCTGGCCGAACAGCGCACCGCCAGCGGATTCACCCCCAACCAGCAGGTCACCACCGGCCTGGTGCTGGACATCCCCATCTTCGACGGCGGGCTGACCCCGGCCCGGGTGGCCCAGGGCAAGGAAGTGGTGGAACAGCTCACCCAGAGCCGCGAGGAGACCCGCCGGGCGGTGCTGCTCGAGGTGGACCAGGCCTATCTGGATCTGATCTCGGCCCAGGAGCAGCTCAAGGTGGCTCAGCAGACCACCATCCAGGCTACCGAGTCCGAGCGGGTGGCCCAGGTACGCTATCGCTCCGGAGTCTCCACCAGCCTGGAACTGCAGGACGCTATCACCGAGCTGAGCCGGGCTCGCTTCGGCGAGGCCACCGCCGAGTATGACTTCTTCTCGGCCCAGTGCCGCTGGTACCGGGCCGTGTCGGGGAAGAGCCCCATCCCCATCCCCGACGCGCTCTACGAAAGGACCACGCCCGAATGAGACGACTGCTGCTCCTCGCTTTCCTGGTCGCCGGCTGCGGCGGCTCGCCCCAGGCCACGGCCCCCACCGAGCCGCCGCCGGTGGCGGTCAACCAGGCTGTGGTGCAGGCCGGGAAGCTGCCCGAGTATCTCGAGCTGACCGGCCATCTGCGCTCACTCGATCGGGCCGAGATCAGCTCCAAGATCAGCGGTCGGGTCGACGCCGTGCGGGTGCGCGAAGGCGACCGGGTGACCGCCGGGATGCCCCTGGTCGTGCTCGACTCGCGCGACCTGAACGCCCAGGTCGTGCAGGCCTCGGCTCAGATCGAGGTGGCCTCGGCCTCGCTCAAGGAGAGCCAGACCAGCGTGGGTCTGACCACGGCCGATGTCAGCACGGCCCTGCGCAACGCCCAGCAGGGAGTCATTCAGGCCGAGGCCGAGGAGGCCAAGGCTCGAGCCGATCTGGCCGACGCCCGCCTCAACCTCGAGCGCGAGAAGAGTCTGTTCAAACAGGACGCGGTGCCAAAGATCCAGGTGGAGCAGGCCGATCTGCGCGCTAAGCTGGCCGAGCGGACTGTGGAGTCGGCCCGGGCCTCGGTCAAGGTGGCCCGCCAGCAGGTCGAGCTAGCCCGCGCCAACCAGTCGCGCCAACAGCTCAGCCTGGATCAGGTGGGCGGAGCCCGGGCCGGGGTCACGGCCGCCCAGGCGGGCCTGAACACGGCCCTGGTGATGCAAGAATATGCCGTGCTCAGCTCGCCCATCGACGGCTACGTGATCCGCAGGGCCGTCGAGCCGGGCCAGATCGTGGGCCCGGGTGACCCGCCCCTGCTCACCATCGTGGACAACAGCCGGCTCGAGCTCGTGGCCAGCGCTCCCGAGACGTTCGCCGCCTTCTTCAAGCAAGGCATGCCGGTCGAAGTGACCACCGACCTCTATCCCGAGCGCAAGTTCTCGGGGCGCATCCGACAGCTGGTACCCTCGGCCGACCCCGCCACCCATGCGGTCAAGCTGCGGCTGGAGGTAAGCGATCGGGGCCGCCTGTTCGACGGAACCTATGTCAAAGCGCGCTTCAAGGTGCGTGACCACGTGGGGGTTCTGGTGCCTCGCCTGGCGGTGCAGCGCCGCAAGGACGAGGTTTACGTGCTGCTGGTCGAGGGGGACAAAGCCAGAAAACAGCCCGTCAAGGTGGCCTTCGAGGGGCCCACTCAGGCCATCGTGACCGAAGGCCTCAAGAGCGGCGCGGCGGTCGTCACCGCCGGCTCGGAGGGTCTGACGGACGGTCAGAAGATCAAGGTGGAAAAGTCTTGAGCATCTGGGAATTCTGCATCCGGCGCCCGGTCTTCACGACCACCTTGATCGTGACCATGCTGGCTTTCGGGGTGCTCGGCTACACCCGCATGGGCATCGACCTCTACCCCCGCATCGAGCCGCCCGTGGTGGCCGTCAGCACCATCTTGCAGGGCGCCAGCCCCGAGGTGATGGACCAGGACGTCACCCAGGTGATCGAAGAGCAGGTGGGCACGCTGGAAGGCGTGGAGGTGATCACTTCGACCTCTTCCGAGAGCCGCTCGGATGTGACCATCCAGTTCAAGCTCAGCCGCGACCTGGACGCCGCCGCCCAGGAGGTGCGCGACCGGGTGGGCGTGGCCGCCCTGCGGCTCCCACCCGACATCGAGCCCCCCATCGTGCAGAAGATCGACCCCGACGCCCAGGCGGTCATGTGGCTCTCGGTCAGCGGCAACGGGCCCTACGCCGAGCTCAGCTACTACTCCGAGAAGGTCATCAAGGAGCGCCTCCAGACCCAGCCCGGTGTGGGCGCGGTGGAGCTGGGTGGCTTCCAGAAGAAAGCCATCCGGGTGTGGGTCGACCCCGATCGCCTGCGCAGCTTCAGGCTCGGTCCCGCCGACGTGGTCAACGCCCTGCAGGCCTGGCAGCTCGAGCTGCCCGGGGGGCGCACCGAGACCGAGGTCTCCGAGTCCACCATCAAGGTGGAAGGCGAGTACAAGACGATCGAGGGCCTCTCCAGCCTGATCGTCAAGCAGGAGAACGGCGCCCTGGTGCGCCTGTCGGACCTCTCCCAGGTGGAGGACGGCCTGGAAGACCTGCGCGGCGCCTGCCGCTACAACGAGAAGCAGTCCATCGGCCTGGGCATTCTCAAGCAGTCGGGCGGCAACACCGTGGCCGTCTGCGAAGCGGTCAAGGCGGCCCTGCCCGAAATCCGCGATCAGATCCCCGAGTGGATCCACGTGGACGTGGCCTACGACGCCTCCCCCTCCATCCGGGCTTCCATCGAGGGGGTGCAGTTCGACGTACTCTTCGGGGCCCTCTTCACCTGCCTGGTGATCGGCCTGTTCCTGCGCGACTGGCGCAGCACCCTGATCAGCGTTCTGGCCATCCCCACCTCGCTGGTCTCCTATTTTTTCCTGGCA
>CAZWUN010000432.1:0-4225 GCA_964637145.1 uncultured Burkholderiales bacterium
CCAGGCCGCAGTCCCGGGCCAGATGGTCGATGGTGTTCACCTTCCCAGTATAGCACGTCCGGTGGTCAGGCCCTCGACTTCCAGCCCTCTCAGGGCTGCTCCCCCGCCCCCACGATCAGCGCGCTGTCGAGCCCCGCGGCGGCGTAGCCGGTGGCAAAGCAGGTCAGCAAGAAAGCCTGATAGGCCGCCTTCGGAAGCCCCGAGTCGGGGATCGATCCCGCCTGCTCCACCGCCTCGGTGCCGGTGGCTTTGGCCATGTACGAGGCCTGGCGCACGGCCCACACGCCCATGTCGCGCAGTCCTGCGGCAGCGCCGGCCAGGATCTCCTTGAGGCGCTTCTCGAGCTCCTCGCGGTCGGGCAGCGCCTCGGTCTCGATGGTGCTGGGGGCTACGATAGGAGCGGCCTGCAGTGCCTCGTCCTTGTGCAGCACGAAGAGCAGCGTCCCGTCGATGGCGCCGGCCAGGAGGCCCATCTGCAGAGCCTGCAGGGCCGCCTCGCGGCAGGTCTCGGACAGGGCCGGCACCCGGTCGACCTGGTGCAGTTGGGAGCAGAAGTTGTCCTTCACCACCGTGCTCATGTTCTCCAGCACCGGAGTCCAGCGCGCGGGGTCCTGCTGCAGCATCTCCGAGCCCTGGGTGATGAACTGGTCGGTGTCGCGATAGAGCTCTTCGGCGCCAGCGGCGGTGGCGGGCCTGGTACGCATCAGCGAGACGGCCGAGGGGAACGTGTCAGCGGTGACGATCATGGGTCCTCCGGGGGCATATTGAAACGCGGAGCGTCGTGCTCCACCGGAGGCAGTTTAGCCCACGACCCGAGGTCAGAACGTGAAAAAGTTGTTACCGCTTCTCAGGAGGGAAGACCACGATCTGGACCGAGCGCGTGCCCCACTGGTAGCACTGGCTGGCCGAGGGGAACCAGACGTCGATGAAGTTGCCCCGCACCGCGCCGCCCGTGTCCAGGGCGCGGCCCCAGCCATAGCCGTGCACGTAGATGAGCGAGCCCATGGGGATGACGCGCGGATCGACCGCGATCGTGCCCAGCTCGACCCGGGTGCCGCGGGCCGTGAAGCCCTGCAGGCAATAGGCGGTGGAGTGGACGGTCATGCGCCTGCCGGTGCCCGGCTCGGGGGGAGGGGCCAGGCGGTCGAACTTGCCCGTGGGGCGGCGGTTGACGGTGTGGACCGGGAGAGCTTCCTTCACGCCCACCTCGGCGGTGGTGCGAAACCCCTGCTCGAGGAGTTGGGCGGCCCGGTCGGTCTCATCGAGAACGGGCTCTTGCGCTATGGCGCCGGTAGCAACCAGCCCCGCCAGGGCAAGGGATGCAAAAAGTCTCTTCACTTCGCCTCCTCGAGGACCACCTTTTCCGCATCCCCGTTGGTCTCGACCTCGGGCGGGGGAGGCGGGGGCGGAGACTCGTCCGCCTCCTGCTCTCGGTATGCCTCTTCCATCTTCTTGACGTAGAACGTGGCCAGCACCCGCAAGATCCCCACCGTGGGGATGGCCAGGAACATTCCCATGATCCCCGCCAGCTCAGCGCCCATTAACAGAGCGATAATGACCATCAAGGAGGGTAGGCCGACCGACTGCCCCAATACGGCGGGCACCACCACATGACCTTCCAACTGGTGGACGCACCACATCGCAAACAGCACCACCAGGGCCCAGACGAAGCCATGGTTGGCCAGGGAGATAAAGAAGGCGGGGATCATGCCCAGCGCCACCCCGGCATACGGGATGAAATCGATGACTCCGGCGAAGACTCCGATCAGGATGGCGTACTCGACGCCCATCAGGCTCAAGACCAGGGCGATGGAGCTTCCGATCATCACGCACACGAAGATCTGGCCCCGGATGTAGCGTCCGAGCACGTGGTCGATCTGGTGCAGAACCTCGGCCGCCTCCTTCTTGTGATTGGGCGGCACGAAGCTCATGAAGCCCCGATAGTAGCGGTCGGCATCCAGCAGCAGGTAGAAGGCGAACACCGGCACCAGGAAGACGGCGGTGAGGGCTCCGGCGGCCGTCTTGACGCCGGTCACCGCACCCGAAAAAGTTCCCTTCATCAGGCCGGGGGCCACCGTTTCGATCTGGTGGCGCACCCACTCCATCCGCACCGAGCTCACATCCAGTTGCGCCACATAGGGCTGCAGAATCGGCGGCGCTTTGGCCTGGATCCAGAGGAGCGAGTTGCTCAGCACCTTCTCGGCGTTTGCCATGGTGTTGCCGAAGTTGGTCGTGAGCGAGCTGAACTGGGCGTTCAACACCGGAATCAGGTAGGCCAGCGCCAGCCCGATCAGGATGAAGAGCAGGAAGTAGACGATGGTGATGGCCAGCCAGCGCGGGAAGCCCCGGCGGGTGATGCGGTAGATGCGCCGCTGCTCCCCCATCCGGATGCGCCACTCGCGCCGGAAAGGCCCGAAACCGATCTGCCCTCCGTAGGCCTCGGGAATGTAGAGATAGATGGGATGGCAGAAGAAGTTGACCGAGGGGGCCAACACGTAGGCCAACAGAATGGTCAGGGCCAGCATGCTGGCAGCCACGTGCACCCGGGCGATGAATTCGGCAAATGCCGCCACCAGCGCCACCACGATAAGGAGCAGCCCCGCCAGGTACAGGTAGCGCCGGATACTGTCAGTGCTCAACAGGCTTCAGGGCGACATTCCCTCCAGAGGCTGGATCGAGTGGGCCTCCACGAAGCCAGCCGCATTCGACTGGCCGACAATCTGCACGAAGGAGCCTGCCTGGAGAGCCTGGGGCGGAATTGCCACCGTGGGAGGGATGAGCACGTTCTGAGCCGAGGGCATCCCCGCCGGCTGTACCACCAGCATGCGCCGGGCCGGATCGAGCTGCAGCACGCGCGCGTTCCACTGCACGATCTTGGGTCCGGACATGTCGGAGGTGATCATGCCCGTGTCGTCTTTCTCAGGATCATCATCGTCATTGTTCATCATGCCCGCCTGGGTGGCGACCATGTCGCCCTGCGGGTCACCCATGCCCATCATGGTGGTGCTGTTCATGGTGCCGAAGCTGCCGGGCTGCTGTTGCTGCTGAGGATAGGCGCCCGGCTGCTGGTTGTAGTAAGGCTGCTGGGGATTGTAGCCACCCTGCGAGGGATAGCCGCCAGGCTGCTGATTGTAGCCGCCCTGGGAGGGATTGGGGGGGTTGGGGGCGGGATTCATGGCCGGGGTGGGGCTGCCGCCCTGCGGGCTCATCTGGTTGATGGCCTCGGCGGTGAAGGGGCTGCCGCCCGGGCTGGGGCTCACCGGCCCGGCGCCAGGCGCCTGATTGGTCGGGAAATTCTGGTAGGGGGATTGATTCTGAGGCTGATTGACACCTTGCGCGTCAGCCGGGAGCTGTCCCGGCGTGGGATTGACGGTGGAGCCGGGGAAGTTGCCCCCTTGGGCCAGCTGCCCCACGACGCTCGGCCCCGTCAGACCCGGAGTTCCCTGGGAAATCCCACCTACGCCGCCAGGAAATGCGAAATCGCCCTGGGCGGTGTAGTAGGGCGCGCGGGCCGAAACCTGAACGTGATTGCGCGAGCTGTAGAGGTCCATCATCAGGTCGGCCTGGATGGGCTTCTCGTTCAGAGCTCCCACAACCCGGACCGCGACCTGCATGCCGTCGCGGAAGGCCGAAGAAGCGCTGGGACGGCCGCAAACCTCGTAGCGGGCTTCCTTGACCAGGCGCACCCGCACCGGCTTGCCGTCCTCCCCCACCAGGGTGAAGTCGGCCTTGCCGGGAGTGAAGTCGACCAGCTTGCCCGACCGGGTGGGACCGGCCAGGGCCGGCAGGGCCAGGATCAGCAGCAGCACCAGCAAACGCAAAGGCTCAGCTCCTTTGGGAAGTTCCTGCTTCTATTGTAAGGGGTGGGTGCAAGCGCAATTTTGTTAACAGGTTGTCCCGAACCCCCCGCGGCCGGTCAGGCCGCGGGGACAGGGGGATCAACCCAGCTTGGTTCCGCAGTTGGCGCAGAACTTGGAGCCCGCCGGCAGTTGGGCCTGGCAACCCGAGCAGGTCACCACAGCCGGCATGGGCGGTGGCATGGCGGTACCGCAGTTGAGACAGAACTTGGCCCCCTGCGGCACTTCGGTCTTGCAGCTCGGGCAGGCCACCCCGGGTGCGGCTACGGCCGCCGGTGCCTGCTGCATCATGGGCTGCTGCTGCATCGGCTGTTGCATCATGGGCTGCCCCATCATGGGTTGCTGCATCATGCCGGGATACATCTGCT
>CAZWUN010000433.1:0-4222 GCA_964637145.1 uncultured Burkholderiales bacterium
GCGTGACCACCTGCCTCATGATCTGGTTCAAGCGGTTCTCGAACCCGATGGTCGCGCCGGTCGCGCTGGCGGTCGCATTGTTGCTGGCCACGAAGCTGCTGGCCCCCTTGCTCGCCACGGTGGTGCCGGCGGGAAAGGCCGCGTGCGTGATGGTCTCGCCCGCCGCCAGAAGGGCCAGGTCGGCGGTCGAGACCGAGGAGACCGTGCTCGAGCCGTTGGTGATGGTGCCCACCACGAAGCTGGTGCGGTCGTCCGTGCTGGTGCCGCTGGCCGTCTCGGTGGTCTTGCCGGTCATGTTTCCGGCCTCGTCAAAGGCGAACAGCTGCAGCATCGAGGTGCTGGTCCCGCTGTGGGTCAGCTGCACTTTGGTGAAGTCCGGAGTCAGCGTCCCGCTTGAGCCCGCCGTCAAAAAGGCCTTGTAGCGCGCATATCGACCGGTTCTTGCGGAGCTTCCAGAATCCAAAATGCTCTCTCCACCTGGTGTTGTGAACTTATTCGTGGTGCTTCCCAGCGGACCCTGGTAAGTCCAGGGACCATCCGGAGAGCTGCTCAGTGCCACCTGGAACTCCACGTTTGCGCCGCCACCGGGCAAGGTCTCCGTCCAGGAGATGGTGTTCCAGCTCACCGAGCGACCGGCGTCGTAGACTACGGACTCGTACGTTCCTGAGCTGCCGTAGGTGGTCGGGTTGGACGCTCCGGAGACTCTCTTGAAGTCCTGGAAGCGCACCGAGCCGAGGTTATAGTAGCAGCGGAAGTAGAGATAAAGGTAAAGGTCGGAGGTTCCGAAACCGGTGTCCTGACCGAGTTGGGTCCAACTGCCGGACGAGTTGGAGTCGTAGTAGAGCGTGAGGGTGCTTCCCACGCGCTGGAGGCGAAAGCGGCCTTTGTCGTCGGCCGAGCCTCCGGTCGCATTCACCGAGGGGGTGGCACTGTTCCAGACGCGAGCGCGATAATTATTGGTGGAGGCGGAGTAGTGTCGACAAATCAAGGCTCTCTTGCCACCATTTCCGGTGACGTCGCTCGCATCGAGAGGGAGGCGGTTGACCTGAACTCGCAGGCCGGCGATGGAGTCATTGCCCACGAGTTGCAGGTCGGTGAACTCGACCTGCACGTCGAAGTCACCGCTCAGAACCCGCTCATGCTCGGCTGCTGCCCAGGGCTGGGCAATTCCGCTGACACCAAAGCGAGGCAGCTTGCTTTCGTCGCCTGCAGGGTGATAGTGGATGACGTCACTGAAGCCCCGGGGGTAGGCGAAATGCAGGCCCTCCTTTTGCAGGATTTGCATGCCAAGGTAGTCCACATAGTGGACGGGGTCGTTGGGCTGGTAGACGAGCCTCCAGCGATCGTTGTCGAGGGAGCTTCCGGTTAAGGTATCCTCGAAAGGAGTCAGGCGTACTTTGTCGCCGTCGAGATGAACGTGAGTGAGGGTGCCTTCGCCGAAGTGCTCCTTGCGCCGCTCGACGAAGCGATTGACGCAGGCCTCGATCAGTCGGCCGGAAGCGTCCAGGCCGTAGACGACGTTGTCGAAGTCTCCTTCGACGTGGCTGATCTGGGCCACGCGCTGGGAGGCAAGGTCGTAGCCGTAGCGAGACATGAACAGGCCGTTGGCGTCGTCGGTGGGGGTCGAGTCGGTTCCGAGCGTTGTCTTCAGACGCATCAGACGGCCAAGGATGTCATAGCTGGCCGAGGTTTGCACCGGGGTTGAGGACGGAAGGGGATGAGTGACCTTCGTTCGCCGCCCGTCCGGATCATAGCTGAGCAGTGTTTGCTGGTCGTTTCGGTCTTTGAACTTCGCCAGTCGGTTCATGGCGTCATAGCCGTCGCTGGGCGTTGACCACAGCGGGTTCAGGGCCAGGTAGGTGCCGGCTCCGGTGGTGGGACCGTAGATCGCCGCTCCGGTTGCAGGACCGTAAATAGAAGCCCCGCTGGGGACCTCGGTCTTGAGGGCGGTCCGGTTCCCATTCTCGTCATAGCTTTGCTGGATCGCCCAGCTGGGGGTCGTGTTCGCGCCTGCCACCGTCCTGGTCTCTCCGATCACGCGATTCAGGGCGTCATACTGGAAGAGCACCAGGTCGCCGTTGCGCTCTTTGCGCTGCCGGACGTTACCGATCATGTCGAGGTCAAACGTCACGGTCTGTCCGTCGGAGTAGGTGACTTGAACCAGACGTCCGGCCGCATCATAGAAGAAATTGCGCGTGCGGCTCTGGTTGTCGGTGTAGCTCTTGAGCTGTCCGTTCTTGTAGTAGCTGAAGAGCTCGGTGGAGCTGTCAGGGTAGGTGATCTCGACCAGCCGGTTGAGGGAATCATACTCATACTGGGTTTGCTTGCCTCGCGCGTCGACAAAGCTGGTCAAATTGCCAACCGAGTTGTAGGAGAACTCGACCGTGTTCCCCAGCGGATCGAAGATTCTGGTCACCCGGTCCATCGTGTCATACTGCAGCAAGGTCTCGCGCCCTATGGGGTCGACCCAGGCGATGACGCGGCCGAACCGGTCGCGGTTGAGACGCGTGACGGCTCCATCGGGGGTGCGGATCTGGGTCAGCTGGTCGTTGGCGTTGTAGAGATAGGCGATGCCGAGCTGGTAGAGCTCAAAGTCGTCAGCGCAACCAATTTTGGCCGTGCTGCAGTACCCTTCGAGCACCAGGTCGGTTGTGAACAGGCCGAACTGAGAGTTGCCGGGTACCTGAAAGCGCATCCATTCCATCTGGGACCAGTTAGGATAGGCGCTCAAGGTGTGATCGACGGTGGTGGTCGGCAGGTAGGTCTCGTCGCCGAACTCGTCGCGGACGCGCGCTCTGAGACGCACCGTGCCGGTCTCGGTGAAAGGATTCGATTTCTTTCGTGCCCAGGCGCGCGCGACGTGCTGAGAGCCGACCGGCAGGTCGAGTCGGTTCTGGCTGATCTGAGCCCAGTTCGAGGCCAGGGAGAACTGAAGCGAGGGGGCGGCGTCGTGACCGTCGGTCATATCCCTGGCCAGGCTCGTCGACCAGTAGCGGGGGAAGTTGTCGGTCCGAGTCGGGTCGGCTTCGGAGGCATCCGCATTGCGCAGCCGGTTGGCGGCGCCCTCGAGGTTGACGGCGTCGAGGTCGGTGAGGTTGGCGTTGGGTGGATTGACGGCCACCACGCGCCCCCAGATGTCCAGCCCGAGGTTGACCTTCTGGGTGTCGGGTTGCTCGATGTCGGTGAGCTGGCCCGCCTCATCATAGCTGAGCAGGGTCTGTTCTCCCCGCGGGTCGGTGACGCTGGTCAACAGGCCGGATTCGTCGTACTCGAGCAGGGTCGGAGCGCTCGCCCCGTGCAAGGGATCGCGCACCTCGACCAGCCGGTTGGCCGGAGAATAGAGCATCGTCGTGACACGGCCGGCCGCATCCACAGTCTCTTCGAGATTGCCGTTGTCATCGTAGGAGAAGCTCTGGATGTTTCCCAGACCGTCCACGATCTTGAGGATTCGATTCTTCTCGTCGTAGGACATCTGCTGCTCATGGCACTCGGGGTCGACCACCCGAGTGACGTTGCCGTTCAGGTCGTGCTCCATCAAAGTG
Organism: uncultured Burkholderiales bacterium; assembly: GCA_964637145.1. Lineage (GTDB taxonomy): Bacteria > Vulcanimicrobiota > Xenobia > Xenobiales > QWHO01 > QWHO01. The sequence continues at coordinate 3,543 of CAZWUN010000433.1, forward strand.
ACGCCGCCACCCGGATCGAGGATGCGGGTCAGGTTCTTGTAGGCATCCTCGTAGGAGAAGCTGGTGACCCGGCTCTGGGGATCGGTGACGCTGCTCAAGGTTCCATCGGCGTTGTAACTCAGCGTGGTGGTGTTGCCCAGCCGGTCCTTGATGGCGGTCAGGTTACCGTTGGTATAGGTATAGCTGGTCAGGCGACTGGCTTTCTCGTCGAAAGCGATGGCCGAGATGACGGCTCGGCCGTTGTGGTAGATGTTGTCCACGGTTTCTCCCGTGGCGCGGACGGTGACCTGGATGGGTGAGGCCGAGCTCCCCTTGACCGGGAAGCTGACCCAGACCCCCGGTGCGTTGTTGTAGACGCGGAATGTCTGCGTGCCGTTCAGGTCCGAGACTTCGATCTCGAGATCGCGACCGAACTGGAGGTGATAGACCATGGGGAAGTTCCCCCAGAGCCCGTGATCCACGCTGGAGGTATAGATCGAAAGGTTGAACTCCTTGGTACCGGCTGAGCTCTCAATGTTCACGGCGAAGTCGAAGACAGCCGCCTCATCGGTGTTCTTGCTCTCCCAACGCCCGTAGCCACGCTGCAGGCCAGCCGGCAAGGAGCCAGCCAGGGCCGGGATGGCGCTCAGCGAGCGCGGGTCAGCCAGAGAAACGGTCTGGCTGGGGGCAGCGCGCTGAAA
>CAZWUN010000434.1:0-4215 GCA_964637145.1 uncultured Burkholderiales bacterium
CCCGGACGAACCTGCCCCGCCCATGCAGACCCGCTCCCAGCTTCTGGCCCAGGCCTTGCGTGAGGCCGGCCTCGAGGTGATCACCCACGTGCCCGGCCACGGCGCCACGCAGGCCTTCCAGCCGCTCGGACTGCCCCACTCCTACCACGAAGAGCCCGCCTGGACGGTGGCCCACGGGGCGGCCCTGGCGGGCAAACGCGCGGCGGCCCTCTTCAAGGCCCACGGCATGCTCAAGGCGGCCAACAGCCTCAGCACCTCGCTCACCGCCGGAGTGACCGCGGCCCTGCTGGGACTGGTGTTCGAAGACCCGCAGGCGAGCCACTCCGACAACGTCCTGGAGAGTGGGCCCTTCCTGCGGGCGCTGGGCTTCGAGGTGCTCCCCGTCGAGGATCCGCTGGCCGTCTTTCAAGCCGTGGAATGGAGCGAGCGCAACCGGCTGCCGATCATCCTCGAGTTTCAGGCCGACCGGATGGAGGATCTCTTGCCGGCCCCCACCTGGCCGGAGCTGCCCGCTCCGCCAGCCTACCGGGCCAACCCGGCCGCTCACCTGGTCTGCCCCATGCTGGCCGGCGCTCAGGCCCGCCGGCTGCAACAAAAAAGACAGGGACTGACTCCCCAAGCCCTTCCCGAGCTTCCCGACTGGCGCTCCTTTGCTGCCTTTCGAGACCGGCTCGAGCGGCTGCAACCTTTTATGGAGGCGCTGGCGGCCACGAACCCGGGCTGGGTCTCGGGGGACACCGGACTGGTCAGCTTCTTTGGACTCAATCCGCATCCACTGGTGGAAGCGACCACCTACCTGGGAGGCAGCCTGCCCCTGGCCGTGGGCGCGCATCTGGCGGGTCGTCGACCGGCATGGGCGGTGACGGGCGACTTCTCCTTCCTGGCCGCTGGCCATCTGGGGCTGGTAGAAGCGCGCCTGCGAGAGATCCCACTCAAGGTCGCCCTGTTCTGGAACGGCGAAGCGGCGGTGACGGGAGGCCAGGCAGTCGATCGAGGCTTGCTGGAAACCCTGCTGGCCGGCTATCCTCACCGATTCGTGACGGGCGATCCGCTCCCTCACTTCGCCCTGGCGGCGGCCTCGGAGGAGCTGGAGATCTTGATCTGCGACGTTCAGGAAAGTTTCAGCTCCTCTTCCTAAACTGCCCACGAAGAAGATTACGATTCGAGGGGACAGATCACCATGAATGTTTACACCCAGCCCAACTCAGCCATCACCGGAGGCAGCTGCCTGCAGGGCGGAAACCGCCGCCGCCGGGTCGAGCGCGAAGAGACCTCCGGCCCGTCCGACAGCGTGGACATCGGCAAGCAGATCGAAGCCGTCACCAAGCAAGCCGCCGAAATGGCCAACGCCACCGGCTCCCAGGTGACCCTGGAGGTGGGCGGGATCAAGGTGACCGTCAGCCCTTCCAAGACCGCCGGCGCCGACCCCCACAAGCCCATCGCTCAGCTCGACGAGCCGACCGCCGAGCCCCAGGTCCGCTCGGAAGTCAAGACCTTCCTCGACGAGCTCAAGGACGGCGAGATCAAAGGCGTCAAGCACACCACCCGCAGCATCCCGCAAACCAAGATTTACCGCCCGGAGGCCCCCCAGCCTTTCGGCGCCGGCCGCTTCCAGGTCGACTTTGATACCGCGTCAGGCGAGAAGCGCGCCTTCCTCGTACAGACCGAGAGCCAGGTCGGGCACCTGCACCCCGTGACCCCGGGTGAGACCAACATCGGCGGGCACATCTCGCTCTTGAGCGACCCCGCGAACTCGCACAGCGAGACGCTGAAGCTCAACCGTGATGAGCAGGACGCCCTGCTGAGCACGCTTTACACCAGGTTCGACAAGCCGATGACCGAGGCCGAAGCCAAGGCCAGCAATTTCACCATCAGCACCGTTGCTGCCGTGCGCTTCAGCGGCGAAGGGGCCGCGGCCGTGTCCGAGCGCCATCGCTCGCTGACCTAGCCAAAAGCTCAACCCGATTGTAGACGGCCGGGATTCCAGCGTTCAGCGTCGCCTGGCTGGAAACCGCTCCTACACGACCAGACGTTTGTCTTCGCCCGGGTCTTCTCGTAGGGCCCGGGTTCTTCTTTTCCTTCGTCGCGTGGGAAGGAGGCGAAATCCTCAAGCCCTGGAGATCTGTTGAGCGTAATCAGGTGACGTCCATCGCGGGCCGGTGAACATGTGGAGGCGACCCCGAAGCACCGCGTTTCCTCCAGGTGAGCTCGAGGATGCAGGCCTGTGAACTGGAGCTGCTCTGGCAGCCCGGGTCACCCGGGCGGCCAGACCTTCACAACTCCAGGTCAGGAACGGTTACGGTCTGCCCGGCCAGCTCCACCCGGTCGCCCGTTCGCAGCTTGCGCCCACGCCGGGTCTCCACTTCGCCGTTGACGCGCACCTCGCCACCCTGAATGAGCTGCTTGGCGTGTCCACCGGTCTCCACCAGGCCCTGCCACTTGAGGAACTGGTCCAGCTTGATATGCTGCTGCTCAGCCAAGCAGTCGCCGATAATCCCGCACGATGTCCATGCTGGTCACGATGCCCACCGGCCGCCCCTCGTCATCGGATACCACCACCCGGTGGATGCCTCCGGCCAGCATCGTATCCACCAGCCCCACCACCTCGTCTTCGGCCCGGACCTGGAACGCGAAGGGGGTCATGATCTCAGAGACGCTCTGGGCTCGCAGGTCCTCACCATCCTCGCTGCGCGACCAGTGGACGGCTACGTCCGAGCGCGAAACCACGCCGATGACCTTCCCTTCGCCATCCACCACCGGAACACCGGTGATCATTCTCTGATCGAGCAGCTCGACCAGTTCTTGCAGGGAGGTATCCTGTCCCACCGACAGGACGGGGCTTTTCATCAGGTCACGCACTTTCATGCCGGCTCGGTTCAACGTCGGCCGCGCGCCTCCCTGGGAGGCAGGGGCACGGTCGGATCCTCCGGCCATGGGTGGCGCGGATAGCGCCGGGAAAGCTCGCGGCGCACAATCGGGTAGGTTCGCTCCCAGAAGCCCGCCAGGTCGGTGGTCAGCTGCACCGGGCGCTGGTTGGGGGCAAGCAGGTGCAAGACCACCGCCACCCTCCCCCTGGCCACCGTGAAGCCCTGCTTCAGCCCGCAGAAATCCTGAAGCCGCGAAGCCAGCCAGGGGGGCCGGTCGCTCTCGTAGTGAATCTTGACCCGCCCCCGGCCAGGCAGGGAGACCGAGTTGGGTGCCAGCTGATCGAGGCGGTTCTGGGGCAGCCCCAGTTCGCCCACCAGGGCGAAGAGGGGCACGTCCTCCAGCCGAGTTCTTCCCTCGCACAGACGGCGCAAGGCTCGATCGATGGCTTCCTGCGAGGGCAGCTCGAGGCCCTCTTCGGGCAGGGCCCGGGCCACCGTGGCCAGGCGAGCCAGCTGGTTGTGCACCTCTTCCGGCAACTCCCGGCGGCGCAGGGCCCGGTAGAGCACCTCGCTGGCCTCGGCCGAAGGCTGGGCGGCCCGTCGGCTCTCCTCCAGCACCAGCTGCCCGTAGCGCACCAACCGGCGCTCCTCCACCCGGCCGTCCACCAGCGAGTGCTCGCTCACCTCCTGCAGTTCGTCGAAGAAGTGCTCGTAAAGCCAGTCGCTCTGGATGGCCGAGAGCGAGCGCGCCACCAGCTTCTTTCCGCCGGGCTCGAAACGCTCGTCCAGGTCCACCACCACCACCAGATCCACCCCGCCCACCACGCTCGACTCGGCCACCCGGGCCGATTGGCCGAAGGCGAGCACCACCTCTCCCCCGCGCAGCCGGCCGACCCGGTCGGGGAAGGCCAGCAACAGAGCACGCAGCTGCTCATTCTCGCTGGGAGGCTTGCGCGGCCCGCCGATCTGCTCGAGCTGGCGGGCCGCCTTCTGCACGCTGGCCCGGGGCAGCATATGAAGCGGGTCGGAAGGCCCGCGCACCCGGGCCGGCTCGTCCATGCGGTCCTGGCGCTCGCTCAGCATGGCCGCCAGGCGATAGTCGCCGCAGGCCTCGATCAGCCTCCCCAGGCGTGGATGCACGGGATAACCAGCGATGCGCTTGCCCAACTCGGTGATGCGCCCCTGGTGAAGGGCTCCCAGGCGGGTCAACAGCTCGCGAGCCGTCTTGAGCGACTCGGCTGGAGGCGGCTCGAGCCAGGGCAGCTCCTCCGGCACGACCCCCATGCGCTCGAGCTCGAGCACCACCTGGGACAGCTCCAGGCGCCGAATCTCGGGCTCGAGCTGGGCC
>CAZWUN010000435.1:0-4208 GCA_964637145.1 uncultured Burkholderiales bacterium
GCGTCTCTTCCTGCTGGAGATGGACCATCCGCGCACTCGCGAAGTCCTGATTCAGTTTTTCGGAATCTAGGGAGGCCTCGACCTCATCAGGGCAGCAGCGAAGCGAAACATCCGAAAGCTTGGTAGCTGCTCCAGGGGAACCTGGCCAAAAGAGAACCCGACCTGGGCTGGTCGGGTTCTTTTTTTCTGGAGAGGGGCAGCCTGGCGACCGCCAGAGTCTCAAGGGGGCGAGGCTCGCCCCGTCGAAAGGCACTTCTGTGTCACTCGAGCAAGAGAAACTCTGGACCTATGAGGAGTATTGCGAGCTTCCCGAGGATGGAAATCGATACGAGGTGATCGATGGGAGGCTTTACGTGACGCCCGCACCGAGGACATTCCACCAGCTCCTGACGATGCGCCTGATCCATCCGCTCTATGGCCTGCAACTCGCAGGCAAAGGCTACGTCTTCAGCGCGCCGGTGGACCTGATGATGGAGGGAGCCACCCCGGTACAACCAGACGTAGTTTTCTTAAGCGCCGAGCAGAAGCCCCAGATCGAAGAGCGCTTCCTGCGCGGAGCCCCGCTGCTCGTGGTCGAGATTCTCTCGCCTTCGACGGCCCGGCGCGATCGGACTCTCAAGCTGAATAAGTATGCCCAGAACGCCATCCCCTGGTACTGGATCGTCGACCCGGAGGATCAGACCTTTCTGGCCTTTCGACACGAGCAAGGCACCTACCGGGTGGAAGCCAGCCTGACGGTCGGAGACCGGTTCGTCTGGACCGATTTTCCGGAGGTGAGCTACGAGTTGGAAGCGCTTTTCGAGCCGATCTGACTAAGAGGAGGTCTTCTTCGTGCTCGACGAGGAGCTCGTGCTGCGCGAACTGGAGCTGCCGGAACTCGAGCGCGAGGGGGTCGAGCGCGAGGGGGTGGAACGGCTGGGGCTCGAGGTGGAACGGCTGCCCGAGGACGAGCTCGAGGAGCCAGACGAGCTGCTGGTCGAGCGTCCGGCGCCGGGAACCGAGGAGCTGCTCGAAGATGTGGAAGTGCTGCTGCTGGACGGGCTGCTGGCGCGGGGCTTGAAGGTGAAGCCCGAGGTCAGCTCGCGATTGCGGGTGTCGGTGCCGTCATAGTTGCGGGCCTGCCCGTAATGGTCGGTACGCGTTCCATTGTTGGTGGCATCGATGTAGACAGCGTGCTTGGAGTTCCAGCCCACCACAGCGTTGGCTCCGTTAGCTCTGGTCGGATCCACGTCCTGGGTCATGTTCTTCAGGCCCAGGAAGCGCGCCGAATCGTAGGGGTTGTCGCCATCGGCCAGGCTGTTGAGGGCCTGAGTGTAGTTCTGAGCGCCTTCGTGACCTTCCATCTGAGCCCGCTTGGCCATGGCGGCGTAGGCCATGATAGCGTAGGACTTGGCCTCGCTGTCGGGGCCGTCGAAGTTGCTGGCCCGGGCGGCCTGGCCGAGCTCGGCGGCCGATATCTTGACTTCCTGGCCGTCCTGCATCTTGATGGTGTAGCTGCCGTCCTCGCCCTTCTGCACGTTGTCGAAGACCTTGTTGTCGTAGACATCCATGGCCGCCTTGATGCAGGCCACGGCGGCGCAGTTGCCCTCGGTGCCCTGACCGAACTGGCTGAACATGTTGTCGAAGTCCTTGTTGCCCTGCAGAGCCGAGTCGAGCATGTTGGCGGCCGTGGTGGTCAGGTTGCCGGTTCCGGTATCCTGGGAGATGTCCATCGGCCGGTCGCCACTCGAGCCGCTGGAGCCGCTGGAGCCGGTCGAGCCCGGCCCACCCGCGCTGGAGCCGCCCTGGCAGTTGGGACAGCCTCCCCCACCGCCGGCGCCCCCGGCCTGGCCAGCGCCCCCACCGTCACTGCCGGCCTGCTGCTGCTCTTGCGGCTGCTGCTCGCCTTCCAGGGCCTTCTGAACCATGGTTTCGGTCTGCTGGGTCAAGGAGGCGTTGGTCTGCTTGGCCCGCTGGTAGTCTTGCTGAAGCTTCTGGACGGCCGTGCCCACGTCCCGAGCCCCTGACCGAGGCTGCTGGCCACCACCTTCTGCCCCCTCGACGCCTTTGAGGGCCATCACGTCTCGAGCGCCCTCCTGCAACTTCTGGTCGGTGTTCCAACTGGCCAGGCCGGCCAGCAGAGGGTTCATCGCAGCCCCCTGGGCGGCGCCGCTCATCGGGTCGGTGTTCTGACTGAACCCGTCGGCCGGCCCTCCGGCCAGGCCCTGGCCAGGCGTTTGAGCGCCTCCGCCCAGGCGGGCCAGCGCCCCACCCAGCCTTCCTCCCAGCAGCGCGGTCGAGCTGTCGCCCTCGACTCCCTGCGATTCTCCCACCTGAAAGAGCTGCGCGATGCGATCCATGGAAAGGTCCCTTCGACGTTCTTGAACAGAGCATACCACCAGGGACGGACTCGACCAACGCGACCGATGTGAGGAGATTGTTAACAGCCCAGGAGGATGTGAACAGGCCGTGAACGCAGTGTTAATCCTGCATGAGTGGCTATCTCGAGTTTGCCGATCTGAACCTGTCCGACCTCAATGAGCGGGGCCTGACCAAGCTGCTCTTTACGCGCCGCCAGACCATCCACCTCAAGAACGTTCTCCGATTGGCCTCGGAAGAGCCGCCCGAGCTCAAGCAGTTTCTCCAGGAGTCGGGCCTGAGCTGGCCGCGCTATCTGCGCCAGATCACCCACCGGCTGCGGGCCGTGCTCAAGGGAGAACGGCGCGCCCCGGTGCTGGACGCCGACACGCTCCACTCCATCCGCCAGCCCGACTCGCTGGAGCTGGCCCGCAAGCTCAAGCTGCGCTGCCTGGCCAGCGTGGACTTCGATCGCACCCTCACCGACAAAGGCTTCCTGGACTACTACCGCGCTCAGCTCGCGCCCATGCGCCCCGAGCTCCAGCCCTGGGTGGTCAGCGCTCACGGCGACAAAGCGGTGCTGGAGAAGTTCGTGCTGCGACATCGGCTGGAGATCCGTTCCAGCCGCCTGCTGGCCACGGGCAGCCTGGCGGCCAAGCGCCGGGCCCTGTTCGAGCTCTCCTCCAAGACCGACCGGGCGCTCATGTTTCACTACGACGACGAGGAGCCGTTCTGTCGGCTGGCCCAGCTCTTCGGATACCACGCCTACCGGGTGATCAGGTCATCGACTCCCAAAGCTCGTTCCACCGTCGAGCCACTTCTTCTTTCGTGAGCCGCCCGCCGGGCTGGCAGACGCCCTCGGAGACAACCTCCATCACGATCTGACCATTCTGGTCCAGGAACTGATAGTGACGCCAGCCGCCCTGGCCGGTGCGACGGGTGATGCTCTCGCAGAGCTCCGAGCCGGAGAACTCCCGCAGGCCCTGCAGGGTGACCCCACTGGCGCTGTTGTAGTCGCGCACCGTCTGGCAGCGCGGAAAGGTCAGCTCCAGGGTGCCGCTGCTCTGACGCACCTGAGCCACGAAGCATTGGTTGCGGTTGCAGTAGCCTTCGAGCATGCCGGGTAGCTCCACGCTGACGGGAGTCTCCTCGCGGCTGGCGCGCGGCTGGGCCTGGGGGCTGTCGCAGCCGAGCGTGCGCTTGAGAATGGAGGTCTGATCGCGCACCGAGAGGGTCTCCTCGATGCGCTCGAGCTGCCGGTCCACCTCGGGGCTGGGAGTGACGAACTGCAGACCAGCCCGGTAACGGGCCCGCGAGCGCTCGGCGCACCAGGCCACCCGGGCCTGACAGCGCACCGAAGCCATCTTGTCGTTGTCGAACTCGAGCGTCAGGTCGAGCAGCCGGCCGGTGGGCAGGGGCCCTTCGGTCTCGACCTGCACGCCACCGTGGCTGAAGTCGACCGTCACCGCCCGGTAACCGGGGAGATCGGGGGAGAGGACGCGCATGGCGCAGTCCACCCGGGGAGCCTTGCGCACGAACGGATCGGCTGCCACCGTTTCGACCACCTGCTCCACGTCGCCCTCGAGCCGGGCTGTCACGGCGTAGCCCCTCTCCAGGGGACGGGTGTTCTCCACCAGAACGCGCACGCGGCGAGAGTCGGCCAGCTTGACCTCGACGCTCCTGCCGGCGGGCAGGTTGCGAGGCGAAACGAAGGTGAGGCGTTTCTCCTTCTTCTCGAGCACCTTGATGGTGGGCATGAACAGTCCGAGCATGGGTCGTCCTCCTGACCTCTCTATAAAGCCAGGATCCAGGTCCGAATACTTGAACGTCTTGTAAACAGAATGGATGTGGTCATCACCGGTTCCACGCGC
>CAZWUN010000436.1:0-4204 GCA_964637145.1 uncultured Burkholderiales bacterium
CGAAGACCTGACCGGCCGCGTTGTCGGCGGCATAGAGGAAACGCCCCAGCGGATCGGTGATCAGCTCGAAGGGGACGTTTCCGGCCGCCACGGGGCTGTCGTCGATGGCCGTGGGGACCCCTGTGACGGGGTCCAGAGCGAAGATGAGGATATCGGTGCTGCCCACCACGTAGGTGTAGAGAAACTCTCCGTTCAGCACGATGCGGGCCGAGGTCAGGTCGCCAGGCACCGCAAAGGGGGAGCCGGGGATCGGGGTCAGCGCCCCGGTGGCGGCGTTCACGGAGTGGACTGCGATCTGGTTGACCTGCGTCGTGTAAAGAAACGAGCCCGTGGGATCGAGCGCCTGAGAGCGGCCGCTGGCGGTCGCAAAGGGCGAGCCGAGAACCGGGCTGATTCCGCCGTCCACGGGGGCGATCGCCAGGACGTCGCCCGAGGTCACGAACAGGAAGTTGTTGTTGGGGTGGAGCACGGCGGTCTGGGTGATGCCCGGTGCCGTGATGAATCCCGAGCCTGGCACCGTCAGCATGGTGGTCAGGTCAAAGCCGGTCACGCTGGTGGAAAAGTTGCTCATCGCGTAGGCGTACTGGGGCGTCCCGGGACGGATCGTCACTCCCAGGGGCTGGGGGTCGGTAATGGCCGCGGTGCCCCCGCTCAGAGTACCTGTGGTGTTGTCCAGGGCCAGGTGGACGATGTTCCCGGTGGCTGCATTGGTGACCACGACCTGAGAATCATCGGGCGTTACGGCTACTCCGCCCACCAGGTTTCCCAGGGTCCCGAAGGGTGAGGTCGCGAGCACGGCCAGAGCTCCGCTGACCAGATCCACGGAATACCCCACCACGTGGCCGGGAGTATTGAACTCCCCGATGTAAAGGAAATTGCCGTTCTGGTTCATGGCGCCTCGCGCCGGCGAGGTCAGTCCGCCCAGAGGCAAGCCGGGAATCGGCAACAGGTACCCTCGAGGGAAACTCTGATCGAAGGGAGCGCTCAGGGCCGCCGTCAGCCCCGGCGCCGTCGCCTGGAGCGTGTAGCCGTTGCCCGACATGCTGACCACCAGGTCGTTGAAGGTGGCCACCCCGTTCACCGCTGCCACGGTGGTGGTGCCACTCAGGGTGGGAGGGGCCGGGCTGGTCAGGGTGACCGTGACCGCGTCGCTGGCTCCCGGAACCACGTTGCCGAAGGCGTCCTGCACCTCCACCGTCAGGGGGGTCATGAGCTCGCGGGCCTGGCCATTGACGGGCTGGGTGCCAAAGACCAGCTGGGAGGGGACGGTGGTCACGTTGAAGGGGTTGCTGGTCACCGCCGGGAGCGAGCCCGAGGAGGCCACCAGGGTATACCCCGTTCCGGGCACGTTGAGGTGCAGGTCGGAGAAGGTGGCCGCCCCGTTGACCGGCTGGACGCTGAGGGTGCCGTTGAGCACGGTTGCGCCCGGGTTGGAACCGAGCGACATCACGATCGGGTCGGAGGCGGTGGGGACCGTGACTCCGGCCGCGTCCTGCACCACGACCTGAATCGGGGGTGCGAGAGGCTGACCAGCCAGAGCGGCCGGGGGCTGGGTGAAGAAGACGAGTTGGGCCGGCGGACCCACGGTGGCGGCCACGTCGAACGACTGGCTGAGGGCGGAGCCAAAACCGCTGGCCGAAGCCTGCAACAGGTAACCGGTTCCGGGCTGATCCAGGGAAACTCCCGGGAAGGAAGCCACGCCGTTGCTCGCTTGCACCGTCACCGTGCCGTTCAGATTGGCTCCTCCGGGGTTGCTGGATAGACTGAGCGTGACCGCATCCCGGCTGGTCGTGAGCGGCTGGCCGCCGGGATCGATGAGCTCGACCTGAACTGGTGGAGCGAAGGGTTGGTTCGCCAGCGTGTTGCCAGGCTCAGTGCGGAAGCGCAGAAACGGGGCGAATTGCACCTCCAGGGTGAGCGGGGGATTGGGACCGGCCACGATCATCAGTGGCTCGGAGATGGCGCCACCGAGCAAGAGTTGCTCATCGTCCAAGACCTGCAGTCGCACCACACGCAATCCCAGGGGAATGCCAATACTGGTGTGCTGCACCACCAGGTCGTTCCCCAGCGGAATGGACACGGGAGCGATCACGTCGCGCTCGATCTCTTGAGCATCCACCACGCGGATGATCAGCGTCGTGGGCAGGCCGCGTCGGGAGGCCGCCAGCGGCCGCACATCCACCTTGAGGGCAAGATTGGCGGTGCTCGAAGGCCCGGGAGGAGGAGCCGGCGTGCCGCCCGGGCGTGTGCCGCCCGAGCACCCGGCCAGCAGCAAGAGTAATACTGTGAGAAGAAGTCGCCCTGGTGCCATGGCCCCTCCCTGCAATCGATCAAGCCGAGTTTGGGAGAAGCGGGGAAACTCCTTCCTCTGATTTGTCGAAGCCGTCAGGCGAGCCCGTCCCTGCGAGGATCGTAGCATCGGGCCCCTGGGCCGGGAGCCCCATGCCCTGGTTTCGCAGGCAGGCGGCATCCAGGGACCGGGTCGAATCGCCCGGGACATGACCACTCCTGCCTACGATGACCTCAGCGTGCAGGGAGTCAAGCCCGGTCAAACCCGGGGCGAAGTCTTGAGCTTGCTCGGGCCACCGCTCGGCGACGGGTTCAGGGAAGACCTGCCTCGGGTCCTTCGGCCTCCCCTCGAGCAGGCGCCGGTGTGGCGCTACGACGAAATTGCGGTCTTCTTCGAGGAGGATCGGGTCTGGCAGGTCTGCGGTTGGCGAATCGAGGGCCCGAATGTGCTGCTTCCGGCGGAGTGGTCGCAAGAGCGGATTCAGCGCGCCATCGATCTCGACGGGGGAATCCACCTTCCTGAAGCCGGGCTGTTCTTCAGGCTCGGCGGTCCCCACCCGGTGCAACTGCGCAGGCCCACCAGTCCTGGACAATCGGCCAATCCGAGCTTGCTGCGCCACCGCCTGGCTGCCGACCTGGGACTCGGTCACCCGTTGCATCGCTCGGTGACCACGGTCTTCGACCTGGAGGCTCGCTGGGAAGAGCCCCGCCCCCCCGACCACCACCCGCATGCCCGGATCCAGCTGCGGGCCCCGGGACAGATCGGCCTGAGCTTCACAGCCGTCGGGCTCTGGTCAGCGCTCCAGGATGCCCTCGACAACGAGGGTTACGGCCAGGAGCTGGTCGAGCCAGCCGACGTGGTCGTGGAGGGCCATCCTGACAGCCTGACGAGCCTCCTGATCCACGCCCGGGCATTGGCCACGATGAGTGGAGGCCAGCTGGTGACTACCAGCGAGGTCGGCGAGGGGGCTTGCCACCATTTCCTGCAAGAGCTGGCCGTACTCGGCCGCCTCGAGCAGATCGGGAGCGAGTTGCACTGGTGTCGCGAGGGAGGCGACTCGGTGGTGGTGCTGGACGGCCAGGGGCAGGCCACGCCGGCTTTGCGCCAGGCAACTCTTGAAGGTCAGGCCTTCCGCCAGGGCCGATTCCCCCGCCATCTGCAGGCTTCCCGGCACGTGATCCTGTACGAGCTGAATCGCTGCTACGGGCGCAAACGACCTGGCATCCCGCTGCCGTGCATCGACCTCGCCGGGCAGAGCGACTGCGAGGAGCTGCGCCTTCGGGTGCTCCAGCGGGGTCCGCAACCCACCGCCTACCCGGCCATCGTGCAGGCCCGCAAGGCCCTGACGGGCTTTGAGGAGCGAGCCTGGCAGGTCGGGTCCCAGAGCGACCCCGACCCGCTCGAACGCGAGCTGCTCTTCCTGGTGGAAGATTTCCCTCACACCGTGGCCCGGCTCGAGCCCCACCGGGTGGTGACCCACGCCGTGCGGGCGGCGCGTGGGCTGGTCAGCTATCTCAAGACCGAGCAGCCTCGTGCGCCCCTGGTTACCGGGTTGGAGCTGGTTCTGCGGCGCAGTCTGGAGCTTCTGGCTGTCACGCGAGCGAATGAAGAAAAGCCCGCGAGGGGCGGCTGAAATCGTAGCCGGCCTGCCAGCTCGGGGGCAGGCTCTCGCGGGGGACCTGGCGGAAGCCCAGGCGCTCGAAGAACTCGGCCACGTAGTCTTGCACGGTCAGGGCAAAGACGGCCCGTTTGCCGTCCTGGCGGGCTTTGTCGAGGATGGCCCGGACCAGCTCGCGGGCTCGTCCCCGGGCCTGGTAGCGGGGCAGGGTGCATAGCTTGCCCATCTATTAGCAGTCCTCGTGCTCGAGCACGGCGGCGGCAGCCACGATCTGTTCGTTGACCGAGTAGACCATG
>CAZWUN010000437.1:0-4186 GCA_964637145.1 uncultured Burkholderiales bacterium
GGCCAGCTCGAGCCTATTCCTCAGCCTTCTCCTCGGCGGCGGCCTCTTCGGCAGCAGGCTCCTCGGCGGCGGCTTCCTCAGCAGGCTCCTCGGCGGCGGGCTCCTCGGCAGCAGGCTCCTCGGCGGCAGCCTCGTCGGCAGCGGGCTCCTCGGCGGCGGCTTCCTCGGCAGCAGGCTCCTCGGCGGCGGCCTCCTCAGCCGCAGGCTCCTCGGCGGCGGCCTCCTCGGCAGCAGGCTCTTCAGCTGCAGACTCCTCGGCAGCAGGCTCCTGGGTCTCTTCGGTAGCGGTCTCCTCGGCAGCAGCTTCGGTCGCTTCCGGGGTGGTTTCGGTCTCGTCGGACATGGGTACAGTGCTCCTTTCTTGGGCAATGCGGTAGCAAGAGGGTCGCTACGCGAACAAAGTCGCGCAGGGCAATAGCGGTAGCTGGGTGGGTGCAGTGGAAACGACAGACAGCAAGAACCCGAGCACGCTCACCAGCCGTCTTCCCTCAACTGGCGGGGCTCCCTGGCTCTTACAACATTATAGGCTAGATCCGATGGGAAACGCAAGAGGCCGAGCAGGGATTTTTCCCGTCTTCATGCCGATCAGGACTCCGAGCAAACGTTCGATCCATGAGGCAGGTCTTTGCACTCGGTTGCTCCTCATGGGCCGTCCTGGTTTGCAATTGCACAGGGATGCCCGGAGGCCACCAGCCAGGCGGTTGCGAAGCAAAGCCCATGGTGAATGACAAGGCCTTGGTGGGCCTGCGGTGGATCCCCACCCCGGCCGGACTCGACCGCATCCGCTGGGATGTCTTCCACGCTCCCGAGCAGGCGGGAGGGCCCATCGAGCAATGCTGGCAAAAGGCCAGGGAGTCAGGCCAGGTGGAGCATTACCGAGCGGCGCTGGAGCACCAGCCGCCTCCCCCGGGAAGCTCCGAGCTGACTTTCTGGCAGTGGTCGCAGTTGGGGGTATCCCAGCATAGCGACGGTCCGGCCGCCTGGGAGGCCCTGATGGCCGCCTTCGGGCCCGACTGCGATGGCCCGCGGCTGGCTCCGGTGGCCTTTGCGGCCGAGTGGGTGGAGCGACTGGGCGATCTGGCTCCTGCTCGCAACGCCTGGTATGTGCTGGCCCCGTCGCTCTTGTTCTTATTCGAGCTGACCCACAAGGCCGGTCCGCTGCAGGGGCACCCCGCCGCCAGGGCTGCCTGGGAGCGCGTGAAGGCTCTGCGCGAGACCTGTTTCGAGCACCTGAGCGGTGATCAAGCGGCCGAGTTCGCTGAGGAGGTCTGCGACCACTTCTCGCTGGCTCAGGACGAAGCCGGGCTGTCGGTGTGGGAAGCCAGGGCCGAGGCCGCCGGGCGCGACTCGGATGACGAGGACGGCCCCTGGCGGCTGGTCTTGGAAGCGAGCTGGCCAGAGCTGCTGCACATCCAGGTCACCTTGCACGACGAGGACCCGCTCGATCTTTCCCGCGCCGGAGCGGCCCTGCAAGCCTTCGAGCAGGCCGCGGCGCTGTGCGACCGGGACTCTCTGGCCGAGGGACTGGCCGCCTATGAGTCGGCCCTGCAGCGGTTCCAGCCCCACAACGAGGAGAGCCGGCTGCTGCAGCTGATGATGCGCTGGGGAGAGGCCTCTTGCCTGGATCGCATGGGCCGTCTGGAGGAAGCCTGGCGAACCCTTTCGGCCATCTTCGCCCCGGGCGGGACGATCCGGGTGCCGCTGCGCTTCTTCCTGACGTGGCTGCGCTCGTCGGTGATCGTGGCGGCTCGAACGCGACGCACGGACGAGCTGGGGGTGCTGCTCTCGCTGTTGCTTGGGCTGGCCTCCAAGCGGCTGCCGCAGGCTCACGAGACGTTGCGCGAGCAGTTCGTCGAGCTCCTGGAGGGGGCCTTCGAGGAGCTCTCCAATCCCCGCACGGAGACTGCCCTGGAGTGGCTGGATGCCAACCGGCGGCGCTTCGAGCCCGAGGGGTCGCTGCTGTTGCCTCTGCGGACACTGCGATTCCAGGCCCTGGTTCATCTGTTGCGCCAGGAGGAAGCCGAGGCCGAGGCCCGGGCGGTGTTGGCCTGGGCCGAGGCCGAGGGCCAGGCGGACGTGTCCGAGAGCTGGAAGGAGATGCTGCTGCAGGCTCGAGAGAGCTTCCAGGATCCCTACAATCTGGCCCGGTTAAACCGCTCTCTGGAGCATCTGTCCGAGGTGGACGAGGTGGGCGAGATGGGCCGCACCGCCCTGATGGGGGCGGCGGTCACAGGCAACCTGGAGCTGGCGTCCCGCTTGCTCGACCTGGGAGCGGATGTCAACGCCGAAGACCCCTTCGACTGGACGCCGCTGTTGCTGGCCGCCGACGAAGGCCATACCGCCATGCTGCGGTTCCTGGCCGGACGAGGAGCCGATCTGGACGCGGTCACCGAGACCGACCAGACCGCTCTGCACCTTTGCGCCTGGCAGAACCACCTGGAGGCGGCCCGGGCGCTGCTGGAGCTGGGAGTGGACCCGGCCGCCACCGATCAGGACGGCAATACGGCCCTGCACCTGGCATGCACCGAGCCGGTGCCGGAGATGATCCGCCTGCTGGTCAGGGAGGTCGGGGTGGAACTGCACAACGACCAGAACGGAGCCACCCCGCTGATGGCCGCGGCGGCCAGCGGGCTGGTGGAGAACCTGCGCTTGCTGCTCGAGCTGGGTGCCGACCGGAAAGCGCAAGACGAGGAGGGCGACACGGCCCTGGACTACGCCCGCCTGCACGGCCGACAGGAGGCGGTGCGCTTCTTGCAGGGCCAGGCACCGTGACGCCCGCTCCTGAATGGGTCCGGCCCGGCTTACCGTTCTGTGCGCGTTACCGCCCTGAGCAGCCGGTATACCGTCCGGTGGAAACGGTAACGCAGGCGTCAGCTGGGGCTGTGGGTTGACTGTCCGCGTTACGGGCGAGCAACCGGTATTACGCCCGGTGGAAACGGTAACGCAGGCAGAGCGGTAAGAACCACCGTTCCGCCGAGAGCAGTCGGCATGACCGTTCGCTTCGGCGGCGTGTTCGGCTACCTGGGCAAGCAAGCCTTGAACGCGGGCGAGAAGTTCGTCCTCCTCTGCACGGCTTCCCGGCTCCATCTGGGTACGCACCCGGATCGTGATCGGATCGCCGGTGTCGCCCTAAGCTCGGCCTATGAGCAACAGCATCCTTCCCTCCCACCTCAGCTTTCGCAGCCAACCCTGGCTGCGCCACCACGACGACTGCGACCGCTGCCCGCCCACCGGGGACGAGGTGGTCTGCGACTTCTGCACCGAAGGCGCCGACCTGGCCGGAGGCGACATCGCCGCCTGCTTTGGCAGCAAGGACGAGTTTGGCAACCCTCGCGAGGAGGAGCCTTGCAGGTAGGTCGGCTGCACCGCGAGTACAAGCGTTACGTCTCTCCCTATCTGCGGACCGCCTGCCCCTACCAGCCGAGTTGCTCGAGCTACGCCCGCCAGGCCCTGGAGCGCCACGGACTGGTGCGGGGCGGACGGCTCGCGTTCATGCGGCTGGTAGGGTGCAGCGGGCCGGGAGCTGGCGGGCACGATCCCGTCCCCGGGTCGGGGGTCCAGGCGGTGCCACCGGGCAGCCAGGGGCCCTCGCCGGTGCTTCGACCTGGGACCGTGGCGGAGGTCACCACGCCCGGCCGTGTCCAGCCGGGGCGGTTGGCCCGCACGGCCGGACAGGTGGGAGGGCTGGCGGCGGCGCTATCGCTGGCTCCCCTGGGCCTGGCGGCGGGGGCCATCTTCGGGGCGGTGACCGGCTTTCGAGTGGGCTCGGACCGAATCGACGCTTACAACGCCGGGATCTACCAGCGCCACGGAGAGCACAAGCTGCGCCGCCTGATGGTGATGCAGAATCGGGTGGCCGGCCCGGCCCTGAAGGTGCACGACCGCCTGGCGCCCGTGCTGGGCTCCACCGTGAGCGGGGTAGTGGGCGCGGCCCTCGGCCTGGCACTGGGCGCGGCCGGAGGAACTCGTCTGCTGGCGGGCATCGGCTACGGATTCGGGCGCTACTACGCCGCCAACAGGCTGCATGAGCATCTGACGGGTGAGCTTCCCGCCCGCTGGTAAGGGCTACCCTGCATCGGAAGAAGGATGTCGTCCGAGCTTGGATACCGTCCGACTTCGCATTGAGCCCCAGCGCTCGAACGAGCAGAGTTTCGATACCGCCGGTATAAATTTCGAGCATACGTTC
>CAZWUN010000438.1:0-4186 GCA_964637145.1 uncultured Burkholderiales bacterium
ATCCGCGTTCGGCGCCGAACCCGCGCTCAGTCTTGACTCGGGAGGCCCCTTGAGAACTACGGCAGTCCACCTGGCAGTGGCGGTGTTCGTCCTCCTGGTGGCGCTGTTGGACCGGCCCGGCTCTCCCGCCGGCCCCCCCTGGCTCGCTCTGGGCGTGGGCGGGGGTCTGGCCACCATCACGGGAGTCTTGCTGACACGGCGCGGCCTGGCTCGCGAAACGGTCTGGCTGACGAGCCTGCTGTGCCTGCTGGTTGCCCAGCGCGCTGTGGTGAGTTGGCTCAGTCTCGAGCCTTACGCTTCTCTGGTCAACCTGAGCGGCTGGGTGGTGGCGCTGGCGCTCTACCTGACGCTTCTGGCCGGCGTTCAAAACTCGGATGACTGGCGTCGATTCGCCGGGGCAGCCATCATGCTGGCTCTGGCCCTTTCGGTCTGGGCCTTTGGTTCCTATGCTCCCAACGGACCCGTGGCTTCCTTTGCAAATCCCGACACTCTCGCCCTGATTCCCTTGACGTCGGCGTTCCTCTGCATCGGGATGCTGGGGGGGCGAGCCGACTGGGTCTGGTGGCTCCTGGCAGCCTTCTTGATTCTGGCCTTCTTGCTCGTCGGGGGTCGCACCGCCTCGGGGGCGCTGCTGGCCGGGGCTCTGACGGTTTTCTGGCTGCAGCGCGTCCGCCTGACTCCGCCTGAAGCCCGAGAGGGCTCCCTCAGTGGTGGAGTTCTTTTTGTCGGGTTGGCGGTGCTGGCCCTGTTCTTCGTCTTTGTGCGCCCTCAGTTGCCCAGCTTCGCCCATGTGGTCGGCGCTCCCGACGCCGAGCGTCTGCGCGAGCGCCGCGACGTCTTGTGGCAGGCCGCGGCCCTGACCACCCAGCGACCCCTCACGGGGAGCGGCCCGGGTACCTTCGCGCTGGCCTTTCAGGCACTTCAGGAGAACGAGCCCGAGGTGGTCGATTCGTCCCAGAATGACTTGATGGACCTTGCGGTGGAGAGCGGGTTGCTCGGGTCCATTCTGTGGGCCTGGCTGCTGGTGGCGACCTTTTTCACAGCGTATACCAGAGCGCTCGATGTTCCGGACCCGACCTTGTTGCTGGATTGGTCATCGGTGGGGGCGCTGGGCGCACTGGTGGTGGCGACCACTTTCAGTCTGCTCTTCTCGGTCGTGGCGACGCCCGCAACCCTTTGCTGGATGGCCACGCTCCTGGCGCTCGCCGCCCGGTCAGGTCAGAATGCCGGCTCTCCCCGGGTCAGGGGCCCGGCGCCAGCAGCGCTGGGGCTGGTTCTGGCCCTGGCGGGTCTGTGGGTGGTTGGCTTCTCCTGGCGAGGCGGAGCGGCCGCCCGCGAGTGCGACCGTGGCGAGAGGGCTGCCCAGGCTCTCTTGCTCGAGGAGAGTCTGGCAGCCTCCCGGAACGCCACTTCGCTGGCGCCCGGGTGGTGGGTTCCCCATTACCAGGCTGCCCGAGCCTTGCGTCTTCTGGCGCTGGAGTCTGGTGACCCTTTGCTTCGCACTCAGGCGTTCGACGAGCTGCAACGGGCGCGTAGCTGCAGTCCACGCGAATTGCGCATTCTGAGCCTGCTGGCCGAGCTGTCCCTGGAGGGCTCCGAGCTCGAGCGCGCGGCCCGGGCTTACACCGATGGCCTGGAGCTCGCTCCTGGCCGCCGAGACTTCTGGCGGGGGCTTCTGGGGGTGAGGCTCCAACTTGCCCAGCTCGAGGAGGCGCTCCCCATCGCCCTGAGGCTCTATGCCGACGATCCCGGCGTGCTCGTGGTGGCGAGCCGGGTGCTGCTGACTCTGTCGGTTCGCAATCCGAGCCAGGCGGCTCGCCTGCTCGCACAATCCGAGCTCTCGGACGAGCAGCTCTTCGAGTTGCTCGAAAAGACCGAGGCCAGCGCCCGGCCTCTGGGTCTGCATGCTGTTGCCGCGGCTCTCTACGCGGTCTGGCTTGACAGGCATGCGAACGACTGGAGCACGCGCCTGCGCCAGGCGCGGCTCCTCCTCGAGGGCGGCCAGAAGGAGGCGGGAGCTTTCGCCGTGAGCGAGCTTCGGCGGCTCGTCCCTCCCCAGGATCCCGCCGCTGTCGAGGTGCTCTGCACCTGGGCCGCGCTGGCCAGCGAGCGCGGTCAAGGGCGGGAGGCGCGCTCCGAGCTTCAGGATTATCTTCAGCAGCATCCCAACTCTCTTCCCGTGCGCCGGCTGCTGGCCAGGCTGCTGCTCGATTCGGGTGACTCCGAAGCCGCTGTCGCGCAGATTGACGAGGGGTTGCTGGCCGATCCGGATGAGCCGGAGCTTCTCATCCTCAAGGCCAGGATACTGTTTGAGCGGGGCTCTTTGGATGCCGCTCTGGAGTACACCGGGCTCGTGCTCGCGGCACATCCCGAGAATCAGGAAGCGGCTGCCTTGCGGGAGAAAGTGCTGCGCAGGATCGCTCCGTAATGGTCAGGTTCTCCGGGGCGCTGAAAGGCTGCTGCTTGATCGTCTGGGCCCTGACGCTGCTGACCTGTGGTCTTCCCGAAGTGGCCTCCGCCCCGATTCCGGCCCGTGACAGCCCGCTCGAGAGTCTGGTTCAGAATGCGAGCTTCGAAGAGGATTGGATCCGTGCCCGACTGGGCCATCGGAAGCGATTCTTGCTGCTCCACGCCAGCGATCTGGGCCTGGCAGAGTCGGATGGGCTGCCCGACTACTGGGCATTGCCACGAGAGTCGAGCTCGGTGCGCTGGGATGACAGGATTGGGCGCAGCGGCCGGCACAGCCTGCATTTCACGAGGAAGGCGGAAGTCTCTCAGCGCATTCGCTTTGCTGCGGAGACGAGCGAGCTCTCCGGAGGGGCCCATTACGCCAGTTCTCTGCCACTGACCAGGGACCTGGCCGAACTGCTGCCCCGTCGTCCCATCGTCGCGGGGGCCTGGTGTCGTGCCAAGAATGTACCTGCCGGAGCCGAGCCGCGGCTGCTACTGGAGGTGGATTGCCGGGTTCGGTCCGGCATCGCGCCCAGGCCGCAGATTGAGCAGGGAAAAGGGGTCGGGACGGTCTCTTTTGATGCGGGAAGCTATGACTGGCAATACCGCGAGATTCGACTCGAGCCGGATCAGGTCCCTGGCACCCCCTTCTTTGTCAAGATATCGCTCGAAGCCCGAGGGGGAGAGGTCTGGTTCGACGACGTGACCTGCCGGGAGCCGGTCGCGGAAAAAACCACCAATCTCTTGCCGGCGGGAGACTTTGAAGGCGTTTCGGGCTGGGATTCGCCAGCGCCCTGGCGCTGGTTTCGCACCGAGTATTACTCCTGGGCTGGTTGGTCGCACCCGAGCCAGCGGCAACCCCGGGGAGGCGCGGCCCTCGACCCCTTGATGCGCTGGTCCGGGGCGCAGTCGCTTCGATTGACGGCTCTGCCCGGCGATAGCTTCACCGTCGCGGGGCCTCCGGTGGTGCTCGAGCAGAGGCAACCCGCTCCCCTCGAGGTTCGGGCCATGGTGGCGGGCGACAATCTGCGCGGATTCGACATCATGGCCCAGGACGACAGCGGGCAGTGGTTGCCCCAGGCGGACTTCATCGGAGACGATCTGGAAACAGAGGCCTCTCTCTACGACATGGGCAGCACCGCCCTGGGCACCCATCCCTGGCTCGCGGTTCGCAAGTACTTCTCGCCTCGGCGACCCGTACGGCAGGTCCGACTCTTTCTCTGCATGCGCGGATTTGACGGGGCAAAGACCGGGCAGAACCTGGTGTCCACGGCCTGGGTCGATCAGCTGCAACTGCTGGCTCCAGGCCCCCTGACAAAGAGCATCGAGTCCAAAGGCCCCGAGCTTCCCTACCGGGTCACCGAGGTAGACCTGGGCGACCGGCTCTGGGGTGACAACGTTCTGCGCTATCGAATCCAGGGCAATCCACCGGCCATGGAGCTGAGGCTGCGTCACCCCGACGGGGCGACCGTGACAACCTCGAGCCGCATGAGGGAAGGATGGCTCGAACTGCCCTATCGGATCGAGCGGCTGTGCCGCTCTTGGACCGAGCCATACTCCGCCGAGGTCTGGTCGGGCGGGCGCCTGCTCCAGCAACTCTGGCTGGGCACGCCCTCGAGTCGTCTGGAAGTGGGCCTCGCCAACTACTTTCCTTATGCGGACGAGCCCCAGCTCGTCTGGGCCCGGCTGAACGTCTCACGGGCCTCCCTGGCCGAGTTGGGGGGGCTGCATCTTT
>CAZWUN010000439.1:0-4131 GCA_964637145.1 uncultured Burkholderiales bacterium
CAGGCGCTCTTCCTCGGCCTTGCGGGCCTCCTCGGCCAGGCGCTCTTCCTCGGCCTTGCGGGCCTCCTCGGCTGCAGCCTCACTCGACTGGGGCACCGGGGGCGGGTCGAGCTCCGCCTTGCCCTCGGCCAGAGCAGAGCTCACCGTGGTCGCAGTCACCTTGCCCGACCCGTCCGGGTCGGCAAGCGGTGCAACAGCAGGCGGCGGACTATCCTCGGGGGGGGAGTCGTTCGTCTCTAAGGGAGCGGAGTCATCCCGGGCTGCCTTTTCCTCAGCCAGGAGCTTCTCGCGGAGCTTTCGCCAGTCCACGGCGTTACTTTCGAGACTCTTCCCTCATGCCTCCTACCTGGGCAAAGAACAATTTCTCGACCGCTCCTCTCGTCGCTGAGTTTTGGGGAGGAATGCTGTTGCTCGGAACGAGAACGAATCCAAAGATGAAGAGACACGTCGTGGCCATCTGCGCCGGAGCCCTGGTGGGAGCAGTCTGCGGCTGGTTTGCTCCCGAGCTGCACGGCCTACCCGTTCAGGACGCGAGCCTGCGCGGTGCCCTGGCCGGGAAGTACGCCCTGGTTGTCGCTTCCATGGCTTACCTGGTGAGCATGTACCTGGTCATGCGGCGCCGGGCCATCGATCGCTGGATGCGCCGAGGGTAATCAGCCCTGACGCAGCCGCTCCATCGGGGCCTGCATTCCAGCCAGAGCCTGCTCGCCACGGGTCGCTTTGGAGCCGCTGAGTCCGCCCACCAGATCCACAGCCGCATCCTCGTCCTCCAGGGCGGCCAGGTTGTTCAGAATGCGACGGTGGGCCGATTGGTCGCGGCTCTCGATGTCCTGCCGGGACTCGGCTGCGTCCACGGCGATCTGCCCCAGATCGGAATCTTCGCGCAGGGCGGCCCAGAAGGGGCGTAGCTCCTCGAGATTGGCCAGTTGCCGGCGCTGGCCTTCGAGTCGGGTCCGGCGGACTTCGTTGGAGGCGGCGCGGGCCCCCAGAGAGCTTCGATCCTTGCTGACCTGATGGCGCTGCTGCTCGAGCTGGGCCTTGCCGTTGGAGAGGGAAGCCTCCACAAGACTGGCCTGCCGCTGGGTCTCGGTCAGCTCTTGCTCGGCCCGGGCGGCGGCCGCAGTATCGTTCTCCAGCTCCACTCGGACATGGTAGCGCATCCCTTCCAGGCGCTCGATCTCGTCGTAGTGGTCGAGGTAGTCCTGAGTGTTGGAGAGGGCATTCAAATCCTGTTCGATACGGGTCAGCATCGATCGTTTCTCGCTGACCCGGCTGCGCAGCTCCTGGACCTGCTGGGTCTTGGCGCTGACCGCCTGGCGAAGGTCGGACAGCTGATTCTCTCGGCGCGAGAGGTCGGACTCGAGCTTGACCGCCTCGGATTCCTTGCGCTCGACCTGAGCCGTCTCGGTCTGGGCCTGCGCCTGGGCCTGCTCGGTCTGGACGGCTTCCTGGCGGTGGGTCTCTTGCTGGGCGCTGGCCTCGCTGGCCACCTGCTCCACCCGGGCGGCCTCGCTGGCGCCGCTGTCGGTTGTCTGGCCCGGGGCAACAGTGGCCTCGGAGACCACCTTCTCTGCCACCTCCACCGGGTCGGACTGGGCGACCTCGGATCGGACATCGCCGGTCGGATTGCCCAGGGCCGGGCCCACGGTGGGGTCAGTATCAATGGGCAGACCGGCCTGCGGGTCACCCTTCAGGGGTTCGGAAGGACCCCCCAGGGCGGGCGCCGGTCCGCCGAACCCCGGCGTCGGACCCGGGCGCACGACCTCGGTGCTCTTCTTGCGGTCTTTCTTGGAGCTGCCAGCAACCCCATCCCAAACCTCCGCGAGCTCCAGACCCAGCGTGCGAGTAAAAAGATCGGGCGCCTCGGCGGCTTCTTGCTGGGGAGTCTCCTGCAGCTCAACCTGGGTGCCCTTGTTCTCCGCAATGGGGGAAACGATGGACACTGCCAGACCCTCCGGGCGTGGCCCGGGTGCCATCACAGGATTGGGGAGACGGGTTTCACGACTGCTCTCGCTCAGCATGCTGCCCTCTTCATGTCCCGTCAGCGGGATGTCTGGTCGAGATCCAGGATGTTTCTATTTTGTGTAATTCGTGAACTTTTTGTAAACCCTGCCCGGGGGCAAAAAGAAAGAAGCCTGACGGTCGGGGGGGGTCATCCGTCAGACTTCTAAAGCGAGTATAACATCAGGTCGGGTTGTGCAACAGGCACAAACGAACCATATCATCCCGTAGGAAACCACCCCCGGGTTCCGAACCGAGTGTCCTATGGAACCAGAGATCGCCGCCCGACAGCCCGCAGTGCTCGACCTGCAGGCTGGTGAATACTGGTGGTGTCGCTGTGGACGCTCCCAGAAGCAGCCCTGGTGTGATGGGAGCCACGCCGGCACGGGCTTCACTCCTTTGAGGGTCGAGCTGACCGAGGCCCGCAAGGTTGCCCTGTGTCAGTGCAAGCACAGCCAGAACCCACCATATTGTGATGGTAGCCACAAAGGGCTGTAACACGAGGAATGGCCCCGTGACGCCCAACAGATTGTGCTAAGTCTTACCGCCTGCCTGGTCCTGGCGGCCGCTGACCACCACGTTGTCGAGATAGACTCCGTCGAAGTCGCGCGAGTCGTCCGAGCGGAAGCGGAAGCGGATCTTGATGTCCTGCCCCTCGTAATCATCAAGCGGGACCTGGTAGCCCTTCCAGTCGTGGATGCCGCTCAGGCTGGCCACCGAGCGCCACTTGGTGCCACCCCACCACTTGTGCCCGTAGACCTCCACCTCGCAGGTGTCGTACTTCTTCTCGGTGTTCACTTTGGCGTCGAAGGAAAGGACGGGGTTCTTCCAATCCTTGAGCGAGATGCCGGTGGAGGTGAGCGAGTCGTTGCGCTTGCCTGTGTAGCCGCCCTCGGGGCTATCCGTCCAGACGCGCCCCCGGCCGGCCAGGCTGATCAGGCCCCAGCTGCCTTCGGGCGTGAAGCGCGAGTCGCCGTCTTCGGGCTCTTCGAAGGCCAGCTCGCCAGCCGGCAAGGTCACCGATGAGAGGGAAATGGCCGAGGGGTTGCCCACTTTGTCGACGGCGCGCAGGGCCCAGTAAAGCTTCTGCTCCTTGCCGCTGGGGCGTACGTCCACCCGGGCTGTCTCCTGTCTGCCGCTCTCCAGCGGAGCCTCCAGCGGAGCCGGCAGGGCGTCCTGGAAGCCGACTTCGCCCGGCTTGACCTCGCTGTTGACGGCGATGGGCAGGTGCGAGTAGCGCAGCTCGTAGCGAACGGCCGAGCCCAGGGTGCCATCGTCTCCGGAAGCCGTCCAGCGCAGCTCGACCGTACCCGGATCGAGAGCTCGGGCCGAGAAGTCGGTCATGGCCGCCGGCGCCACCGAGTCCTCGGCCAGCGCCCGAGCGGCGTTCAGACGCCCATTGCTGATCAAAAGGTCGGCATCGTTGCTGGGCATCCGATCCACCGAGTGCATGATGCGCGTCTTGATGGTGGCGTTATCCGCTTCCGGATACTTGCTGGCGATCAGGGCGGCCACCCCGGCCACGTGGGGGGCAGCCATCGAGGTGCCGCTGAGGGCGCCCCACTGGCCTTGCTTGAGCGTGGAGTGGACCGCCACGCCGGGGGCGGCGATATGCACCGTATTGGCCCCCCGGTTCGAGCTGGGCGCGAGCTGGTTGCGCCGGTTGTGGGAGGCCACCGAGATCACGTTGTCCAGGTCGAAGCTGCCAGGGTAGGAGGGATGGGTGTCGTTGTCCCAGCCGTCATTGCCCGCCGAGCAGATGTGCAGGGCCGGGGAGGCGGCCAGGGCATCCTTCATGGCCTGGCTGTACTCGTCGGTGCCCCAGGAGTTGTTGGTGATCCGGGCCCCCTTCTTGGTGGCGTAGGCCAGCGCCGCGACGGCGTCAGCCGTGTCGCCCATCCCCTGGCTGTCCAGCACCTTGACGGCCATCAGGTTGGTGTTCCAGTTGATGCCGACCACTCCGCCGTTGTTGGCCGCGGCCCCGATGACGCCGGCACAGTGGGTGCCGTGGTTATGGTCGTCGAGCGGATCCCCGGTGTCTTCCACCAGGTTCGTGCCGTAGATACCGTCGGTGGGGTCGCCCAGGTCGGGGTCGGGGTTGGTCCACATGTTGGAGGCCAGATCGGGGTG
>CAZWUN010000440.1:0-3511 GCA_964637145.1 uncultured Burkholderiales bacterium
GACGGCGACGCCGGGGCCATCTTCGGGCTGGGCTTCCCGCCGTTCTTGGGCGGGCCGTTCCGCTACATGGACCAGCTGGGCATCGACCGGGTGGTGGAGCGCCTGGAGATCTTGTCCGAGCGGTTCGGGCCGCGCTTTGAGCCGGCGAGGTTGCTCAAGACCATGAGGGCTGAAAAGCGGAAGTTCTACTCCGACTGAATTGACTGTAGCCTCGACCAGGGCTTAGGCGTAACGCGACTTCGCCCCGGGCTTCTCGGCTCAGGCGAGGAGGTGCTCTTCCATCCATTCGTAGTCTCCCAGGCTGACCAGCACCCGCGCCCCAACAGCCCGAGACTCCAGGCTCGGCGAGCGGGCCAGGTGCCGCGCAGGCTCGAGGGCGGAGCTTCCCAGGGCTGCCAGCCCCTGGGCCGCCAGGGCTCTGAGACGCCAGTCCGGGTCGCTGGCCAGTTCGAGGAGCGGCTCCAGCCTGGGCTCCTCGGCCAGCCTCCGGGCCAGACTGCAGCGCACCTCGGGGTCCTTTTCCCGGGCAAACAGCTCGGCCCAATCCTGGTCCGGTTCGAGTTGCGCAACGCGCCAGGCAAGTGCGCGCTCCCGCGGATTCTCCGAGTCCGTGCGCCCGGCCAGGAGCTCCCGCGCCTCCGGATAACGTCCGGGATCCTGGGCCAGGACTTCCAGCGCGATACCCTCGCCCTGCTCCAGGGCCTCCCTGAGCAGTCTGGCTGCACTCGCATGGCAGACTCTAGCGGCCCATTTCAAAAGCCAGGCGCGCAGGTCCGGGTTCAACTCGCCGAAGTGGCCGGCCAGCCACTCCAGCGCCGGTTCTCCCTGCTGCTCGAGACATCGTTGCGCCCGCGAGCGGAGCGGCCCGTCCAACTCGCCCAGCCACAGGGCCTGGTCCTCCACAGGCTCGAGCGCCCCCACCCAGAGCTCGACGCGCATGTGCTCGCCCGGGGACAGGTCGGGCCTGGAGCGAAGGGCCCGGGCGGCCGGGATCGCTCGGATCGACTCGAGCGAAAACAAGAGCTCCGACAGGGTAGCGCGCGCCGAAGGGCCCTCCTCGGCCGCCAGGCGCTCCACGGCCTGGGCGATCAGCTCCGAGTCCTTGAGCTGGCGGGCAATCCTTGCGCAGGCCTCGACCACGCGGTCGTCTCGAAATCGGACCAGCGCTCCCAGCAACGGCCCTGCGTAGAGCCCGGGTCGATCCGACAGCTGGGCCACGAGCTCGTCCACGACGTCGACTCCATCCAGAGGGCCGTAGGCCAGAATCCGGTCGGGCTGGCTCGCGACGGCCGCGAGGACGGCCAGCTTCACGGAGGGCTCGGCGTGGCGCAGGCCTTCAAACAGCTCGGCAGCGGTACGGATGCGGACCACGGGGCGCTCTTCGGACATGGGCCGAGGTTCGTGTCGGGTATCCTCAACCCTTCGAGAGGGTTGCCGTAGGGTTCGATGGAAGTTTCTGAAAGGGAACTCCGCGGGCGGCAGCGGAGGTCTCCTGGTTGCCAGTCGAGCCGCGACTCGGGAATTGGGCGACCAGGGAGGCCAGCGATCGTGCAGCGAAGGAGAGTCTTCCTCAAGCTCCTGGCCGGCTCCATGGGAGGGCTGTTCTTGAGTTCATGCGCCGGAGGGCCCATCGGCCCGGCCGGAACAGGCAGCTTCTCGGGCGGTCCCAACGGTTTTCAGTTCATCCCTCTCTTCTCCACGGGCCAGACGCTACCCGACGGTCGCATCCTGGAATCGCTGCCGGGCGGCGTGCTGATCAACGATGTCGGCCATATCCTTTTTTACGGCCTGACATCGGCCGGGATGGGGCTCTACGAGATCCTGCCCGATTTCGAGGCCATCGCCAGGAACGGTCGCAGCCAACTGCTTTCGGTTCGGAAGGCCCTGGTGACAGGCGATACCCTGCCCAACGGCGCCGTGGCCCTGGGGGTCGGCACCGTGGCCGGAAACGACCTGGGCCACTACGCCCTGGTGGCTCGCACCGATCGGCAGAGCCGCGACCTGCTCTTCCTGCCTCGGGATGGAGCGCTCGAGGTCGTGGCTGGCCATCGAACCCATGTCTCCGAGGACGGGGTGCACCTGGGGGGAAACTTCATCGATATCGACCTGACCGACCGAAACGATTTGCTGCTCGTCGATCATTACAGCTCGCACGACCGGGTTCAGTCCCACCAGGGGCTCTTCATCCTGCCCGGGATGAGCCTCGAGGGGGCCCGATTGCTCCAGTCCACGGACAGCCGCCTCCCTGATGCCGACGGCACCATGGGGACGATCGGCCTGGTTGACCACAACGAATCGGGCGATTTCCTGGCTCAGGTCGGGGGCCAGGGCCACGGTGAAGCCTCGCCCGATCCTCGCGGCAACCTTCCCGCCCAGGGCTTGCTCCGGGGCAACATCCACGACCAGCAGTCCAGGCGTTTGCTGGTGGCTCCGCCAAGTTTTCGAGTGGCGCCTCGGGCTGCCAAGGAAACGGCCACCGGCGCGATGCTCTTCGGCCCCCGATTGGCCGACGAGACCGACCATACAACGTTCATCGTGCACGAATCGGAAAGCCACCAGGTGCTCTATTTTCAGGATCAACCGATCATCCGGGTGGGGGACCTCAGCCCTGGCGGAAGGGTCATCCGCGGTTTCGTGCCCGGAGTGCTGAGCCCTCACGGAGAGCTTCATCTGATCCTGATCACCGACATTGGACACGAGCTCGTGCAATACTCGTCAGGTGCTCCCGTGCTGCTCCTCAACCGCGGTGATCGCATCGACGGACGGTTGATCAACGCCATCATCTTCGGCTTTCATCTCGATCAGGTCGACCGCTTCGGGCGCCTGACTTTCGTCACCGAGTTCACGGATGGGTCCAGCGCCGTGGTGCTGGGTCTGCCGGTTTAGGAGGAGCGCATGCCATCGGTCCCCAAAACCCTTCTGGGCACCTCCAAGCCGATCAGCCTCTCTCATCCTCGATCCGTCCCCTACTTTCCGGCCGGAGCGGCCCGACTGGGGGTCCAGAGCGACGGATCCATCTTCTCAGCCAACCCGACCGTGCTGGCCTGGAACCTTTCCGTGGGGGTCAACTGGTTCGTCTTCCTGGGAATGGTGGGCCCCGCCATCGCCCTGTCTTTTCAGATCGAGGGGAGCCACGACGCCACCAGCATCGAGGTGGAAGTCTCCGATGATGAGATCGAGGGAGGCTTTCTGCTGGGCTTTACGGCCGGCGTCTCGGTAGGCCTGTCGATCAAGCAGGCCGAGCTCAAGTGGGTCTCGGACGGCTGGAACAGCCACGTGGAGACGGTCTGGAACTCGGCGCTGAACCTGAGCCTGAACCTCCAGTTCGACCTCATCGAGATCATCCTGAGCCTGGTTCTCAAGCTCCTGGGCGAGCACGGCAAGACCAATACCATCCTGCACAAGGTGGACAATTTCAATTCCCAGTTGCTGGCTTCCTACGGCCTCTTCGACAGCGTCAGCGGGGGGTTCGAGCAGGGCGGGGGGAAACTCTCGGTCAGCCCCAGCTTCA
>CAZWUN010000440.1:3524-4111 GCA_964637145.1 uncultured Burkholderiales bacterium
GCCGGTCAACCTGGCCCAGTACATCCCCGGACTGTCGCAGCTCAACACGTCGCTGGAAGCCATGATGGGCGGGTTCTTCGTCGGCCCGACGGTGGGGGTGGCCCTGCCTGCCACGGTGCACCTGACCGAAATCCAGATGGCCGGCAAGACCTTCTCCAATCTCAAGTTCAACGGCTCCAAGGTGACCGGCACGGCCACCGGCCCGGGCGTGGCTGGTTTGGATATTCAGGTCGGGATGACGCGCACACCCGGCCTGGACTTTACCCTCGGTTTCGGGGCCACCATCTCGGTGCTCAAGCTCTTCAGCCTGGGCGGAAATGTCTCGGTCAACGTGCTGGCGCTGCTGGGGCTGAGCATCAACCTGGGCACCTTCCCCTTCACCTTGAAGAATACCCTGGGCAGTGATCGCATTGTGGCGGCCGACTCGAGCTTCCAGTTGGCCGAAGTGATCCTGGAAGAGCCAACCAGGGCCTGATCCAGGAGCGCAGCCGGAAGCCCGTCTCTTCCATGAGCGGATTGGCGCTCGGGCTGAAGGGTCCCCGTGCGTCAAACGAGAATGCCATGCGCATTGACAGGCTGAAAGGAGC
>CAZWUN010000441.1:0-4099 GCA_964637145.1 uncultured Burkholderiales bacterium
CATCAAGCATCCCGACGGCTCCAACAGCGACTTCGACCGCAAGAACGCCCTCTTCTCGCTGCAGGACGGCACCCGCGTGCTGATGGGAGCCGACAATCCCCAGGCCGTGGTGAAGAAGGTCCGCATCATGCTGCCGGGCGCCCCGGTCAACTTCCAGGGCTACGATCCCGCCCAGACCTCGGTGATGCAGGACCAGGGCGGCAAGTTCAAGTCCATCGGCCCCGCCTCCCAGTTCATGGGCGGCGGCTTCGGGGGAGGCTTCCCGCAGCAGGGTGGCGTCTGGACCTAGTTTAGACGGGACCTGGAGCGAGGGGGAGGGGTCCGCGAAGCGCGGGCCCCTCTTTCCTGAGACGGGGGAAGCGGGCCTGCCAGCCCGAAGGAGCGAGCATGCTTTGCCTTAGCTGTGGTCACGACAACCCCGGCCCCGGCCCGACCTGCGCCGAGTGCGGGTTCTCCATCGGCTACCTGGCTGATTCGCGGGGCTTCATGCCGCAGCTTCACGCCCTGAAGAAAGCCCAGCAAGAAGGCCGGGTCTCGCCGGAGGCGGTCCAGGAGAGCCTGCAGCGACTCGACCAGGCCCTGGCCGCCATGATGTTGCACGTCGATCAGACCGGGGCGGCGCTGGCCTCATTGGGCCTGGATGAGACCCAGGCCGGCGTGCTGGGCGGCTTCCTGGCCCCCATGCGAGAGGCCATGGAAACCTTCTGGGAGACCGCCCGCACGCTGGAGGGCGGCCACGAGATCCCCGCCGAGACCCTCGAGCAACTCGACGCCCTGCAGATCTCGATCAGCCAGGGCTCCGAGGGCGTCGCCTACCTGACCCAGACCCTGCACGGCATGCTCCTGGCCAAGGTTGCCGCCGGCGAGCAGCTCGCTCCCCTTCCTTCCGAGTGACCTGAAGGAGCCGCCTGCGGGCCATCCGAAGGGTGCCAGGCGCCGAAAGGAGTTCGCCATGCCCATCGACACCAGCTCCGGCATCCAATTGAAACTGCGGTTCAAACCAGGCACCCTGGTCGAGTACAAGGTCAGCACCCGGATCACCCAGGAGACACGCAAGCAGGGTGAGGTGCTCGGTCAGCAATCCTACCACTGGAAGTCGAAGATGACCCAGCGGGTGCTGGCTGAGGACGCCGACGGAAGTGGCCACGTGGTCACCATCAGCGAGCCCATCGGCGACCCCGAGACTTGGAGAATCTCCGGAGTCCCCATCCAGCGCAGCGTGGTCTACACTCAGCTGGCCTCGGACGGGGCCATCAAGGAGACCTCCGGTCCCGATGCGGGGGCAGCCCTGAGCCTGCCCGTCGACCCCGTCCAGGTCGGCGACGAGTGGACCGGCCTCTCGCGCCTGAGCCTGCCCGGCCTGCCCGCCCCCCTCGAGGCCGTGACCCGCTACAAGCTGGTCGGCACCCAGGAGGTCGCCGGCCTGAGCTGCGTCAAGATCGAGGTGGCCGCCGAGCAGGCCGAAGCCCCCCTGCCCGTGGAGGCCCCCGGGATCGAGGCCTCCATCTCGGTCAAGAGCGAGGGAACCCTGTTCTTTGCTCCCGAGCAGGGCCTTCTGGTGGGCCAACAGATGCGCACCGTGGCCACTCCCAAGCTGGCCGACGCCACCTACGAGTCGGTCACCGAGCTGACCCAGGAGCTCGGCCGGCTGGAAGGCTTCTGAGCTGATGTAGGTTTTCCCTGAACCTGCGCCGACAGCGCCGGGTTCCTCCATTCCAACACGAGAAAGGGCTCCCAGTGACTCGACGACTTGCTTTGCTTTTGCTCCTGACCCTCTGGTTGATCGGCTGCGGAGGGACCGACGCCGTCACTACGGCTGGAAACCCAATCCCCGACTTCATCTCCATCGGACGCCAGCGCCTGCTGCAGAACGCAGGAGCGGGGGCGGTGCAGGCCATCGACAGCCTGACCCCCGCGCAAGCCGACTTGATCTACCAGAACATCGGCTTTTGGGATGATAGCCAGGTTCCCCTGACCGGGACCGTCGCCGAAGGCTGTCAGGGCGTGGGCGTGATCGCCGCCAGCGAGTTCGGTCCGGGCGCGGTCTACCAGCTCATGCTGCCGCTGGGGGACAACGGTCACAGCACCGTGGTCTCCTTCGCCCGCAACCTCGATCCCAACGTTCCCATGGGGCGAGACCGCTGCCGCGACAGCCTCACCGCCGAGCACGCCCAGCAATCGTTCACCAACCGCAACCCCGAAGTGATCAGCCTGCTCACCCCTGAGCTCGCCACCATGCCCAAGTTCCACGCCCTGCGCCAGCTCTTGCCCGGCACTCTGCCCGACGAGCAACGCGCCGTGCTCAAGCAGATCCGCGACCAGCTCACCTATCCCGCCAACGGCCAGCAGATCCAGAAGGTCATCAAGGTGGGCGACATGCAGAACTACCTCAACGGCACCTTCGACCCCAAGGTCTTCGGCTTTCAGGCCGTCTACTCCGACGTCGACAACCTCGTCACCGCCGCCGAGCTGATCGAGGGCCTGCGCCTCGACTACCCGGGCGGCTTTCAGGGCCTGACCGTGGTGGCAGCCGTCGTCTTCTTCCAGGACGACACCTTCCGCATGATCCCCCCCTACCGGGCCGCCAACGGCGGCAACCGCACCGACCCCTATCCCTTCACCGGCAACGGCTTCACCGCCACCGTCCGGGCCAATGCCATCCCCGAGTGGATCCTGCCCAGCGCCGGCGTCAACCTGCAGGACGGCTCCCAGCTCTTCATGATCGATGACCAGGGCAACCGCACCCTGCAGGCCACCTTCCTGGGCGGCGGCTGGGTGCTGGCCAACAACCAGCGCGCCGAGTCCGCCCCACCCCGCCAGCGCGTCGAGCGCCCCGCCCTCTTCGATGGCCACGAGGTCTATGTCATCTCGAGCGACGAGCAGTTCTACTTCGTCAACGCCAGCCAGGACCTGGGCCTGGTCGACCAGGTCCAGGTGGGCCGGGGCGAGTATCGGGGCAAAGTCGCCCTGGACGACGCGCGGCTCGTCTTTTCGCCCTGAGTTGGCTTCTTCAGGCCGCAGTTCTTCGCAGGTCATGGTGGCGAACTGACCGGCCACCTTCCGGCCGTCAATCCGTCGAGGTCAGCCCCGGCCACCCGCCCCCCCCTCGCGCGCGAGCTGCCAGTCGAGCGACTCGCCCCCAGCGCAATGGTCAGGGGCCCTCAGCCGTTTCCAAGACCTTCACAACCCTCGATACTCGTGGACGATCTGGATGTGGCTGTAGTTCGTACCCTACGGCAGCCAGAGCCGACTTTGCTCGCCCCGCAAACCACGCCGATCGCGCTTCATGGGACATCCCTTGC
Source organism: uncultured Burkholderiales bacterium (assembly GCA_964637145.1). Classification (GTDB taxonomy): domain Bacteria; phylum Vulcanimicrobiota; class Xenobia; order Xenobiales; family QWHO01; genus QWHO01. Next base: position 3,303 of record CAZWUN010000441.1, read on the forward strand.
GTGTCTTCAGCGATGCCTGCACGAATGTCGCGGAGTTCTTGCATCATACGATCGTGTCGGCCGTAGGGCAGTTCCTTTGGGTCGATGATGCTCATTCGTGTCCTCCGGGTCAAACTCATCCGCGCTGGCCAGCGGTTCGCTGATTACCGACGTATCCAGATAGAGAAGATCGCGCGTCACAACCGACCCTCATCCATGCGCCGGCAGAGTTCATGGATCTGATTGTAGGGTAACTGGGCCAGCGCTGAGTTCCTCATAGGAGTGTCAGGTCATCGCGATCGAGAACGGCAGGAGTTAGCTCATCCAGATCCTCGGGCGTCCAGAAGTTTTTCTCGTTAGCGTTCACCAGTGGGGATTCAGCCTGAGATTGCTGACTCCCTGCGCTGGGTGGCGAAGCCTCGAGCGCGCACACACGAAATGAGCAGGTCAAGACTCCAGATTTCTTGGAAGGGCTGGACGGCCGGGCGCGTCACCTGAATCGTCGCACATACCAGATGGGCGCCAAACCTTCTGGATGGACAGGGCGATTTCTTGAAGAAGCACCTCCATGCCGGTGACCAGTCGCTATCGCTCGGGATGATGGGCCTCAGCCTCCGTCGCAGTCTCAGAGGCCTGTCGTCTTCGGGTTCAAGCCCGGGATGGTTCGGACCCGAACGTAGGCTCGACCCTGAGGTCGTCACGGAACACCCGATAGGGCTGACCGCCCCGAATTCCCACCTGCCACAGGATGCTCCCGCTCGGCTCGCGCCGGGCCTTCATCGTGCCCCCGTGCAGATGCCCCTGGTGGTGCACGTCGC
>CAZWUN010000442.1:0-4092 GCA_964637145.1 uncultured Burkholderiales bacterium
GCCGAGCTGGTCTTGAGCGGCAGGAGCTGAGCCGCCGGCCGAGCAACTCTCGGCCCCATGCGAAGACATCTTGCTAACGTCCTTATCCTCATTTTGCTGGGCTGGCTCACCCTGCAAGAGCCGGTGCGCAAGATTGGCCAGGTGGGCCAGGGCCTGAGGGTCGCCTCGGTGAGTCCGGACGGGCAGCTGGTTGCGGGTTGGAGGGCCGAGTCAGGCGGGCGCTGGAGTTATGCCGTGTGGCGAACCGCCAGCGGCACGGAGATCGTGCCCGCCCAGGTCATCAGCGACCCGCCGGCTTCCAGCAACCCCTTCGCCTGGGGTCCCGACGGCCTGCTGGCCGTGGGCTACGGCGAGCAGGTGGCCCTCTGGCAGGGGGGCAAGCTCAAGCGCAAGCTGAAGGCCGACTGGATGGTGCGCGACGTGCGCTTCTCGGGCCCCACACTGATGGCCCGGGTGGACAAGGGTGTCTTTCTCTGGACCGCGGCCACCGGCAAGCTGATCTGGGCGATGCGCCAGGAGCACCTCCTGGCTGCGCGGCTCAGCTCCAACGGCAAGACTCTGGCCACGGCCAGCCTGGAGGAGCCGATCTTCCTCTTCGACGTGACCGACAAGCGCCTGATCGGCCAGTTGCCGGCCGGCCAGGCCACGGTCAACCTGGAGTTCTGTCACCAGGACGAGTGGCTGGCCTGCGCCTTCCGATTTCGCAGCGACCGCCAGAAGGATTGTGCCCTGGTCTATCACTGGCCCACCGCCCGCCCATTGAGTCGCCCCCTTTCGCAACCGGGCCTGATGGGCTTCGTCGTCAGCCAGGACGGGGAACGACTGCTCACGCGCGCGGCTCAGGTGGCCCGCATCTGGGAGGGGGGCTCCGGGCGGCTGGTCTTTGAGAAGGCTCTGCCCAGCGGGGCCATGGACGCGCTTTCACCCGATGGTCGCCAGGTTGCCACGGTGGCCCAGGGCCAGGTGGAGCTGTGGCGCAGCCAGGACGGAAGCCCTCTGGCCAGCTTGAAGGAGACCGAGCCGGCCACGGCCGCGTCGCTGCCTGCCAACGGGGTTCTGGGCGTGCTGGCCGGCAGCTGCTCGGTCTACGCCCTCAGGGCGGATTGGTCTGGACGTTGACCTGACGTCCTGCGGGCCGTTTGAGGGTGGGTAGGATGGAGGTCTCCAGACGGGAGACCACGTCCTTCATCTCGGTCTCGACGTTCAGTCTCAGAGGCTCTCCTTCGGCGTAGGCCACCTCGAACAGGCGCACCCCGGGCGCCAGCCGACGCACGTCGGTGCGGGTGGGATCGACCCAGTCCGTCTGCAGCTTGTCGGGCACGTTGACCAGCGGCTTGGGAGCGGTGAGCGGATCCAGATCCAGGTCGTAAGTCTCCTGGTATCGCACTTCCTTGTCGGCAGTCAGCCAATAGATGGCCACGCGCTTGTGAAAGAGCATCTCGGCGGTGCGTTGATGATAGGAGAGCTGGCCCAGAGCGTCCTGGTTGGACACGAAGACCACTCCGGTCAGGGGAGGGGCCAACAGGGCGATGCTCTCCGGATCGGCCCCACGCAGCTCCTCGCGCACTCGGGAAACGACCAGGGCTGCCCGCGTCTGGGCCGAGGCCTTCTTGTCGCTGCGCACCCAGCTGCGCAGGATGGGCCCCGTCAGGCCCACCAGCAGGGCCAGCACCACCATCAGCAGGCCGGCCGCCACCAGAAGCTCGGCCACCGTGTGGGCGCCTCGCCCTCGATGAGTCAGTGAACCCTCCGCAGGGAGTAGAGCTGATACTGTCCGTAGGAGTGCAGGGCCTGCAGGTAGGACGGGTCATACTCGAGGTTGAGGCTGAAGAAGCCGGTGCCCTGGAATTCCTTCGGCTGCAGAGGGGGCGGCGGGAAGATTACCTCTTGACCATTTTGCAGGTTGTCCTCCTGCTGGTAGACCTGCACCGGTCCCCCTCCGATCACCAACCCTCCTCGGATCGTGAACTGCCGCAGCTGCTGGACCGTGGCGCCTTCCACCAGGACCTCGCGCATCTCGGGATAGAACAGGGCGCTGTCTCGGACCACGATCAGCCCGCGATAGTCGCCACTGGCTTTCATCAAGAGCCGCTGGCAGTAAATCACCATGCCCTGGTCGACGGCGTCGAGCATGCCGCCATCGATGGTCAGGGTCCCGCGCACGATCAGGGTGGCGTTGCTGCCGATCAGGAGGGGCTGCGGGTTGTTGCCCAGGTCGGTGAGGGGACCGCTCAGGTCGAGATCCCCATCCACGAAAAGACGCGCGTTCTTGAGCATCAGCCGGGACGGACGGATGCGGACCTTGCGGTCGTCAGCGGCCGTTTGCGGGCGAGGGATGTAGCGGTTCCCCATGGAGCCCTGCACCATGAAGTTCGAGCCGAGGGCATAGTGGGCCGACGGGTCTTGCTCCTCGGCTGGGGGCATGACGTCATAGACCGCCAGGCTCTGGTTCATCAGGTAGAAGGGCTTCTCTTCACGCAAAAAGGGGTGCTCGCGTCCCTCGTTGTCGGTTTCCGAGTTGGTCAGGGAATCGCCCGCCGAGCGCACCAGGTAGTCCCAGTCCGTTGGCGCGCCGGAGCCGCCCGTGAGGTTGGTCAGAAAGTCGGGCGGAAACTCGAGATCGATTCGGGAGGTGCCCTTCCAGGTGTTTCCTCCCCCCACGGCCACGGCTGGCTCTCCCAGGCGGGGGTCTCGCTTGGAGAAGTCCACGTTGCCGATGAGGCGGTTGCCGGTGCTCCAGGACATGCTGGTGGTCGCGTCCCGGCGGCCCCCGATGGTGACGCCGGCATGCTCGAGGGCCGACATATGAGCCTCCACCCCCTGCATCTGATCGCGAGAGAGAGCCAGAGGGTAGCGGTGCAGCGGAGGGCCATCGGCCCGGGGAAAGCAGAGCAGGTTGCCGGTGACGGAGGAGCCGGGTCCGGGTCTGGAACCCATTCGGTTGGCCGCCAGCCCGACCGGCTCCCGGCTGGCCAGAACGTAGGGCCAGCGACGTTGTACCAGGGCATCGAACCACTGCACCCGGTGGCCCGCTTTGACCCGGATGAGGAGCTGGGCCGAATAAGGCGGCACCGACTTGCGATCGCCCTGGTCGAGGCAGCCGCGGGCAAAGAGCGAGTTGGTGGAATTGTCCAGCGAGTAATGACCGGTTTCCGGGTGGGCCGAGAAACCGATGGACACCTCACCGCCCAGGCGCTGGGAATCCCGAGCGCCGAACAGATTTTGCCAGTGGTAACGTTGGGCCAGGGTCTGGCCCCAGAGCGGGTCGTCCGATTTGCCCTGACGCCGCTCGGCATCGATGAACTGATCCAGGGCCGCTCGAGCAAGCTGCTCGCTCTGGGCGTGCTCGCGGAAGTTGCGGGCGAAGTCGAGCTGGGTGAGGCAGAAGCTGGCTACCAGCATGCAAAAGGCCAGCAACAGCACCGACCCGGCCAGGACCGTCGCCACCGCCACCCCGCGCTGCCCGATCTTCATGTCCCGAAATGTATCACAAAGTCGGATCGACTTCTCGAATGCGGGGAATGGCTCCCGCCTCTTGCAGGCAGCTTTCCACCGCCTGGCGGTGTTTTTCGGCCAGGATCGGGTCGCGCACCTGGTAGTAGGCGGCCAGCAGCCGGTGGGAGTTGGCCTGCTCGAGCGGATTCTGCAGCACCTCGAAGGTCTCCAGGGCTTCCTGGTAAGCCGACAGCGCCTCTTCCTGGCGGCCGGCGCGGTCCGCCATCTCGCCCTCCAGCCGGCGCAAGATGGCCTCAAAGAGGGGATAGAGTCCGCTGCTTTCGGTCCGGGCCGCCTTGATTCGTTGCAGGGCTTTCTCGCGCCCTGCCCGGTCGCGGGCCAGGCGCACCGTGGCGCAGGCCTCCAGCAGGCGTGACTCCGCCATGTAGTAAGGGGCGTGGCGCAGTTTACAGGTCCGCGTCGAGGTTTCGCCGCACTCCAGCGCGTCTTGAAAGCTGCCTTCGGCAAAGTAGGTCCAGCCCCGGGCCAGCTCGATGAGCATGGTCAGGAAGGGCAGGCTCAGCTTGCGCGCGCGTCGCTCGGCCTGGGCCAGGTGGCGGTTGGCCTCGGCCACCTCGCCCCGCAGGGCGGCGATGT
>CAZWUN010000443.1:0-4086 GCA_964637145.1 uncultured Burkholderiales bacterium
CCCCGGTAGGCCACCGCCCCGGGCACCAGCGGCAGGATCCCGTTGACCGAAAAAACCAGGGCGGGCACTCCCTGCCAGCGGGCCAGCAGCTCGGACGCCATACCCACCGCGAAGGCTGCCACGAACAGGGCACCCGGCCTGGAGTAGTGAGCTTCCACCAGCTGCAGGGCCAGCAGGCCGGCCAGACCGGCCAGCGGGGCCAGCGGCACGAGCCTGCGGGGCACGTTGAACAGGATGGCAGTCGAGAGCCCGCCCAGCAGAGTTCCCAGCCACAGGTTCACAGTCCCCAGCCCCTCTGCAGGCTCAAGCCCATCAAGACGCCCACCGCGATGGCCGAGGCTGTCAGCATGGCCTCGGCCCCTCGCGCCAGCCCGCTGACCAGCTCACCGGCCATCAGGTCGCGCACCGAGGAGACCAGGGCCAGACCCGGCATCAGCGGCAGGATCGCTCCTAACACGATCTTCTGGCTGTCCAGCCCCAGCAGGGCCACGTTCAGGGTGGCCCAGAGAGTGGCCACGAAAGCCGCCAGCGAAGTGGTCACAAAGGGCGGAAAAGCCTGGCCGAAACGCTCGCCCAGAAGGCGCACCAACAGGCCGGCCAGGGCGCCGGCCACCAGCTCGGCCCCGGTTCCACCGGACAGGGCGGTGTAGCCCAGCCCGCCCAGGCCCGCGGCCATGAGCTGCGTCCAGCGGCCAAAACCGGCCGGGGCGTGACGGATATCCTCCACCCGGGTGAGGGCCTGCTCCAGATCGACCTTGCGCAGCACCAGCTCCCGCGAGAGCTCGTTGAGGCGGGTAACCTTGTCCAGGTCGATGCTGCGACGGTGGACGCGGGCAATGCGGGTGGTCGTTTCCTCCTCCCCCACCGAGACCGTGAGCCCGGTGGGGGTCACCATGCTCTCCACCGGCACTCCGTAGGCGCAGGCCAGATAGGCGATGGTCTCCTCCACCCGGGACGTCTCGGCACCGCTCTCCAGCAAGCCGATCCCTCCGTCCAGACACAGACTGGCGACGTCGCTGCGCCACCGCTGGCTGATCGGGCGTGACATAACGGCTCCAGAGAATACCTCGGGCCTGAAAGAACCCTGAAATGCGCAGGTTTACATCCCGGCAAACCCGGCTCGGACGGTCAAAGCTAAGATGCCAGCCATGCTAGTGGCTGCAATTCCGCGCACCGTGCAGCTCTCCGCCTACCTGCAGGACAGTCGGGTGGAGAGAGAGCCGGCCAGCGTGACCCTGGAAGCCGACAAGGTGGGCGACCGCCTGGAAGGCCCGCGCCTGGAGATCGAGGATCCTCTCTATCGCCGGGCCCGGCCCAACGCCGAGGGCAACTACCTTGAGCAGCCTGCCACCCCTCAGTTCGATCAGGTCACCTCCTTCGCGACCGCTCAGGAGACCCTGGACCTGGCCGAGCGCCTGGCCGACCAGAGCATCGAGTGGGCCTTCTCGGACCGCCAGCTGGGCGTGCGCCCCCACCAGGGCAACGGAATGAACGCATACTACGTGCGCCAGGACGAGTCGATCCAGTTCTACTCCTTCGACTCGCGGCCCCTGGACAAGACCGTGCAGGTGTCCCAGTGCGCCGACGTGGTGGCCCACGAGACCGGCCACGCCCTGCTCGACGGCCTCAAGCCCGAGTTTCTCTACGACTGGGGGGGCCACTCGCGGGCCTTCCACGAGTCCTTCGGGGACTGCATGGCCATCCTGGTGGCGGCCTCCCGGCCGGCTCTGGTGGAGCGGGCTCTGAGCGAGACCGGGGGCGATCTCCTGCGCGACAACCCCATCAACCGGGTGGCCGAGGAGTTCGGGCTGGCCTGGCGCAAGGCCTGGAACCCGAGCGATGAGCGGCTCTTCCTGCGCAATGCCAACAACAACTTCCTCTACGTGCCGATGGAGGAGCTACCCGAGAACGGCTCGCCGGACGAGCTCACTCGCCAGGACCACTCCTACGGGCAAATCTTCACCGGCGCCTTCTATCGCTGTCTGGTGGCCATGGCCGGGCCCGGCGGCCAGAACCTCTCGGGCGCCGCGGCCGAACTCGGACGGCTGCTGCTGCATGCGGTTGCCATGCAGAGCCCCTCCTCCACCACCTTGCCTGAGGTGGCCCGTTGCATGCTGACGGCCGACCGTCAGCTCTACGGTGGCGCCCACGAGGACACCCTGAGCCGGGTCTTCACCGAGCGCCAGCTCTTGAGCGCCGAGGAGGTGCAGGCCTGGCGGCGCCAGTACGACGAGCTACCCCGCCTGCAGAAGACCAGCGATCCCGTTCGCTTCCTGCGCCGCCACCAGCAGGCGCTGGGAGTGGACGCTTCGGCCTACCAGCTCTACCGCACGGTCCGCGACCGCCAGGGGCGCGAGCGCTGGGAATTCCTCTCCCGCCAACGGGTGCAAGCCGAGGGTCTGGCGGGCGAGGTCAAGGGGGGCCTGACCCTGACCTTCGGACCCGACGGCAAGCTGAGCTGGCTCTCGCGCCAGGACATCACCCGCGAGCGCATCGCGGAAGCCTGCCTGACCCTCTCCAAACTCGGGCCCGAGGACATCAGCCTGGGTCCGGCCGGGGGGCACCTCTATCCGGCCGAGCTTGGACCCGACGGTCTGGTGCGCCGCTCGGCCTGGCTCCGGGACTGATCAGACGCGCTAGTCCCTGGGTCTTGCGCTCCCGGACAGCCTGGTGTACATTGTACATCGTGAAACAGGTATCCGCCTCCGAGGCCCGCAGAAACTGGTTCCGCCTGCTCGATGAGGTGGCCGCCGGCGAAGTTGTCGTGGTGCAGCGCGAGGGTCACCGAATCGTGCTCCGCTGTGAGCCGGTGAGCACCGAGATCCCGAGCTACGCGGGCTTGCTCGAAGCTGTCGACCCGGACCAGGCTGATACCTGGCATTGGGAATGGGGACCTGACGGTACCACCTTTCGAGAGCAGTGAGCGCCCTGCTCGATACCCATTTCCTTCTCTGGATCCTCCAGGGCTCCAGCCGCGTGAGATCCTTTGCGTGGCTCGATCATTACCGACCATGGACGATATCTCCGGTATCCCTGCTGGAGATCCAGTTCTTGTCAGAGGTCGGAAAGGTCAAAGTGATCAACCCCGACTTCTCGCTGCAGCTCACCTCCGACCCCAGATTCCTGCTCGATGACCCTCCCCTCTGGGGACTGGTTCGTCACGCTTTGCCCCTCAGCTGGACCCGGGACCCGTTCGACCGCCTTCTCGCAGCTCATAGTGCTGCTCGGCGTCTACCCCTTTGCACCGTGGACCAGGTCTTGCGGAAGTATCACTCCCATCTGGTGGTCGAGCTACGAAGCTGAACGACCGGTCAGGCGCTGACGTCCACCAGCAAACCCTGCACGTAGGCATGCAGCTCGGGGTCGGCCTGCAGCAGGCGCTGATTGTGGTGCGGGCTGCGGGTAAACTCCATGACCCCGTCGGCCAGGTATTCCTGGGGGCTGGTGCGGGCGTAGTCGCTCCACATGGTCTTACTGCAGAACTTCTGCCACCAGGAGAGCTCGTCCACCCGCTGGCAGTAGCTCTGGTGCAGCTGCTGCAACTTCGGGTCGCGCTCTGAGCGGAGCACGGGTTTGGCTCCCTCGTCCGGGGCGGCCAGGTCGTCCAGGGCGTGGCCCAGCTCGTGCAGCACGGTGCTGACGTCCAGACGGCGAGGGGCGATGCTCAGCGTTTTGCTGGAAGGATAGTAGGCTGCCCGCATGGCCTGGGGGTCATCCGGGATGCGAATCTTGACCCCCGCCTCGCACAGCCTGCGAAGCGGCTCGTTGCCCAGCCGACGGGCGGCTTTGAGCAGCGTGCGCCGTTCGAAATAGCCCAGCGGAGCAAGGGCCATCTGATCGAGCATCCGGTTGGCCTGCTCGTCGCCCGCCGAGGCGACCGGGTAGTGGACGCTTCCTATCTTCATGGCGGCCATCATGCCGCCATCCGAGCCAATGATCCACCCTGGCTGTGTTAACTGGCTCACAACTCGCGAGTGACCCTGCTTACGGAACAATTTTCCATGCCCTGTTAGGCTGAGGTCACCAACGAAGGAGGTCCGGATGCAGATCCTGCACGTTTCCCCCAGCTCTCCGGTGTTCGACAAG
>CAZWUN010000444.1:0-3386 GCA_964637145.1 uncultured Burkholderiales bacterium
GCATTCCCGAGCGGCTGGTAGCGGCCCTGAAATCCGAGATCCGCGCGGTTACCTCCGAGCAGGTCAACGACCTGTGGATGGTGGTCCAGGCCCTCCGCGAAGGCGGTGGCGGCGGCGGTGGCGGAGGAGGGGGAGCTGCCCCGGAAGAGCTGCTCGAGCTCAAGAAAGAGATCAAGACCCTCAAGAAACAGGTCGCCACGATCGAGGCCGACCTGGAGGATGTTCCCGAGGAGGAAGACCCCCTCGTCCAGGTCAGGAAGCTGGAAGAGCGCCTGGCCGAGGTGGAGGCGCGTCCCGCGGGGGGCGGCGACTCGGGCCCCTCGAGCACCGATCCCACCGTCCTGGTGCGCCTGGCTGAGCTCGAAGAGCGGGTCGATCGCAATCCCGCTTTCGACCTCGAAGAGCGACTCGCCGAGCTCGAGCCCCGCCTGGTTCAGCTCGAGTCGCGAGACAGCAACGGGGCCGCCTCTGCCCCTCCGGCCGAATTGCTCGAGCGAATCGGCGATCTCGAGTCGCGCCTGAAGAACCTGGACCTGCTCGAGAAGCTCGAGAGCCGCGTCAAGGAGCTCGAGGTCGAGCGCTTCGACGGATTGGAGAACAAGCTCAAGAAGATCGAGCGCGAGAGGCTCGATGAGCTTGACAGCAAGCTCGCGGCCATGGCCAGCCTGATCGCCCAGATCAAAGCCAGTGAGCCAGCTGCGGCTCCAGCTGCCGCCACTACGGCTGACGGCGCGGACAAGGTGGCCCCGCCCCCCGATCTTGATTTCTCGCTCGACGACCTGCTCTACGTGGTGCTCAAGCACGAGGCCAGTGAGCTCTTGTTGAAGACCGGCTCGCCTTCGGTCGCCCGCCTGCACGGCCAGTGGGTTCCGATCGGCGATCACATCCTGCGCCCCGAAGATTGCCGTTCGCTGATCTTGAATGCCATGCCGGCCGAGCATCGCAAGCTCTTGCTTGATCGCAAGGACGTGACCGTGGCTTGCAGCGCGCTGGGCGTCCGCTTCCGGTTGGACGCCTACCTTCAGCGTGGGAGCGTTTGCGGCGTCTTCAAGCCGCTGGCAGCCCGCGTCCCCGCTCTGGCCGACCTGGGCCTGCCAGTGCTGCTCGAGCAGCTGGCCGGACACCGCGACGGCCTCATCCTGGTGGCCGGTCCCCCCCAGAGCGGCAAAACCACCACCCTGGCCTCGCTGGTGGATGCCATCAATGCCACCCGTCGGATCCAGATCTTCACCATCGAGGATCCGATCGAGTACTACCACCAGGACAAGAAGAGCGTGGTCAGCCAGCGCGAGGTGGGCACCGACGCCAACAGCTTCACCGAGGCGCTCAACCACGCCCTGCGCCAGCAGGCTGACGTGGTGGCCCTGAGCGAGCTCCGCGACGCCGAGACCATGTATGCCTCCCTGGTAGCCGCCGAAAGTGGCCACCTGGTCCTGTCGAGTCTGGCCTCACCGACCACCGTGGGGGCCATCGAATGGATCCTGAACTCCTTCGAGGGTGCCGCTCGAGAGACCGTCCAGATCCTGCTCGCTTCCACCCTGCGGGCGGTCATCTCGCTGCGCATGCTCCCCCGGGCCGATGGCAAGGGCAACGTGGTTGCCACCGAGATCCTGGTGGTCAACGACCTGGTGCGCAACTACCTGGCCGAGGGAATGGTCAACCTGCTCGGGCCCCTGCTCGAGGCCGGCTCGTCCGAGCACCTGCATCCCTTCCGCGAGTCCATCGCTCGCCTCCAGGACGTCGGACTGGTGGCCCGCGAGGGTGCTCCGCGGGTGGCCGCCGTCGAGCCTTCGGTGGAGGCGGCCGAGCCGCAGGTCTCCCAGCTCAAGTTGGAAGAGGCCCGCGTCGACGACACGATGATGGGATGGCTCTGACGCTCGGTTCCCCCAGTTTTTCAAGCTGGAGGAGGCTGACCCAATGGCTCTGACCCTCCGCTCCCTGCTCGTCCTGGCCCTGGCCGGCTCGCTGTTGGCTCAAGGCCTTCCGCCTGACCCGCGCGTCGAGGAGTCCCTCAAGAAGCTGGAATGGTCCTACAAGACCGACGAGGATGGCGACTACCAGCTGGTCATGCAGACCGAAGGCGAACGCACCCAGTTGCTGGTCGTTCGCTCCAAGACCTTCACCGTGGGCAATCTGGAGATGCGTGAGATCTGGTCGGCGGCCGGGATTTACGACGGAGAGATACCCGCCGAGGCAGCCCGGGCCCTGCTCGACGACAGCCTGCAGACCAAGCTGGGCAGCTGGGCTCTCCTGCCTCAGTCCGAAGGCACCAAGCAGTTGGTGCTCTACGTCTGCCGCATTCCGGCCGGCGCCGACCTGGAGACGTTCTCGGCCTTTGCCGAGGGGGTCGCCCAGGAGGCAGACAGCTTCGAGATGGAGCTGACCGGCAAGGACGACTATTGATCTCGTTCTCATGTCGCCGTGTTTCGTCGGACAGGTCAGGGCGCGGGACCGGGTGCGTTCTTCTGGTCGAGCCTGATCGATCGCGCGCGAGGTGCCCACGTTCGTCAGGTCCCCCTTCAACAGGTCAGGGCGCGGGACCGGGTGCGTTCTTCTGGTCGAGCCTGGTCGATCGCGCGAGGTGCCCACGTTCGTCAGGTCCCCCTTCAACAGGTCAGGGCGCCGGACCGGGTGCGTTCTTCTGGTCGAGCCTGGTCGATCGCGCGCGAGTTGCCCACGTTCGTCAGGTCCCCCTTCAATGTGGTGGGCATCGCGGTGAACGTCCATGCCTTTCAGGCCGCTGAGATAGGACAGCCTTGAATCTACCGGATCGGCGCTCTCGCGTTAGCGCCCGCGACTCAAGCGACCGTATTGAACGTGCCCCCGGGAGCCCAGGGATTGAAGAACGGGTCATCCTTGAAAGCATTTCCCGTCTTGCCTGCCAGCGGACCTCGACCGAATTGGGCGTCGCGCAGGTCGCGGGCGGCACGGTCCTCTCCCACCCGGTCGATATGGCGCCGGACCTCAAAAGTGCGGTCGTGAACCCCGAAGCGTTTGTCCCAGTTCGTCATGGCCACAGCGTAGCATCAAACGCCCAAAAAGATCTGACTGAGTCTTCCTAGCGCTCTCCCTGGCTCAGGCTGTACCCAGTTCTGAATGCCGAGCACTCGTTCGAGAGCCCTCTATCGGCCTGGAGCTGCCTGCGCTGGTTGAGCTTCGTTGAGCTTCCAGGGCTGGTCTCGAACAAAGTTCCGATACCGCCGGTACAAATTCCGAGCACTGTTCGAGAGCCTTCCATCGGCCCGGATCGGCCTGGACCTGCGCTGGTTGCGCTTCCCAGGGTCGGTCTCGAACAAAGTTCCGATACCGCCGGTATAAATTCCGAGCACTCGTTCGAGAGCCTTCCATCGGCCCGGATCGGCCTGGACCTGCGCTGGTTGCGCTTC
>CAZWUN010000444.1:3486-4085 GCA_964637145.1 uncultured Burkholderiales bacterium
CCAGGGTCGGTCTCGAACAAAGTTCCGATACCGCCGGTATAAATTCCGAGCAATCGTTCGGAGATTTCCATCGGCCTGGGGACCGACGAGTCTGTTCTTTGCGCGGGCCGACCCGTGGTGCTCAACGCTGGTCCCGCAGCAGGATGATTGTCGCCCCGATCCCGTTGACAGTCCGCCCTCAAGAGGGCGTTTACGCGGAGTTCACAATTTTTGCTTCCAGTTCATAGACCCGTCCAAATCTCCTGAGGCAAGCTGGAGCCAAGAATCCCCTTCCCAGGAGGCTGCCTTGAGCACAATCAGTAAGAACCGCCCTGCCGCGCCCAAGCGCAATTCCGGTCCGTCCGGCTCGCGTCGAGCCGGGTCGGCGGCCCAGAGTCGGGCTGCCGGAGGCCCGGCAAAGTCGCGACAGACCAATCGAGTCGGCAACGGCGACCGGGTTCAGGTCAGTCGCGAAGCCCGTTCCGGCCGCGCCGCCGAGGGGAAGGGCGTCAGCCAGCTCACCCGGGGGCTCACTCAGAACTATGGCGCTGGCTCGCAGGCCCGCGCCGGCGCCCCCGCCAGCGACCGGGCCGGGACCCCTGCCACCGACCGCGCCCCTG
>CAZWUN010000445.1:0-4054 GCA_964637145.1 uncultured Burkholderiales bacterium
GATTACAAAAGCCAGAAGGTCGGCCTGGCTGCGGCCTCGATGCGGTAGCAGTGCCAGCAGGTCATCCCAGGGCAAAGCCCAACCCGGCTGCAGCCAGGATCACCCAGGCCGAGTTGACCCGAAAACGGATGATCAAGAGCCCCCCGACCAGGGCCAGGGCGACGGTGGGAAGATCCACCACCGCGGCCCGCGCCAGCTCCACGGTAACCGCCGTCATCAGGGCCAGCGAGGCCACGTTCACCCCGTTCAGAAAGGCGCCCGCCAGAACGCTCTGACGCACCCGGCGAACCAGCGGCCCGCTGAGGGCGACGAGCACAAACGAGGGCAGGAAAATTCCCAGGGTGGCGAGGGCGGCCCCTTCTCCCCCACCCAGCAGGTAGCCCACGAAGGTGGCGGTGGTGAATACCGGGCCCGGAGTGACCTGCCCCACGGCCACCGCGTCGAGTAGTTGGGCCTCGCTCAGCCAACGCCAGTGCTCGACCAGCGTGGACTGCAAGAAGGCGAGCAACACGTAACCGCTTCCATAGAGCACCGAGCCAACCTTCAGGAAGTAGACGAACAAAAGCGAGGAGCTATAAGGCTGAGGACCCTCCCCGGCGGCCAGCAGGCGCGTCAACGCGGTCGGGAGCAAGATCAACGCCAGGGCCACGGCCACCAGGCGCGCCAACGAGGAAACCGTCGGGCGCGGCCTGGCCAGAAATCGCAGACTCCCGGCCAGGGCTCCGCAGCCGAAGAGCAGGGCCAGCTCATCCACCCCGAGGAAGGCCAGAACCAGGCACACCCCGCCCAGCAGACGCAGGGCCGGAGTTTTGAGGGCGGGGCGAAGCAAGCTGATGATGGCCTGGGCCACCACCGCGATCAGGACAGGTTTGACGGCGTAGAGAAGTCCCTGAGAGCGCGGCAAGGAGCCGAACGAAGCGTAGAGCTGAGCCAGCAGAGCTACCAGCAGGGCGGCGGGAAGAATGAAGCAGAGACCCGCCACCAGCAATCCAGGCCAGCCGGCCCGGAGCCAGCCGATGTGGATGGCCATCTCGGTCGAGTTCGGACCGGGCAAGAGATTGGTGGCTCCCAGAAGGTCGAGAAACTCCTCGTGGGTGAGCCAGCCACGCCGATCCACCACCTCGTGCTTCATCAAGGCGATGTGTGCGGCCGGTCCTCCGAAGGCTGTCAGGCCGAGCCTCAGGAACAGGAGCGCGAGCTCTCTCAAGGGCCGTATTCGCGGCGAATGCGCTCGACCACCGGGATGAAGTGCTCGACCTTTTCGGAGGTATGACAGGTCACGCAGGCCTTGTGCAGCCCCTCCAGGGCCCCGGCGATGCGGGCGCGATCTCCCGACTCCAGAGCCTGATCCGCTTCGGGAACCGCCTGCTCGAGGAAGGGCCTGGCCGAGGCTTGCCTCTTGGGGCGACGCTCCACGGCCAGGAACAGGGCCAGACGGATCTTGTCGAGGTGGTAGCGTGCCAGCTCATACTGCTCTTGACGTTCAGCCCGCAGTAGCTCCCCGTAGCGATAGCCGATCTCGGCCATGGCCACGTCCAACCCGCGAGCGTGTTTCTCCAGTTGGGCCACCTGCTGACCGGGAGAGCCCTGGAGCCAGGCCGTCTCGGCCGGCGAGGAGCGTTGCCAGGCAGCCAGGGCCACCCCCAGAGCCAACAGCGAGAGCGCCAGGTTGAGCCATTTCATCTCTCAGTCCTCCAGCGAGAATCCAGCGACCAGGGTCCAGCCCCTTCCAGGAGCAAGAAGGCCGACCCGAGCAGCATGGAAAGATCGGTGCGAGCCTCGTGCAGCATGCTGAGGAGCCCGTATTGAGGCAAGGAGCGAAGCTCCAGGCCCAGAAAGCTCGTCCCGAGCAGGATTGGCACTTTGGTGGTAAAGAGGGCCACCGCCATCACCCCCATCAAGAGTGCGGCCGACACTCGCGTGAACAGGCCCGCCAGCACCAGGAAACCGCACACCATCTCCACGGTTCCCACCAGCGGTGCGGTCAGCTCGGGAGCGGGGATGCCGATTCTGGCAAAGCGACCCACCCCCAGCGAGTCGGGCAGCAAGAACTTCTGCAGTCCCTCGGACAGAAAGACGCCTCCAACCATGAGCCGGATCAGCACGACGGCCCGGCAGCTCATGGCTCGAGCACCAGCTCCCGGTGCAACTCGGCGAGCTCGGCTCGCAGGCTGGCCAGGCCTTCACGGCCCCGGGCCGTGATCCGGTAGCTGCGCCGGTCCCTGGCATGCTGGCCAGGGGAAGCCCGCAGCCAGCCGTTCCGCTCCAACCGGGCCAGCATGGGGTAGAGGGTTCCCGGGCTGACCTTGTGGCCGTGCTCGGCCAGCTCGCTCAGCATCCAGAGCCCATAGATGGGACCCTGCTCGGCGTGGTGCAGAATGTGCAGTTTCCAGAAGGCCTGACGGATCTCGCGCAGAATATCGGTCATCGTTTACGGTCCCCATTATAACCTGACCGTCAAGCAAAGGGGCGATGCAGTATTGGTGCGCTTGAGCAAACGACCGGTGGCCCTGATCATCCTGGACGGCTGGGGTCTGGCCGAGGACAGCCCCGGCAACGCGGTTTCCAGGGCCCGCACCCCGACCATGGACCGACTGGCCGGCCGCTGGCCGAGCACCCAACTGGAGGCCTCCGGCCGTCAGGTCGGCCTGCCCGATGGCCAGATGGGCAACTCCGAGGTGGGCCATATGAACCTCGGGGCCGGGCGAGTGGTGATGCAGAGCCTGACCTACCTCGACAGCCAGATCGAGAGCGGCGCTTTCTTTGACAACCCGGTGTTGATCGAGCTGATGAAACGCCCGGCCCTGCACTTGATGGGCCTGCTCGGCAGCGGGGGGGTGCACAGCCAGCTCGAGCACCTGCTCGCTCTGGTCGAGATGGCCAACCGGCAGGTGGTGCCGGAGGTCTTTGTGCATGCCTTCACCGACGGGCGTGACACGCCGCCCGACAGCGCCTGCGGCTTCCTGGCCGAGCTAGAGCCGAGGGCCCGCATCGCCACCGTTTGCGGTCGCTACTACGCCATGGATCGAGACCAGCGCTGGGAGCGCGTGGAAAAAGCTTACCGGGCGGTGGTGCAAGGCCAGGCTCCCCACCGGGCACGCTCGGCTCTCGAAGCGGTCGAGCAGGCCTACCGCCGGGGCGAGACCGACGAGTTCATTCTGCCCACCATCGTGGCCGATCCGCGCCCGATCCGTGACGGGGAAGCGGTCTTCTTCTTCAACTTCCGCACGGATCGGGCTCGCCAGCTCGGCGAAGCCCTCCTGGCTGGCCCCGACTGGCCCCACTTCGCACGCAATCCTCCAGGCATCGAACTGGCCACCATGATGGAGGTGGAGCAACTGGGAGCCCCCTTCGCCTTCGCCCTGCCCGAGCTGAGCCGGGGCCTGGCCGAGGTGGTCTCGGAGGCAGGCCTGACCCAGTTCCACGCCGCCGAGACCGAGAAATACCCCCACGTCACGAGCTTCTTCAACCTCCAGCGCGAGGAGCCGTACTCGGGCGAGGTGCGTCTGCTGGTGCCCTCACCCCGGGTGGCCACTTACGATCTGCAGCCTGAGATGAGCGCCCTGGAGTTGACCGAGCGCACCCTGCAGAGACTGGCCACCGGAACCGACGATCTTCTGGTGATCAACTATGCCAACCCCGATATGGTCGGTCACACGGGCGTGCTCAGCGCCGCCGTTGAGGCCTGCGAAGCGGTGGACGCCTGCCTGGGCCGGCTGCTCGAGGCCATCCAGGAACTTGGCGGCGTGGCCCTGGTGGTGGCCGACCACGGCAACGCCGAGGTCATGCTCGACGAGCAGGGAGAGCCGCACACGGCCCACACCACCAACCCGGTCCCCTGTCTTGGGGTGGGAATCGAGGGACAGCTTGCCGCGGGGGGATGCCTGGCAGACGTGGCTCCCACCCTGCTCGAGCTTCTGGGCCTGAGCCAACCGCCGGAGATGACCGGCCGATCGCTTTTGCATCCGCCCTCTTGAATCTCAGAAAGACCTATCCTGAGCCCATCGGGGGCCCCAGGCAAAGGAGCTGGAACTCGGCCCTGCGAACTGACCAG
>CAZWUN010000446.1:0-4049 GCA_964637145.1 uncultured Burkholderiales bacterium
TCGAGCGGGGTGGCGCTGGCAACGTCCGCATCCATGATGGCTTTGACCAGGGCCTGCACGGTGCGATACCGGCGTGCCAGGGCGGCCGCCAGGGCGATGCCCTGGCCCAGGGGCCAGACGGTTGTTTTCGGGTCGCCCCAGCTCAGCAGGGGATCGGCCTGCAGAGAGCGCGGCCAGGCCGGGTGGGCCAGGAAGCGCTGTCCGTCGACGAGCCGGGTTTCCTGCCCGGCGGGCGTCTCCAGCAGACGGCGCCAGCGGTTGGGCAGGGGCGACTCGGGCATGAGCAGGATCTGGTCGTCGAGCACCACGCCGGCCGCGCCGATGGCCCGGGCGCCGGCCGCGGCCCGCACCCCGGCGGCGCCGTGCAGGTAGACGGGCTGCTTGCCCCAATCCAGAGCCGCGTCCAGCAGAGGCAGGCTGGAGAAGCCGCCCACCCGACCGCCGTTCTCGCTGCCGCTCACCACCACGCCGGCCCAGCCCCCGAGCTCGGAGAGCTGCTCGGGCTCCTGCACCTGGGCCAGCCAGCGGGGTGCAGGGTCGCCCTGGCGGTCGGTCACGATGGCCCAGGGCAGCTTACCCAGCCGCTCGAGCTGCTCGCGTCGCCCCTTCGCCCCCCAGCTCTCCCGCCCGTCGCGGGCCAGGGCGGCCAGGTTGCGCCGTACCGCCGGGTCGTCGGCCTGGCAGTGCTCCAGGTCGAGCAGGCCCACTCCGCCGGCCCGGATGCTGGCCAGGGCGGCCTCGATCGAGGCGGAGTCGGCCGGGATGGTGACGAGACAAAGAAACGACATGCGAGCCTCCTGGAGCAGTGACCGGACCGGTCGCGAAAACGGTTCCAAACGGTTCCCCCGGGGATACGAGAACCTGTGATGACGGTCCCCCGGACGGGTTCCCCCTGGGACAAGAGAACCTCGCCGGAAATCCGGCGAGGTCTCATTGCCACTCGATGGGGGCGGGTTTACTTCTTCTTCGTGGCGGGGGCCGTCTGGCGATGAGCGGCTTCCAGGAAGTCGACCGCGTCGGCCACCGGGATCACTTCCACGGAGCAGCTGTCAAAGAGAGGATTATAGCGGACCTTGCCGGCCAGCTCATAGGTGTCCTTGGCTTTGACCACGTAGGCCGCGCCGCCACCGATGAAGGCGTAAGCGCTCTCGACAGCACCTGACTTGATGGCTTTCTTGAGGGCCTCGGTGTGGCTCTTGCCGTCTTTACCGATTCCGTGGTTGCTGCCGTTGGGCCGCATGATAACGAGGAACTTCATGTTCTTCCTGGCTCCTTAAGGGATTTGATGAGGATCAACCTCTGGGTCGAAACGGGCTGTTCGTCGCCCCGGCAGCTACTTCCCTCCCCGAATTCGCACTTCATACCCGAGCGCGGCGGGGCCGCTCTCACCCCAGTAGACATCAGCCTTCTTGTCCAATCCGGCGGCGTGGATCTGTTGCTTGACCTCGGCCAGGGTGTACTTCTGCTCGAGAATCGTCGGCCCGATGCCGGCAGCCTGGCGCAGCTCGTTGAACTGGGCGAAAGCCTCCGGGTCGGGATCGCGGCGCATGTCGTGGATGACGGCCACGCCGTGAGGCTTGAGCAGGCGGTGCATCTCGCGATAGGCCGTCTCGGGCTCGCGCAGGTGGTGCATGGTGGCCCGGCTCATGATGAGGTCGGCACAGCCATCCGGCAGGCCGGTGGCCTGGGCGTCGGCCACCTGCACCGCGATCCGCTCGGTCAGGCCGGCTGCGTCGATCATCTCGCGGGCCTTCTCGACCATGTTGGGAAAGTAGTCCAGGCCGATCATCTTCAGCCCTTTGAGCTCGGGGCGGCGGGCGGCCTGGATCATGAGCACGGCGGTGCCGGTGCCCACGTCCACCAGGGTACCCTCGGACAGACCCAGACGCTGCCACTCGTCCACCACGCGGTCGATCAGGATGTCGTCCCATGGCTTGGTGAAGGCCCCGGTGTAATGATCGTAGAGATCGGGGGTCTGGGGAACGGGGATGTCGATTCGCATTGTCTCCTCCTATAACCAGTCAAGTGAGATCTTGTCGTACCACTGCCGGGCGTTGGGGCTGGTGGTTCCGAAAGCGGGGCGGTTGCGGCGCTCGATGAAGTGGGCCACCATGGCGGCCGGACGCGAGCACAGGAAGATGGCCGAGCCGTAAGCGCTGGTGACGCCCAGGCTGAGCAGGGTGGTGGAGTTGATGGCGTCCAGGTTGGGCTCGATCTTGAGCCTCTGACGGACCAGCTCTTGCAGCCGGTCGTAGACCTCGAGGTAGCGCGACTCGAACCCGTACTCACGGAAGAGAGCGCGGATGCGCGGCACGCGCGGGTCGGCCAGGAAGAAGGGGTGGCCGTAGCCCAGGATACGCCTGCCCTGCGCCAGGGTAGACTCGAGCATCTCCTCGGCCGCCCTGAGGGGGTCATCGTGGGCGAAGATCCCCTCCATCATGGCCATGTGGGACTCGCAGGCCCCGGTGTGCATGGCCCCGCAGGTGGCAAATCCAGCCGAGACGGCCTGGTGCATGGGCACCCCGGTCCCGGCCGCGGCCCGGGGCACGAGCACGCTGGGGGGAACGACGCCAAAACCGGCGTGGAAGCTGACCATCAGGTTGTCGAGCACCCGCCGCTGCTGTTCGGAAAGGTGGCGACCGGTGCACAGCCAGTACATCTGGTCGAGGTGGTCGGACTCGGGCGGCGCCAGGTCGTGGCCGCGCACGGCCGCCGTCACGTAGCGCGGCAGCACGCCCAGGAGCGTGACCGCCTCGAGGTTGTCCGGGCTCATGCTCGGCGCCTCTCCGGGCGGGGTGGGCGGCTGCACGGCCAGCCCGGCCATGGTGGCCGCGTGCCAGGAGGCTCCCGCCTGGCGGGCCCGCACGATCAGGTCCAGGGCGGGATGGTCGGGAGGAACCTCACGGCAGCAGGCGGCCATGTAGGCGTCCAGCCTCGTGCCATCGGCCACCTCGCCGGTGAGCAGGTGCTGCACCGCCTGGGCGAAGGTCAGCGTGCCGATCATCTCGTTGAGGTCGTAGCCCCTCACGCTCAGGCCTGGAGGCTCGAGGCAGGGGCCGTCCAGGGCGGTTCCGATGTAGCGCGTCTCGGTCTTCACAGCGGCCTCCGGGGCTCGCCCATCCGGATCAGGATGGAGCGATTCTTGTCGCGCGCCTCGCGCCGACCGTGCATGATGCGGGCGTTGTCGACCATGACCACGTCCCCTTCCTGCCAGTTCACCTCCACGGTCAGCTTCTCGGCCGTCTCGGTCATCTCTTCGATGAGGCTGGCGCTGATGCGCTCGCCCTCCTCGGTACGCACCACCATGGGGCAGGTTGGGGCCTGGATCGAGCCCACGTTCTCCTTGATCCAGCCGCTCTCGAAAGCCCACTCGGCCATCCAGACGGTGGCCATGTTGTTGATGAAGATCTTCTCGCCGCCTGGCCCGGTCAGGGTGGCGTCGAACACCGAGCGGGTCTCCAGGCGCCGCTCCTCGGGATGGGCGATGACCGAGTCGCACTGGCTCTCGGCCAGCTTTCGGGCCTCCTCGAAATCCTCCGTCAGGTAGGTGGTCTGCCAGTCGCCATCCATCAGGTTGCGGTGATAGGCCAGCCGGTTCTGCTCGAAAAAGCTCTTCAGCTCGGGCGAGAAGGCCTTCCACAACCCAGCGCCGTCGGCCAGGGTGGTCTGGCCCCCGCCATCGGTGGGGGGCCGCTGGCAGTAGAACCAGAGGATGCGAGGGCGCACGGGCAGGTAGTACATCTCGCCGTGCAAGGCCATGGCAAAGCCCTGGGTATGGCCGGTGACCGTGAGCAGGGTCTTGTCGTTGTCCACCGCCTGCCGGTTCAGAGCCCCGATCCGCATGCCCCCGGCCTTGTAGTCGGAGAAGTCGTGGCAGAGCTGGTCCGTAAAGGCTTTGAACTCCTCGGTGGAGGGTTTGAAGCCGCGCAACAGCACCGCGCCGTGCTGTTTGAGACCGCTCCAGACCTCGTCTTGTTGCACCTGGCTGAGCGGGCCTGAGCCAGACAGCGTGATGCCCAGGTGCTCGGAGAGTGGGACGGCCTCAAGGG
>CAZWUN010000447.1:0-3997 GCA_964637145.1 uncultured Burkholderiales bacterium
ACCATCCTCTCCAAGAACACGGCCGTGGAATACCGCGGTATCACCCTCAACATCGTGGATACTCCGGGCCACGTGGACTTTGCTGGCGAGGTCGAGCGGATCCTCGGGATGGTGGACGGCTGTCTGCTGGTGGTGGACGCCTTCGAGGGCCCCATGGCCCAGACCCGCTTCGTGGTCAAGAAGGCTCTGGAAGCTGGCCTTCTGCCCATCCTCGTGGTCAACAAGATCGACCGCTCGGACGCCCGACCCGAGCAGGTGGTGGACGAGGTCCTGGGCCTGTTCATCGACCTGGGCGCCAATGACGAGCAGATCGACTTTCCGGTGATCTACGCTTCGGCCAAGCAGCAGGTGGCCTCGCTCGACCCCAAGGGGCCTCTTGAGAGCCTGCAACCCCTCTATGAGGCAATCCTGGAGCATGTCCCCGTGCCCGAGGGTGACCCCGAGGCGCCTCTTCAGATGCTGGTCAGCAGCCTCGACTACGACGAGTACATCGGACGGTTGGCCATCGGGCGCATCAGCCAGGGAACCCTGACCGCGCCACGGCAGGTGGCCTTTGGCTCGCCCGGGGAGACGCTCAAGAAGGGCAAGGTGGCTCAGTTGTTCCGGTTTGAGGGCCTGAGCCGCAAAGCGGTGGAGTCAGCCACAGTGGGGGACATCGTCTCGCTGTCGGGTCTGGCTGAGGTCGGGTTGGGCCAGACCATCACCGAGATCGAGCGGCCTGCTCTCCTGCCGGGACTGTCGGTGGACGAGCCCACCCTGGCGGCCATGTTCCTGGTGTCCAACAGTCCCCTGGCAGGCACCGAAGGCAAGTACGTCACCTCCCGTCATCTCAACGACCGGCTGATGCGCGAGAAAGAGCGCAACGTGGCTTTGCGCGTCAATCCCACCGACTCACCGGACGTGTTCGAAGTGTGCGGACGAGGCGAGTTGCACCTCTCCATCCTGATCGAGACGATGCGCCGCGAGGGCTACGAATTCTGTGTCTCAGCCCCGAGGGTGCTGACCAAGATGGTCAACGGGCAGATGCACGAGCCGCTCGAGCAGCTCATCATCGATTTGCCGGAGGACAACCTGGGCCCGGTCATGGAGACGGTGGGCCTGCGCCGAGCCGAGATGATCAACATGAGTGGCTCGGGTACCGGCCGTCTGCGCCTGGAGTTCATCATCCCGGCTCGGGGACTGATCGGACTGCGCTCGGATATCCTCACCCTGACCCGGGGCTACGGCATCATGAATCACCTGTTCCACGATTATGGGCCCTGGCGAGGCGAGATCGCCGGTCGGACGCGCGGCTCGCTGGTGGCCTCCGAGGCGGGCGAGTCCACTACCTACGCGCTGCATAACTTGCAGTCGAGTGGCGTGTTCTTCATTGACCCCGGCGAGAGGGTCTACGCCGGCATGGTGGTCGGCGAGCATTGCCGTCCGGGCGACCTGGAGGTCAACGTGGCCAAGAAAAAGCACGTGACCAACATCCGCAATTCCGGTGCCGAGGAGAGCCTGCGTCTGGAGGTGCCGCGCCGGCACTCGCTGGAGCAGGCCCTGGAGTACATCGAGGACGACGAGCTGGTGGAGGTCACCCCTCAGAGCATCCGCATCCGCAAGGAGATCCTGGACGTGCACCAGCGCAACCGGATCCGCAAAGAGAAGAGCCGCCAGGCCAGCTGATCCCTGGCGGTCCAAACGGTAACAAGCCGTCAACCCGGGCGCTTCACGCAGGCTGCTATCTTCAGGCCGAAGAACACGACCTGGAGGATACACCATGCAGATCGCGACCCTGGCCACCATGCCCCAGGCGGCCGCCAAGCAGCAGAAGAGCAGCCGTCCCGAGCCCGGGCCGGACGACACTTCCGACCCGGACTTCGGCGATAACCGGCGCAACGACGACGGACCCGACTCGGTCTACGACCCCGACTTCGGCGGACGCGGCGGGGGCGATACCTACAGCGGCCCGGACGGCACCTATAGCTACGATCCTTATCACTGAGGCGCCGAGCGCCGAAGTTCCTACCGGTTCCTGAACACTGTAGCAACAGGAAACTTGCCCTCGGCTGAGAACCCCCCTCGGCGCCACGCGCCAAGGAGGGTTTTGCTTTGGGTTATCGTCTGGATACACGAGTGATCCACGCCGGAGAAGTTCGTCCCGGCAAGGATGGCGCCGTTGTGCTCCCCATCTACCAGTCGGCCAACTACGAGTTCGCGGGTGAGAGCGACTACAACGACCTGAAGTACATCCGCCTGAACAACTCCCCGAACCACGTGGCCCTGCACCAGAAGCTTGCCAGTCTCGAGGGGGCCGAAGCTGCCCTGGTTACGGCCAGCGGCATGGCGGCCATCACTGCCGCGCTGCTCGCCAGCGTGGGCCATGGCGAGCACCTGCTGGCGCAGGGTTGCCTCTACGGGGGCACGCACACCTTCCTGACCCACGACTGGCCCGAGTTCGGTCGCACGGCTTCCTTTATCGACTTGAGCCGTCCCGAAAGCTGGGCCGCCCAGATCAACCCCTCGACCCGGGCCATCTACGTGGAGACCATCTCCAACCCGCTCATGCAGGTCCCCGACCTCGACCAGGTCGTGAAGTTCGCCCGTGAGCACAAGCTGACCGCCCTGATCGACAACACTTTCGCCACCCCCATCCACTACCGTCCGCTCGAGCACGGCTTCGATCTGGTGGTGCACAGCTGCACCAAATATCTCAATGGCCATTCCGACATCGTGGCCGGGGCGGTGGTGGGCTCGAGCGAGCGGGTGCGCCGGGTATGTCACCTGCTCAACCATCTCGGCGGCTCGCTCGACCCCCACGCCTGCTTCCTGCTGCACCGGGGGCTCAAGACGCTGGCCGTGCGGCTACGCCACCAGACGGCCACCGCCCTGGAGGTGGCCCGTTTTCTGGAGCAGCATCCGGCCGTCAAGCGGGTGCACTATCCGGGTCTGCCCAGTAGCCCCAGTCACCAGCTCGCCCGGCGCCAGCTCGACGGCTTCGGGGCCATGCTGAGCTTCGAGCTGCTCGAGCCGGAGCGAGCCGACGCCTGGATGCAAGCCACGCACCTGCCGGTGGTTGCGGCGAGCCTGGGCGGAGTGGAGAGCCTGGTTACCCGGCCGGCCACCACCTCCCACTCGGGCCTGACTGTGGACGAGCGCCGGGCAGCCGGCATCGACGAAGGGCTGATTCGTTTGTCGGTCGGCCTGGAAGACCCCCAGGACCTGATCGAAGATTTTCAGGCTGCCTTTCAGCTTGACAGACAGCCCCTTTCCGTGCCATAAACCTGAGGTTTTGAGAGGTAGAGAGCTTTGACTGACGCGCGCGGTTCCATCCTGGTCAGCGGATCGCTGGCCTTTGACAACATCATGAACTTCCCGGGCTACTTCAAGGACCACGTTCTGCCCGACAAGGTGCACATCATCAACATCAGCTTCCTGGTCCAGGAGCTCAAGCGCCAGCGGGGGGGGTGCGCCGCTAACATCGCCTATACGCTGGCTCTGTTGGGCGAGCGGCCCCGCATCGTGGCTGCCGCCGGCCGCGACTTCCCGGAGTACGCCGAGTGGCTTTCTCAACAGGGCGTGGATGTCCAGGGAATCCGCATCTTCCAGGAGGATGTGACGGCCTCGTGCTTCATCACCACCGACGCGGCTGACAACCAGATCACGGGGTTCTATCCGGGCGCCATGAACCGGGCCGGGGAGATCAGCCTCCGTCAGGAGGCAGGGCCCAATCCGCGCTTCTGCATCGTGGCTCCCGACGCTCCCGCGGCCATGGTGCGTCACTGTCAGGAGTGCCGCGAGGCGAAGATCCCGTTCCTCTTCGACCCCAGCTTCCAGGTGACCGCCATGGACGGTCCCACGCTCTACCAGGCGGCCCGCGGAGCCAGGGCGGTTCTGCTTAACGACTACGAGTTCGCCGTCTTCCTCGAGAAGACAGGCAAGACCCAGGAGCAGCTCCTCGAGGAAGTCGAGTTGATCGTGGTTACCTATGGCGAGCAGGGCAGCGAGATCTTCCGGC
>CAZWUN010000448.1:0-3964 GCA_964637145.1 uncultured Burkholderiales bacterium
TTTATGCAACCGTGCCGCAGTTTTTGAGTTCGCTCACCGCCGTGGTTTGATTACCGGATCAAGTTCTCGGAAACTCGAAAAAACCCTTTTTTTTCCAGCACTCGAACGCGATCTTGCCGGAAGTCGAAAATGAAATGAAATTCAAGCCGGCTCGGCCGCGGAGGCCCGCTCGGTGACCGGCGCGGGGCCCGCCAGACTGCGATAGAGCTCGCACATCTTGCGGGCCATCGCCTGCGCGCTGAAGTCCTCGGCCCAGGCCCGAGCGTTGCGGGACATCCGCTCGAACATGCCCTCATCGTGGGCCAGCTCGCGCCAGGCGGCCAGAAAGCCGGCCTTGTCGCCCGGCTCAAAGAGCCGTCCGGTCTGGCCGTCGCTGACCGCCTCGGTCACGCCGGGACCTCTCACCGCCAGCACCGGAACTCCGCCCGCCTGAGCCTCGAGCAACACCAGGCCCTGGGTCTCGGTCTGAGAGGCAAAGACCAGCCCCCGGGCTCCGGCCAGGTAGTGCTTCAGGTCGGCACGCTTTCGATAACCCAGGAAGCGAACCTGACCGGTCAGGCCCAATTGCCGCGTTTTCTCCTCCAACTCGCCGCGAGAAGGACCGTCGCCGATGACCGCCAGGCGGCACTCGGGGAAGGCCGCCGAAGCCAGCGTCTCAAGCAAAAAGTCGATCGACTTCTCCTTGGCCAGCCGACCGATATAGAGAAAGAGCTTCTGACCCTGCTCGATCCCAAGCTCCTGCCGGGGACCACTGAAGTCCCCTCCGCGAAAGACCGTGGGATCGATGCCGGTAGGCAGGACGTGGATCGGGCGCGTGACCCCCTGCTCGCGCAGGCGCTCCATGACCGGCGTGCTGGGCGAGATGACCGCCGCCGACGAGTTACAGAACGTGGTTCCCAGCCAGATGCCAAACTTCTTGACGAGCCAGCGTGGTCCGGGCACGTAGTGGGTGTACTCGTCCCACAGGGTGTGATGCGTGAAAACCCGAGGACGTCCCAGCCAGGAAGCGGCCAAACGGCCGATCCAGCCCACGTTGAAGGGGGTATGGATATGGACCGCCTCGACCCGTTTGCGGGCCAGGATGCCCACCTGACGAATGGGCCAGGGAAAGGTGAAGCGGTTCTCCTTCATCAGGGGGTAAGTCACCGAGCGAAAACGAAACACATTCGGCTCGTTGTCTTGATAGCCCGGATAGTCGTGGGTGAACAGGAAGACTTCATTGCCCTCGGCCTCGAGGGCCGCCTTGAGAGAGGCGACCGAGGTCACGACCCCGTTGATAACCGGATGATAGCAGTCGGTGAACATCGCGATCCGCATAGCCTGCGGCCTTCGACCCGAGGGAACGCCCCCCTGCCGTAGAAAGCGCCGCAATGCACTTCACCCGCCTGGAGCTGAGCAACTTTCGCCTCTACCGCTCGCTCTCGCTGGAGTTGCCTGAAGGACTGAACGTGTTCTGGGGAGCCAACGCCCAGGGCAAGACCGCTCTGTTGGAGGCCCTCTACTTACTGGCCACCTCACGCTCGTTTCGCACCCAGAGCGAAGTCGAGCTGGTCTGCTGGGAAGAGAATGTGGCTCGCATCTCCTCGCGGCTTTCTCGCGACAGCGGACGCGAGCGACGGCTCGATTTCGCCTGGCAGCGCCAGGGCCAGAAATCGAGCCGGGAGGTGCGCCTCATGGGCCAGCCTGTCCGCAAGCTGGGCGAATTCCTTGGCGAGGTGCTGCTCACGCTGTTCGTGCCTGGAGACCTCAGCCTGATCCAGGGAGGACCCCAGGAGCGCCGCCGCTTTCTCGACCTGACCCTGTGCAAGCTGTATCCCACCTATCTGGCCGCTCTCAGCCAGTACCAGCGCGTCATCAAGCAGCGCAACGAGCTGCTCAAGCGCGGGCACACCGCCGTCGAGCTCGAGCCGTGGGACCTTCTGCTGATTCAGCATGCACACCAATTGATGGCTCGCCGACAGGATCTGGCGTTCGACCTGGACGGACGCTTCCAGCGTCTCTACCGCCAATTGTCCAACGAGGAGGCAACCCTCTCGCTCACCTACGCCCCCAACAGCACCGATTTGGAAGCCGACCTCCTGCGCCGGAGAGCGGAAGAGCTGCGCCTGCGCACCAGCCTGGTGGGCCCTCACCGCGACGAGCTGCAGGTGCGGTTGAGCGCCCGCTCCCTGCGCCGCTTCGGATCGCAGGGCCAGCAGCGCACGGCCGTGCTGGCCCTGCGCCTGGCCGAAGCCGAGGTGCTGACCGAGCGTTCGGGCGAGAGCGCCATGGTGCTGCTGGACGATTGCCTCTCCGAGCTCGACCCCTCGCGCCAGGAGCGCCTGCTCGACAGTCTGACCGCCTACCGACAGGTCTTCCTGACCACGGCCGTGCCGGTGAGCGGGCTGCCGGGCACCCTGTGGCGGGTAGAAGCCGGTCAGATCGCGAAACCAGCCCCGTGCTGACCCCGCTCCGCTCGCTGCTGGAGAAGACCGCCCGCCAGATGGCTGGCGAATCGCTGCGCCTGGCCCAGATCCGCGAGGCCTGGGTGGATGTGGTTGGGGAGGCCTTCGCCGCCCAGCTCGAACCCAGTGCATTGAAGGGTGACGTGCTGCTGCTGACCAGCACCGCCCCCATCTGGAGCACCGAGGCCCTGCTGCGCCAGCGCGTGATCCTCGAGCGAGTCAACGAGCGCATCACCGGCAAGAAGATCAAGAAGCTCTACTGCAGCGTGGGAGCCCTGGGCAAGCGCCTGCCCCCGCCTCCCCCACCGGAGGAAGTCAACTGGGACGCCATCACCCTCGACCGCAGCACCGAGCTCAAGCTCGAGCGCCAGGCCGCCGAGGTGGAGGACCTCGACTTGCGAGCCTCGCTGCACCGGGTTCTGATCCAGCTCGAAAAGCGCCGCCTGTGGGCGCTCCAGCAAGGCAAGCTGCCCTGCACATTGTGCGGCGCTCCTTGCAACGAGGGAATCTGCATCCCCTGCCGCCAGGAGGCGCGTCGAGAACGACGCTCCCGCCTGCTGCGCTCGCTGGGGCGGGCTCCCTGGCAAACGCACCGCGATCTTTCCGGCGAGTTTCCCGATCTGTCGGGCGAGGAGTTTCTGGCCCTGCGGCGCCGCCTGCGCAGCGTCTGGTGGAAGAACATCTGGGATACCTTGCGCTCGCTCCCACCCGGGACCTCGCTGCCGGAAAGCCTGCGGGGCACCATCGTGGACCTGTGCATGCTGCGCACCCAGTTGCCTTCACACCAGCTCGAGAACCGGCACCTGAAGTTCGCGCTGGGCGGGGTGCTGGCCAGGGCCTACGAGGAGGATCGCGTGCCCGACCTTAGCCTTGAGCCTCCTCATCGGTCAGCCAGCGCTTCAAGACGTTCGAAGGATCGCCCTTGACGGCCCCGGGCTCCCAGCTCTTGCGAGTGGGAGCGGACGAAGCGCTGGGCAGGGGACGCAGACCCGGCTGAGGGCCGGTGCGCACCGAGGGCGGAGGGCGCAGCTCGGTGAGTGCCGCCGGGGGAGCCGCCGGCTCACGCACCTGGCTCGCGATGGGAGCCAGAGGAGCCGGAGCGTCCTGCCGGGAGGGCGGCTCGGTGGCCTCCAGGTCCGAAGGTTTCAGGCCCAGGTCGTCCAGGGTGCGCTGCAGGGCGCCCTGACCCAGGAAAGGCAACATCAAGAACTCGCCCGCCGAGGCCCGATAGCCCAGAAAGAAGAACAGGAAGAACAGGAACAAGAAGGCCAACCACAGGCCCGCAAAGGCCAGCACTCCGGCCAGACCGGAAAGAGAACCGGCGGGCAAAACCTGCATGAAGGCCCAGACCAGAAAACTCCCCACCAGACAGGCGAACAGCGAGCCCAAACCCAGCCCCAGAGCCTGGCGGGCGTGGAACTGAACGAACGGCTCCTCGCGGCGAGATGAAAACAAAGCGAAGGGGACCACTACGAACCAGAACGGGTAGGCAAGCCCCGCCAGCATCTTGTTGTCTTCCT
>CAZWUN010000449.1:0-3959 GCA_964637145.1 uncultured Burkholderiales bacterium
TCCAGCGCTTACGCTTGCCGTCGGAGGTCAGGATGAAGGCGCCTTTGCGCGTGCCCACGAGGACTCGAATCATGATCGATGCTCCTTTGCGTGGGTCGGCGATTCGCAGTCCGCCCCCGGGGACCCTTCGTTCACAAATCGGCAATCCAGTTCGGAATCTGGTTCGTTAGGATGCAAGCCATGAGAATCACGCCGCAAGAGATCCAGGCGCGTCTGGCCGCCACCCGCCCCGAGGCCGACTGCCTGCAGAGCAAGATGGGCGAGCACCTCGAGGGGGAGGTGCTGGTCAAGCTGCCCGATACCGCCGACGTGGCCGAGCTGGGCCAGGACTACGGCCTGCAGGTGCTGGAGACGATCAAGTTCTCGGGCGAGATGCAGAAGAACTTCAACGGCAAGCTGGTCCACGCCCGCCTGCCCGAGGGCATCTCCACCGCCCAGGGGATCGCCCTGCTCGAGAAGGATCCACGCGTGATCTACGCCGACGCCAATGACGTGGTGGAGCGCCAGGCCACCCCGGACGATCTGCACCCCCAGCTCTGGGGACTCAAGAAGATCGAGGCCGAGGCGGCCTGGGACACGGTCAAGGGGAGCCGCAACGGACCCATCGTGGCCGTCATCGACAGCGGCATCGATCAAGACCACCCCGACCTGGTGGCCAACCTCTGGACCAATCCTCGCGAGACGCAGGACGGACGCGACAACGACGGCAACGACATCGTGGACGACCTGCACGGCTACAACGCCATCAATGGCAGCGGCAACCCGGAGGACGACAACTCCCACGGCACCCACTGCGCCGGCACCATCGCGGGCGTGGGCAACAACGGCCAGGGCGTGGTGGGGGTGAACTGGGAGGGCCAGATCCTGGCCGGCAAGTTCCTCTCGGAGAAAGGCAAGGGAGCCATCTCCAACGCCGTCAAGGTGGTGGGCTACGCCAGCGAGAAGGGGGCGCGCATCCAGAGCCATTCCTGGGGCCACACCGGCAGCTGGGGCAACCGGGCCCTGGAAGACGCCATGCGCTCCTCGCCCTCGCTGCACATCTGCGCCGCCGGCAACGACGGCAAGGACGTCGACTCCGAGCCCCACTACCCGTCCAGCTTCGGCCTGGACAACATCGTCAGCGTGTCGGCCAGCGACTGGTCCGACCAGCTGGCCAGCTTCTCCAACTACGGCGCCGTGGGCGTCGACCTGGCCGCCCCCGGGGTGGGCATCTACTCCACCACTCCGGGCAGCTACGGCAGCATGTCGGGCACTTCCATGGCCACTCCCCACGTGAGCGGCGTGGCCGCCCTGATCGCTACCGCCCAGCCCAACGCCAGCAACGACCAGATCAAGCGTCGGTTGATGGCCAGCGTGGACGTGGTGGATTCGCTGGCGGGCACCTCCCAGACAGGCGGACGGCTCAACGCCCGCAAGGCGGTGGAGTCGGACAACGTCGCCCCGGCCGCGCTGGGGAGCTTTGGCGTGACCGCCCGGGCCACCGGCGAGATGCAACTCGGCTGGATCGCCACCGGCGACGACGGCAACCAGGGGCGGGCCTCGAGCTACCAGCTGCGCAGCAGCCCCAACCCGATCGACGAGGGCAACTTCGAGTCGCTGCCGGTGATGCGCACGGGCATGCCGGCCGAGGCCGGCCAGGCCGAGACCCGTCCCTCGCTGGCCTTCCCGGAAGGCAACGACCGCACCATGCATTTTGCCCTGCGGGCGGTGGACAACGTGGGCAACCGCTCCCCGCTGGCCCGCACCTCGGTGGTCATCCCGGGCACGCGGGTGGCCTTCGACGACAACATGGACGGCTTCTCGAACCGCTGGAGCGGCGAGGGCTGGGGACGGGTCTCCATCGAGGGGCGGGGCAAGGTGTGGACCGACTCCCCTTCGGGTGACTACGAGCACGGCGCCAACCGCGCCCTCACCTCTCCCTCCATCTCGCTGGCCGGAGTGACCGGAGCGGCCGTCACCTTCGACTACAAGCACGACCTGGAGAACCGCTTCGACAAGGTAGCCCTGGAGGTTTCCTCCGATGGCCAGAACTGGACCGGCCTGCAGGAGTTCACAGGCAAGAAGATGTGGGAGCGCGCCCGGGTAGATCTGTCAGCTTACGACGGGCAGAACATCCAGCTGCGTTTCCGCCTGACCACCGACAACGCGGTAGCGAAGGACGGGTTCTACCTCGACCGGGTCGTGGTGGCCGGCTCGCACAAATAAGCTCTCAGGCTTCCGGCTCGGCGTCCAGTACTTTGAGCCAGTAGCTGGCCACCTGGGTGGCCGGATCGCCGGCCAGGGCCAGGTTGGGCAGCGTCAGCGACAACACCGGTCGGCTGGGCTCCCCCGCAGCGGGCTCCGGGGGCGGGCCCTCGTCGCTCGAGAGCTCCAGCGTGTCCTCCTGGAAGAGAGGATTCTCACGCTTGCGCCGTCTTCGCCGACGCCGGCCTTCCTCGGGATGATGATGATCGGCGTAGAGATCCGACTCCAGCATGCGCTGCAAACGCATCTGGTAGGCACTGCTGCCCAGATCCACGGCCCCCACCTGCCTTTACGAACAAACGTTCCCATGGGCAGGATAGCACGAAAGAAACGGCTTGTCTACAGGGATCCAGCCCACGGACCAAGTTTGTCGTCGTTTTCGTGGCCAGCTATCGCTCCACCAGGCCCCGACGCGAGCTCTAGCGGGGGAACGAGGGCGGGGGCTGCAACCGCGCCCGGCAAATCCGTGCAAACAGTTTTGCGTTTAGTAGCACTCTGTGCAATACTAGTTACATGAAGATCCGATCCTTCTGGACAGCCGCCCTGGAACGGGCCCTCGTCACCCGCTCGGTCGTGTGGTTGCACGGCGTTCGTCGCGCGGGAAAGACCGTGCTGTGTAAGAGCCTGCCCGAGATCGAGTACTTCGACTGCGAGCTGCCTCGTGTGCGGCGAATGCTGGAAGACCCCGAATCCTTCCTGAGCTCGCTCCGGGGCAAGCGGGTCGTGCTCGACGAGATCCAGCGGCTCCAGAACCCGTCCGAAGTCTTGAAAATTGCGGCCGACCACTTCCCTACGACCCGGGTGGTCGCGACCGGTTCTTCCACCTTGCAGGCCTCCACGAAATTCCGGGACACGCTGACGGGACGCAAGAGCGATCTGTGGCTGACCCCGATGATGGGCGTTGACCTGACCGATTTCGGCGGTGCGCTCGAGCAAAGGCTCAGGCGAGGGGGTCTACCCTCCTTCTTCCTCGACCCTGACGAATCCGAGCACGATTTCGAAGAATGGCTCGACTCCTACTGGGCGCGGGATATCCAGGAGCTCTTCCGACTCGAGCGGAGGTGGGGCTTCCAGCGTCTGCTCGAGCTCTTGCTCGCGCAGAGCGGCGGCATGTTCGAAGCCACCCGCTTCGCTGGTCCCTGCGAGATCAGCCGTCCTACGGTAACCAACTATCTGGAGGTCATGAGCGCCACCAGCGTGGTCCATCTGGTACGGCCCTTCTCGACGCAACGCAGCACCGAGATCGTGTCCGCGCCGAAGGTCTATGGGTTCGATACCGGCTTCGTCCGTCACTATCGGGGCTGGAATGAGCTGCGCCCCGAAGACCTGGGCAACCTGTGGGAGCACTACGTCCTCAACGAGATCCACGGGCGCTCCCAGCGCCCGCGGGTCCACTACTGGCGCGACAAGCGCGGGCACGAGATCGATTTCGTTCTCCCGCGCCGCAACGATCAGGTGGACGCCATCGAGTGCAAGTGGGCCAGCCGGAGCTACGACGCCAGGAATCTGCGTGCGTTTCGCCAGCAGTATCCCAAAGGGGAGAACCTGGTGGTCGCGACCGATCTCGACCGGACCTTCCGGGAGACCATCGGGAACCTGACGGTAGAATTCATCGGGCTGGCCGACCTGGCGCAAAGGCTTGCCTGACGCGAGCCGGTCTGCTGAGTCATTGCTCGCTCCCGCCGAGCTCTCCGCGCAAGATCAGCGCCAGCCCC
>CAZWUN010000450.1:0-3959 GCA_964637145.1 uncultured Burkholderiales bacterium
GTCTCTTCCACCCGGATCACGGCGGCCGCCTCCGGGCCCGAGCCGATGGGAGTCACGTCGGCCGAGGCCTGACCGAGCACCTGCGGCTGGCCATTGGCCCCCCCGCCCAGCACGATCGGGTTGTAGTAGGCCGCAAACGGGATATAGCCCGAATTGTAATATGGCATAAACGGCTTGTAGGCCGAGTCGTAGTAAGGCGTCAGGCCGTTCTCCGGTTTGACCAGCTTGAACCCGCCGTCGGTGGGGTCGGGCAGGATCAAAGAGACGTTGCCCTCTTTGGGATCCATGCTCATCAGCGTGCTGGTGTTCTGGGCCTCGGCCGCCAGCCCGCCTCCCGCCACCGCCTGCTTCTGGCGCTCGCTGGCGATTTGCTCGGCCATCTTGGTGCGGGCGGCCTCCTGGTGCAGCATGCGCGTTTCGAGCTTGTAGCCACTGTGGATCAGGCGCGTGTGCAGGCTGACATAGGCGAACAGCGCAATGCTGATGAAGAGCAGCGCAATCATGCATTCGGCCAGGGTAAAACCGCCCCGAGGATGCCGCCTCATGCAGAAAGAGTTCGCCGACCCGGCTCCGAAAGCCCTCTCATGGAGAAAACCGTTCTGGTCGTGGAAGACGAAGAGGGCATTCGCGAGCTTCTGGAGATGAACCTCACCCGCGAGGGCTATCGCGTGGTCACCTCCGAGACCGGAGGAAAAGCTGTGGACGAGGTCAAGAAGCGCGAGCCCGACTTGATCTTGCTCGACCTGGGTCTGCCCGACATCGACGGGTTCGAGGTCTGTCGGCGCATCCGGTCTTTCTCGGAGGTGCCGGTGGTCATGGTGACGGCCCGCGAGGACGACGTGGACAAGATCGTGGGCCTCGAGACCGGGGCCGACGATTACGTGGTTAAACCCTTCAATCCCAAGGAGTTGATGGCCCGCGTCAAGGCCATCCTGCGTCGGGTGAAGGCTCCCACCCGCACCGAGCGCACCCAGTTCAGCTATCGCGAGCTGACGGTGGATGTGCTGAAGCGCAAGGTGTTCTTCAAGCAGACGCCGGTCGAGCTGACTCCCCGCGAGTACGACCTGCTGACTTTCCTGATCTCTCATCCGGGCGAGATCCACAGTCGTCAGGACATCCTGAGCGAGGTGTGGGGCTCGGACCACCTCGATGCCCGCTCGGTGGACGTGCATGTCCGCTACCTGCGTGAGAAGCTCGGGCCAGTGGCCTCCGTCTACGTGCGCACGGTGTGGGGCAAGGGCTACCGGTTCGGCGACGAGTGACGCTGCTCAACACCATCCGTTCGCGGCTGGTTTTGACCTATCTGCTCCTGGTCTCGCTCTCGCTGGGCATCAGCGCGGGATTCATGCTGCAGTGGATGCAGTCGTCCCTCGAGCGCCGCGCCGAGAACCAGCTCACCTCGCAGAGCCGCGTGTTGGCGCATTTCATGAACATGTACACCCAGCATCCCGACGACCTGTCAGAGTCGGCCCGCTGGGTGATGCATCGTTTCCCTCGCCTGACCAGGGCCCGTATCCGCATCGCTGACCAGCAGGGGAGAATCCTGGGCGACTCGCTGGAGGGCGTCTCCGAGCCCATGTCGCCGGAGGCGCTGAAGGCGCTTGAGGGTCAGCCCATCACCTGGTTCTCCACCGAAGGCGGGGTGCGGGTGGCGCACGCCAGCACTCCCATCGAGCTGCAGTACCCCACTGTGCAGCGGGTGGGGGTGGTGGACGTGGCCTCCAATCTGAGCGAGTTGGATGACACCTACCAGGAGTTGAAGGATCAGCTGCTGACGGCTCTGGGGTTGGCCCTGCTGGGCTCGGTGCTGGCTGCCATGCTGCTGGCGGCCACCCTGACCCGTCCGCTGGAGCGCATTCGTCAGACGGCCGCCCGCATTGCCGAGGGGAATCTCGAAGAGCGTGTCGAGCCTTCGGGAACGCTGGAGCTGAGCCAGCTGGGCACCACCATCAACCATATGGCGGGCCAACTCTCCCGCCAACTGGGCGAGCTGCTGGCCGAGCGCAACAAGATCGGTACTCTGCTGGCCTCCATTCCCGACGGCGTGGTGGCGGTGGACGCGGCCGGCCACATGACCTATCTCAACGCGTCCGCCCAGGCCGCCCTGCGGCTCGACCGCTGGGAGGGCCAGCCGCTCCCCGAGGCGCTGGCCTTCCCCTCCGAGCCCCAGGCTCACGAGGTGCATCTGCAAGAGCGCATCTACCGGGCGCTGGTGGTTCCCTTCCGAGATGAAGGGGGTCAACTCGGTCGGCTGCTGCTGCTGCGGGACATCACCGACGTGCGACGCCTGGAGGAGATGCGCAACCTCTTTCTCAGCTCGGTCAGCCACGAGCTGCGCACTCCCCTGACCATCATCAAGGGATTCGCTTCCACCCTGCTCGAGGGCTGCGAGGACGATTCGCTCAAGAAGCCTCTGACCCGCATCGATACCGAGGCCGACCGCCTCACCCGCCTGGTGCAGGACCTGCTCGAGCTGACCCGGTTGCGCAGTCTCAGCCTGTCGATGGACCTTGCACCTCTGGTGCCGGAAGAGGTGGTGGAGGATGTGGTCGACCTGCTGCGTCCTCAAGCCGACCGGAGCGAAGTCACCTTGAGTTTCCGGCCCGATCCGCAGGCCCGGCCCTTGAGTCTGGATCGCGACCGGCTCAAGCAAGTGGTCATCAACCTGGTGGACAATGCCTTGAAGTTCACCCCCAGCGGGGGCACCGTGACGGTTCGCACCTCGCTCGAATCCGGCCGCTGGCGCCTGGAGGTGGAGGACACCGGGCCGGGCATCCCCGAGGAAGACCTGCCCCTGCTCTTCGACCATTTCTTCCGCAGCAAGGACACGAAGCTTCGCAGTATCAAAGGTACCGGGCTAGGTCTGGCCATCGTCAAGGAGATCGTGGAGCGCCACGGCGGGGCCGTTGAGGCCAGTAGCGTCCTGGGTAAGGGCACCTGCCTGTGCGTGGTTCTTCCGGCCGCCCCTTGAAACGGCCGAGGAATGGTCCCTGGCGGCTGGAGCGAACTCTACCAGTAGGGGCAGGCCAGGTCGTAGGTCGGGTTCTGCATGCTCGAGTGGATGGTTTTCCACTCCGAGGCCCGCTCCTTGATGAACCAGGTGGTGCGGCTGACCTCATCGTTGAGGCGATACTGCTCGGTGCGCAGCCCGTCGATCTCGCGGGTGCGGTCGGCCATCTTGTACTCCAGGTCGCGCACCGCGTAGTCGATGGCACGGATGCGCTCGAGCACCGGATAGAGCTTGTCATTGATTCCGTTGATCACTTCACCCCAGCCGTAGGCTCCAGGAGGAGGCGGGTAGCCGTAGCGGTCGTTCTCCTTGGCGACGTTGCGGTCACCTTCCATTCGGTTCTTCTCCGAAACCAGGCCGGTGCGCTCGCTCTGCAGGCGGCTCTTCTCATACTCGAGTTGGGAGCGCTCGTTCTCCTTGCGCCAGATCTCGTTGGGGATCTGCTGCAGGCGGTTTTGTCCTTCGCGCTGCTTCCACTCCACGTTGGCGATCTCGTTGCGGATGTCGTTGATGCGCCGGCGCCGCGCGTCGTCCTCCTGCGGGTTGGCGTCAGGGCGCCAGTTGTAATCCCAGCTGCCGGTGGCGGAGGTGGGCTTGCCGGACAGGTTGGTGGTGCGCCCGCCGATGGTGACGCGATCTTGCATGAAGGCAGCATTGTTGCCGCTGAGCTGCTCGGCTCGGGGGGCGGGATGGTCGCCCGAGAAATTATATCCGGAAGGGTTGATCAGCATGTCTGGTGTTCCTTGTGTCTGTATTGTCTCGCAATTTTTCGATCTAGACTAGCCATGAATGGGACTGTTTCGGTTACCAACATGTGAACGTTTGGACAGAGGGAACCGCTGTCTCCAACAAGAACGGGGGGAGCTTATGGCCAGAACCACGCCCGCCCCCGCATCGGGCCCGTTTCAGAGCTATCACCTGAGCGGTGCCTTCGATGAGATGTTCACCG
>CAZWUN010000451.1:0-3945 GCA_964637145.1 uncultured Burkholderiales bacterium
CGGCTCTTCTCGCTCACCTGTGCTGACCTGACCGGGTGCGTAGCACGGTGACCCCCGCGATGGTCCATGACGGCCAAGGTCCGGCCGTCTTGGCTGCCCGCCACCAAGCTGAGCTTCAGGCCTTCCAGGCGAGTCCCGAACGCTTCAGTCCCTGAGGCTGTCTGGATCAACCCGCCGGCCGAACCGGTCAGCGACAACTGCACTAAATAGAAGAAACTGGACATGTTCCGGCCATCCCTGCTCGAGCGCGAGCACGCAGAATCGGGCGCGGGGGTTCTCCTTGCCCGGGTGCTCTCGAACTCCAGCGGTTTAAACTGGACCAGCCGCGACCGGATGCGCGGCACCGCCCAAACGGCCTATCGGGGCAGTCACGGGGTCAAGGACTCTTAGCCCGGTCCGGGAACTCCATCCGAATGCGCTGGCTTCTGATTTGTCTCCTCATGCTGGGCTGCTCCGCTCCAGCCCCCTCTACCACTGATTTTGCAGCCATTCACAAGCAACTCCACGAGAAAGTGATCCCTGCTCTCTCGGCGTTCTACGCCCGGGATCTGAAGGAGGAGAAGGACGTCGCCCAGCGCGTCAAGGCCGCTCGCGAGTTCGAGACGCAGTTGGACCAGATCATCAAGGACGTTGAGGAATCCAGTAGAGCTCTGAAGAGTCTGTCTCCCCTGCCAGACGGCGACGAGTATCGCCTGGTCACAGAGGAGCTTGCCAGGGTAGTGAAAGAGGAAGCGGTCGCCTCTCTCAAATACGCCAGGAAGCTCCAGCATGATGGGCCACTCGAGGAATCGCAGTTTCGTGAGGAGATCGTGCAGGTCAACCATGTCGCGGCGCTGCGCGTCGAGTGCATCAAGAAGTGCCAGAATGTCTACGATAAGCACTTCCGCGGCTCAGCCCAGCTCTCTCGGCCAGAGCTCTAACCGGAGTCGGTGGGACGATCATCCGGACCGCGATCGGTCCTCCGGTTTGAAGGCCGCTTTCAAGTCAGGAACCTTCAGCCGCGCTTCATCATTTCACCGGCCACCAGCAGGGCCGCGCCGGCGGCGAAGATGCCCACGCCTACCCAACTGCTCGAGCCGGCCAACGCGGCGTGGACAGTGATGGCCCCGCCCACGCATTGAATGCCGAAGCCGGTCCAGGCCATGGCGTTGCCGATCTTTTTCTTGTCACTCTGGCCGCTGAGGCTGACCACCTCGCGCGGGTCGCTCGGAGAGGAGGAGCTGGAAGCGCTGGGGCGGGTGTTCCGGCCGGCGGGAGTAAAGGCGAGTGTTTCGACGCGCATGGGGATCCCTCGTTTCCTGGTTTCCCCGCACGATAGACCGACGCGATGAAAGAAAGCTTAACGGTACAGCTCGGGCACGCGGGCGCCGCCGATGAATGTGTCCCAGTTGACCGGCTCGATGCGAGCTCCCTCGGAGGGGTTGTCGGTGCCCATGGACATCCCGTTGCCCAGGTAGATCTCCACGTGGGTCGCGTGCCCGGGCCCGATGCCCCGCGAATTGGGCGAGTAGAAGAAGATCAGGTCGCCCGGCTTGAGGTTGGCCCGGTCCACTCGAGAATTCTTGTAATGCTGCATGTAGCCATCGGCGGTCATGCGCGGCTGGTTGACCCCGGCCTGCTTGAGGGCGTAATAGACCAGCCCCGAGCAGTCGAACTTATCCGGGCCCGTGGCTCCGAAGACATAAGGGTCGCCCTGCTGGGCCTTGGCGATGTCGATGAAGCGCCCGACCTTCTCGGTGGGGGCGTTGGTGGGCACGTCCGGCCCCATGCCGCCGCCCACGCTGCTGCCGCCGCCACCCGTTCCGCCCGAGCTGCCGATTGATCCGCCACCGGTGCCGCCCGAACTACCCAGCGGGCTGCCTCCACCCAGAAGGCTGGCCAGTGGATTGTTGGCGCCAGCGCCCTGCTGGCCGGCCATCAGCCCGAGCAGCATCCCGATCATGTAAAGCAACATGTTGGTCATCTGCTGTTGCTGCTGGATCATCCCCATCATCGCAGGATCCACGCCACCCATCGGCATTCCTGGCATGCCAGGCATCATCGGATTCAGCCGTCCGGCGGCTGCCCCCAGCGTGCCCGGGTCGCCCAGAAAGAGGGCAGTGGTGGTCGTGGTGGTGGTGGAGATGCCGGTCATTCCGGCGATCGGGTTGGCCGGATTGAAGAAGTGGTCCATGGCCAGAGTTTAGCGCACAAAGGTCGCCTCGACCCGAAGGTTGAGATGAACATCTTGTTGCCCATGTTAGCAAAATGCTTCCGCAGGTTACATCCCGATTCGCAGGGTGGAGCGGGGGGGCGGTAGAAACTGCCACCCATGGATACCGAGCAGCCGACCGCCCAAGATCGCATGGAACGACGTTTTCGCACCGGGGGGCTGGCCTACATCCTGGTCGCCCTGCTCTCGGCGGCTTACGCCTTCCACCTTCACACCAGCCCCGGGGGCACTCAGCCGCCGGCTTACGGGCTGGCCGTCAACTACATCCTCGACTGGAGCGCCCGGGCCATGGACCACGCCGGGGGCATCTTCGGCGGGGGCTGGGAGCCGCGCGCCTTCAAGGCCAACCTGATCATCGCCGGAGTGATCTTCGCGCTGGGCTGCTTCGCCTGGCTCAGCTCCTTCGTGCACCGCTGGTTCGCCTTCCTAGGAGTGCTGCCGCAGCTCCTCTCGCGGGTCTTCTACATGGCCGGAATGGCCCTCTACTCGCTGGACACGCTGATGGCTCTGGGACTCGAGATCGGGGTGCGCCGACTTTACAATCAAGACGGCTTCGCCCTGCAGTGCCTGGTGATCCACATGGGGGTGCTGGTGATCCTGGCCT
Source organism: uncultured Burkholderiales bacterium (assembly GCA_964637145.1). Classification (GTDB taxonomy): domain Bacteria; phylum Vulcanimicrobiota; class Xenobia; order Xenobiales; family QWHO01; genus QWHO01. Next base: position 2,817 of record CAZWUN010000451.1, read on the forward strand.
ACGGCTTCTCCACCGGCCTCTTCGGCCTCTGGCTGGGCTTCCAGGAGTTCATCAATTTCCTGCGCGCCCCCCGGGCCACCTGGAGAAAGCTGCGCGAGCAGAGAGCTCGGGCTCAGGCTCCCGCTTCCAACGACTGAAAGAAGCCCTCGGTCACCCAGCTCTGGAACCAGCGGAAGATGGCCTGGCTGCCCACCCGCCGGAAGCGGCCGGTCACGTCTCCCAGCGCCTCGGCCAGGCTCAGGCCCCGGGCCAGGTTGCCGAGCAGCTCGTACTGGGCCCGCTCGAGCGGCATGCGCCAGACGTGGTAATGCTGTCGGAAGACCACCAGCCAGCCGTTCTTGCGCCTCAGCGCGGGAGGGGGATAGCCCTCCTCGAGCACCGACTTGAGATAGGCGTGGGCCGGATAGTCCAGCGCCAGGAGCCGGAAAGCGGCGATGGGCTTGAGGCCGGTGCTCTCCCAGGCCTCCAGGGGCAGGCCCGCCACCTGGGCCGGGGTCAGGGGATCTGACTCGCGCTCTTCGAACACCTGGCAGATGGCCTGCTCGAGCCGGGCCAGGTCGAGCATAAAGCGATGGTGCTTGAAGTCGGTGCGAGTGCTCAGGTAGTCCACGAAGCTGTCACCGAGCCGGTTGAGGGTCCAGGAGCGGGAGGGGTGCACGGTCACGTATTCCATGACCAGCTGGTTGAAAGCCCGGCGGCCCAGGAACTCAAGGGTAGCCGGGTAATCCATGCCCATGGCCTCCTGCATGCGCAGGGGGTACATGCGCCGGTAGACATCCAGCCGCTCGTCCGGGGCCATGGTGGCCGAGGGGGCCACGAATTGCTCGGCCTTCAGGCTGGCCGGCTCTCCTACGACGTGGGCCAGCATCTGGCGTTGCAGCTTGACCAGCTCACTCATGAGCGAACTCGACGTTCTTCTCGCGCACGAAGAGATCGCCCGCCTCGGGCGACTCGAGGCCCGCCGGGTGGGGAGCCTGGTTTTCCTCGTGGCGACGGGGCAGGCTGGGGGGCGGCCGCTCGGGCAGCGAGAAATCGTCCCCCTCCACCAGTCTGCGATGCACGGCCGCCTTTTGGACCTCCTCGAACACCACCTCGAAGGGGGGGATGTCCTCGTCCCACTCCACCATCG
>CAZWUN010000452.1:0-3936 GCA_964637145.1 uncultured Burkholderiales bacterium
CGATGCGATCTACAATGCCTACGATGACAGCCTCGCACGGGGTGGCGGGATTCCCGAGCACCATTCGGCTGGAGGAGCCCTCATAGACGACGATGACCAGGTCATGAATACGGCTGGCCACGCTGTCAGCAGCCAGGATGCTGGCGCCCTCGGGCTTGCCATTGCGAGCGTCGACGGGCTGCACGAGCTTGAGGGGCAGGCCGTCGAAGCCAGGGTCCTGAGTAGAGGACCAGAGGGAGCCTTCCACGCGAGCAAGGATCACGAGAGGCTCAGCCCGTCCACCAGGCCCACGATGGTAGCGTCGATGGGAGCCAGGTCGGCTTTCCAGGGGATGGTGGCCTCGCGGCCCTTGACCAGGTAGACGAGGTCGCCCTCCACGCTGGACACGGTGTCGACGGCCACGAGCCAGCTGCCGGCTTGCTTGCCATCGTGGTGGACGGGCTGGACGACTCGCAGCGTGGCGCATTGAAGCGAAGGGGTCTTGCGGGTAGCCACCACGGTACCCTTCACGACGCCTAGGAACACGGGTCCTTCAAGAAGCAGCGCTCGACCTGCAGGACCTTCTCGAAGCGGCCCTGGTGGCGCCCGCCGCCAAAACTGGAGGAGAGCCAGGTCCGGACGATCTCTTTGGCGAGCTCGGAGCCGGTGACCCGAGAGCCGAGGGTGAGAAGGTTGGCGTTGTTGTGCTCGCGGGAGTTGCGGGCGGTGAAGGGGTCGTAGCAGGCGGCCGCGCGCACGCCGGGCACCTTGTTGGCAGTAATGGCGGAGCCGGTGCCGGCGCCGTCGATCATGATGCCGACGGTGTCATGAGGGCTCTTCTGGACGGCGCAGGCCACCAACAGAGCGAAGTCGGGGTAGTCGACGGGGTCGGGAGAATGGGTGCCATAGTCGATGAGCTCGTGGCCGAGCTCCTGAATGAGGCCTAGCAAGGCCTGCTTGAGCTCGAACCCGCCGTGATCGCTGGCGATGACTACACGCATAGGCCTCCTAGATGATCCGGAAGGAGTCGATGAGGGCGCAACGCCGCTGACGCGTGAAGGTGCGCGCGGTGGTTACGCCCTCACCGGTCGAGCCGGCGATGGTCATGGTGGTGGTGCCCTCTCCGCCAAAGCCAAGGCCGGCGTAGTTGGGACCGTTCTTAACGAAGATGTTGGCGTTGGAGACTTTGGCCATCCAGGAGAGGTGCTCGATGTCACGCGAGTGCATGACGGCAGTATGGGAACGGCCGCCCTCAGCCTGGACGGCGAGGTCGATAGCCTCCTGGACGTTCTTGCACGCAACCAGGGGCAAGACGGGCATCATCTGCTCGTTCATGACGAGAGGATGATCTGGGTGGGTCTCGGCAATCAGCAGGCGTGTCTCTCGGGGCAGATCCAGACCGATCGTCTTGGCGATGTCACTGGCATGAAGCCCGACGAGATCGGTGTTCAGGACGGGCCGGGATTTGCCCACGGGGGGCGGGCTGAAGATCACCGCGGTCAACTGCTCGAGCTGGCGCGAGGTGAGCTGGTAGCACCCGTAACCAAGCATGCGCTCTTTGAGCTCTTTGAAGACGGAATCGACGACAAAGACTTCTTTCTCGCATGTGCACATGATGTTGTTGTCGAAAGAGGAGCCGTCCACGATGGCTCGGGCGGCCCGGGGCAGGTCGGCGGTGGCGTCGACCACGACGGGAGGGTTGCCAGGACCGGCTGCAATGCACTTCTTACCGCTGGTCATGGCCAGCTTGACGATGTAAGGACCGCCGGTGACGACCAGGCAACGAATCCCAGCATGTTTCATGAGCTGCTGGCTGACTTCCTGACTTGGATTCGAAGGGGCGGTCAGCAGGGTGGTCGGCCCGCCAGCCGCGGCGATGGCGCCGTTGAGGAGCTGAATCATCCTGGCGCAGCACCCCTTGGCACGAGGGTGGGGGCTGAAGACGACGGCATTGCCGGCCGACACCATGGAGATGGCATTGTTGATGATGGTGGCTACGGGGTTGGTGGTAGGGGTGACCGAGCAGATGACGCCGAAGGGGGCCAGCTCGGTCAGCGTCATGCCATGATCGCCGGTGGCGATGCGAGGCTCGACGTCCTCAGGACCGGGGGTCTTGTTGGCCTGAAGGATGTTCTTGGCCAGCTTGTTCTCAGGACGACCCAGGCCGGTCTCGACATGGGCGAGCTGAGCCATCTCACGAGCATTCTCGAGAGAGACGCGCCGCATCGCCTGGACGCACTCGGAACGCTTCTCGAGGGTGAGGCCGAGCCAGGCCTTCTGGGCGCGATGGGCAGCCTCGACGGCATCGTCGACCTGCTCGAAGATGCCGCCTGCGGCCGAAGGTAAAGGGGCAGGCGGCTCAGCGGTCTGTACGCGCCGAACGACTTCTTCGACGATCTTTCGGATATGCTCGCGGTCCATTGCGTTCAGTCCTTTTTGCTGTAGATGCGCTTGCCCTCGAGGTCAAGGCTGTCGACGATGGCCATGATGACTGCGTCCGTGGGGGTATTCTGGGTCTGGTCGGTCTGACGGGCGGAGCTTCCCGCCACGACCAGCACGACCTCGCCCTCGCCGGCGCCAACAGTGTCGACAGCCACCACGGGTTTTCCGTCAGGTTTGAGGTCTTGGAGGCTGAGGGGGAGCACGAGTTGGAGCGTGACACCCTCAAGCCGTTCGTCTTTCTGGGTGCAGACGACGGTTCCCACCACACGACCGAGCATCATCGGTAGCGCACCTCGATCCCACGTTGTCGGGCGGTCTCGATAGCCAACGGTGTCACGATGGCTCCCGGGGCCACCTCGAAGTGTTGCTGGCCCGCCTGAACTGCAGCCAGCAGGTCTTCCTGGGTGATGACGTCGCGGCCACGGGCGGCCGAGCCGCCAGACAAGGAGCCGGATAACTCCTGGGCCAGGGCTCGGGCGGGCAGAAGGCGCACGCCCAGGGCCTCGATAGAGCGCAGGTGCTGCTGCACGACCGCCAGGAGACCGGCCGGAAGGCGCGCGGCATGGCGCCTGAAGCGGTCGACTTCCTCGGGAGCGGCCAGGACGGGCACTCCCTGGACCAGGGCGGCCACAGCTAGTTGCACGGGCGGGATATCCCCGAGCAGCAGGGCCAGCCTGGGCAGAAGGTCGAGGGTCAGCACGGGCAACACCACGGCCTCGAACTGGCGCACCAGGTCATCGGCAGCACCGGTCGAGGGGCGCCAGGGTCTCTGGCCCAGACTGGCATCCACTGCGCTGGCAGGAAAGCCGGACCAGACAGCCACTGACCAGGCGACATCCAGCCCACGCAGGGCCTCCCAGACGGGGGCGGATGGCTCGCCACCCGGTACTGGACAAAGCAGCAGCTTGCGCTTGCGCTCGGCAGGCGGCAAAGCAGCCGGAAGTGGATGCTCGCGAGACAGCTCGGCCAGCACCAACTCGGTGATGGATTCGATCAGCGCGTCCACAGGCGAGGAAGGAGCTCAGCCCCCTACTTGCCGGACGGGGTCTTCTGGTCACGCGGAGGAGCAATGGGAAGAACGTCGTCCAGGTCCTTGTGTGGACGTGGAATGACGTGGACAGAAATAAGTTCGCCGACCTTGCGGGCTGCAGCGGCACCGGCGTCGGTAGCAGCCCGAACCGCGGCCACGTCGCCTCGAACGAGAGCTGTGACGTAGCCTGCTCCGATCTTCTCATAGCCGATAAGCTTGACGTTGGCCGCTTTGACCATTGCATCGGCCGCTTCGACCATTGCGACCAGCCCCCGGGTTTCGATCATTCCCAGAGCTTCATAGGTTGTGATCAAGTGAGGATCCGCCTTTCTTAGAACACTGCGGGCCACAGGGGGCCTACTTGCAGGTAACCGGCGTTCGCCGTTGCGGTGAGGGGATCCTGGCAAAGAAAAAAGCCAGAGACTCTAACGGTCACTGACAACTGGATAACGGTATTCTGTGTTGCACACCCGATCGACTTGGGA
>CAZWUN010000453.1:0-3911 GCA_964637145.1 uncultured Burkholderiales bacterium
GGGGGGGTGACCGTGGTGCGGGTGAAGAGGTGAGGCGGTCGGTCACGGGGAAAGTCGAGCGCCCATGAACGGATGCCGACTCATTCTGGCGGTCTACGGCCCGGACGGGCTGTGCTACCCGGGCGCCGACCCGCGCCACATCGTCCTGGGGGAGGCTCGCTACCAGGTGGGCTCGCAGGCTCACGCCGATCTGGCCACCCGGGTGCACGATCTGCTGGCCCGCAACGGAGTGCGTGTGCTGCGAGCCGACGCGGTGGAGCAGCAAAAGTGCTTTACGCTGATCTTGTCGGCCGAGGTGGACAACTGCTCGGCCGCCAACCTGGCCGAGCTGCGCTCGCGCCTGGAGGTCGAGTCTCGTCCGCTCGGAGTGCGCTTTCGCCTGCAGCGCGAGGAGATCTTCGCCTACATGCACCGGATCTGAGCGGTGCCCAGGGCGCTGCCTGAGCACCGCCCGGGTCAGATCTTCTCGTTGACCCAGCTGCGCGCGTCAGGCCCCTGTTTGATCAGCTTGCCTTTGGCGTCATAGATGAAGAAGGCGGGAATGGAGCGCACTCCCATCTTGTCGCTCAGCTCGCTGTGCTTGTCCACGTCGATCTTGAGCAGGGCGGTCTTGTTGGCGGAATTCTTGGCGTAGGCCTCCAAACTGGGGGCCATTCTCTTGCATGGCCCTCACCAGTCGGCGTAGAACTCCACGATGGTGGTCTTGCCGGAAACCAGGTGTTTCTCCACTGTGTCGGCTCCGGCGGGCAGGTCCACTACCTGTGCGATGGCGGGGATCGCCAGCAGCAACAGGCAGGACAGGGTCAGACCGATGCTTCTGAGCATCTTCAGCTCCTTTCGCGAGATAGGCTTAGCTTTCGAAACCTCCGGGCCAGAGCCTCCATGGCGTGGTCGGCCAGCCACGGTGCTTCGGGCACAGAGCAGGTCCACGTCCTGGAGGCCGACCCGGTCCGATTGGGGACCCTCCCCGGCAGGCCTCTGGTCCTGGTTCGCGAAGCCGGGTGCGCCATGTGGTTGAGCTCGGAAGAGATTCTTGAAACCCTGCGCATGTTCGAGGAGCAGCACCTCGACGTGCGCACCGTCACCATGGGCATCAGCCTGTTCGATTGCTGCGCCACCGACATGCGCTCGGTGTGCGAGCGGGTGGTGCGCAAGGTATTGCGCTCGGCCGAGAAGCTGGTGCCCACGGTGGAGGCGGTGTCGGAGGAGTTCGGCATCCCCATCGTCAACAAGCGCGTGTCCATCTCGCCGGCCGCCTACATCGCCGCCTCCACGGGCTCCAAGGACTACACCCCCCTGGCCCTGGCCCTGGACCGGGCCGCCGAGGCGGTGGGCATCGACTACCTGGGCGGCTTCTCGGCTCAGGTCCACAAGGGCTACAAGGACGGCGACCGGGTGTTGATCGACTCGCTTCCCGAGGCCCTGAACGCCACCCAGCGGGTGTGCTCCTCCATCTCGGTGGCCTCCACCCGGGCGGGCGTGAACATGGATGCGGTGTTGCACATGGGTCAGGTGATCCACCGCACCGCCCACCTGCGCCCCGAGCTGCAGGGCGGCCCCTGCGCCCGGCTGGTGACCTTCTGCAACCAGCCTGAGGACAACCCCTTCATCGCCGGCGCCATGCACGGCACCGGCGAGGCCGAGATCTCCATCAACGTGGGCATCAGCGGTCCGGGCGTGGTGGCGGCCGCGGTGCGTCAGATGCGGGGCGCTCCTTTGCAGGACGTGGCCGAAGCCATCAAGCGCACCGCCTTCAAGATCACCCGCATGGGCGAGCTGGTGGGCCGCGAGGTCTCCCGCCGCCTGGGCGTGCGCTTCGGCATCGTCGACCTGTCGCTGGCTCCCACTCCGGCCGCGGGCGACTCGGTGGCCGAGGTGCTGGAGGCGATGGGCCTGGAGAAGTGCGGCACCCACGGCACCACGGCCGCTCTGGCCCTGCTCAACGACGCCGTCAAGCGGGGCGGGGCCATGGCCTCCTCCAGCGTGGGCGGGCTGAGCGGCGCCTTCATCCCCGTCAGCGAGGACGCCGAGATGGCCCGCTCGGTCAGCATGGGCGCACTGACCATCGACAAGCTGGAGGCCATGACCGCGGTCTGCTCGGTGGGCCTGGACATGGTGGTGGTGCCCGGCGACACCACGCCCGAGACGCTGTCGGCCATCATGGCCGACGAGATGGTCATCGGCATGGTCAACAACAAGACCACCGCCGTGCGCCTGCTGCCCGTGCCAGGGAAGCGGGCCGGTGAGTCGGTCGACTACGGCGGCCTGCTGGGCGCATCTCCCATTCTACCTGTGCACCGCTTTGCGGCCCGTGAATTCGTGTTGCGCGGGGGACGCATCCCCTCGCCGTTGCAGGGGCTGACCAATTAGGGCCCTGGCCCTGGTCATGCTGCTGGCTGCCCTGGCGCTGGCCCAGACGCCCGCCTGGCGCTACGATCTGGCCGTGCAGCGCTTCGTGGATGCCCAGGCTGAGGCCGTGGCCGAGAGCGGCAGCCTGCTGGAAGACTGGCTCAGTGGCCGCATCTCCACCCCCAAAGCGCTGGAGAAGCTCCGAGTGCGCGAAGAGGCGGTGCTGGCCTACCAGGACAAGCTGAGCCAGGCTCCCTACCACAAGACCCTGGTCGGCTACCGGATGTCCGCCCTGGCTCGCTCCAAGGCGCACCTCAAGGCCCTGAAACGCATTGCCACCTTCCTCGAGGCCGGCAAGTCCGATCGCGCCAGCGTGCAGTTCTTCTCGCACGAGCTCAACCGCATTCTGAGCCAGGCTCAACTGGACTGGCTGGCCGCCCGCCAGCAGTGGCTTCCCCGCCTTTCGCCCGGTGGGCCGGCAGGCTACTATGCCTGGCAGGCCAGGATTCTGCCCCTCCAGCGTCGCGAGGCCGAGCTCTCGGGCCGCCTGCAGCAACTGGTCTACCAGGGCAACACCAAAGAGCCTGACCTGGGCTTGCTGGCCCGGGAAGGGGACAAGCTGACCCGCGAGGTCGCCAGGCTCCGCAAGGAGGCTGGCGCCATCAAGGGGGGATCGGCCCACAAGGCCTATCTCGGTGAGTTGGAGGCCCTGCAGCGAGTGGCCGAGGCGATCACGCTGATGGGCCAGGACCCTTCGCCCGACTCGCTCAGCCGCATGCGGCGGGTGTCGAGGGTGATCTTGCAAGAGTCCCGGGCCGCCCAGCAGGCGGCCCTCAAGGAGCTGGAGTCCTAAGGCTTTTTTAAGACCCGGACGCTAGACTGCCGACATGCATGTGATGCCCCTGGCCGCCACTTCGCCCTCCGAAGCGCAGCGGCTGCGCCACAAAGTGGAATTCCTGGAGAGCGTGCGTCAGTACGAGCAGGCCGAGCTGGCCAAAGCCTCGGCCAGCCTGGATGAAAACCTCGGGCAGGTCCAGCTCTCGAGCGGGAGGCTGCAATCTCAGGCCGACGGGATCCAGCGTCTGAGCCGGGTGCGCCGTGCCCTGCCCTACCTGGGGATGGCCAGCGGGATGGTCTTGCTCGCCACCGCCTCCACCAATCCAGCGGTGGGGCTGGCGGCCGGGTTGGTCTGTCTGGCTTGCGTGGGCGGCATCGAGGCCACCGACCGGAAGTTCTTTCCCGAGAAGAACCAGGAGTTCTGGGCTGAAAAGCGCCGCTTCGAGGACCTCATGGCCAGCAATCGGGAGCTGCTGGCGAAGGTGCAAGGGAGCGGGGCTCAGATCCAGAATCTTCAGGGTCAGATCAACGGCGCTCGCGGCCAGCTCGACCTGGCCTTGCGCTCCACCCGGGAGGCCGAGCAGGCCGTGGCCGAGGTCGAGCGACTGGCGAACGCCTTCAAGGGTGGCGCCGACCTGGTCAAAGAGGAGAAGGGCCGGGTGATCGTGGGCGGGGTGCCGGTGAGAAGGCGCGCACAGGAGCCCCTCTAGGGGCCTCGAATTCAT
>CAZWUN010000454.1:0-2089 GCA_964637145.1 uncultured Burkholderiales bacterium
GTGGTGGCGGAGGTTCCCTCCGACACCACAATGGGGTTTGCGGCCGGGCTCCTAGGGGGCTCGGAAGCGCACCTCTTCGGGGACCTCCAGGCCTGCCAGCCAGCGATCCACCGCCTCGGGATCGCTGGCCAGCCAGTGCGCCCCTCGAACCAGATCCAGCCGCTGCCCGTCCAGGAAGGCGTCCTGTAACCCCAGGCGCAGCCCCTCGCGCACCGCATCGCCGGCGTAGAGCACCGGGGCCACCGTGGGCGTCTCGGGCGGACTCTCGGGATGCTCGTAAGCCTGCTTGCAGGGCTCCACCTCCAGGCTGTGCCAGGCCCGGCAGGCCACCGGACGGGCCTCGTAGACCGAGCACTGGTCGTTCTCCAGAAAGGGACAGGCCAGATTTCGACGGGCCCGCTCCTCGGGCCCCAGCGCCACGACCACTTCGTCGGCCCGGGCCAGCCGCTCGCTGAGCGCCTGGTAGCGCTGGGGCGAGAAGGTGGCCCGAGCGAACATGAGCGCGTTCACGATCTCGGGCACCGAGGCCGCCACCGGAATGTGGCAACAGTAGGAGCAACCCTTCTTGCAGGCCAGCTTCGGCTTGAACACTTCGTCGAGCGTCTTTCGAGCCAGCTCGTAGAAATCTCCCGCATTCATGCCCGCTTCCACGGTCGCCTCCAACGACTGGGAGCGCTGAAAGATCTGGGCCACCGAGGCCCGCTGCCCGTCGTGAGCCCGGGTCAGCACGTCCCTGGTCCAGTCCGACAGCGCCTTGCGAGCCTTCTTCTCGCGCGAGTGCCGTCCCATCAGGGAGTCAAGAAGCCCTCGATGACCGGGTACGACACCGCGGCGTCGGTGACCGCGCTGGTGTGGCTGACCGCCACGACCAGTGCCTGGAGCTGCCCGATGCCCGGGAAGTTGGCGCTGACCAGATCCACCAGCCCGTCATCGAAGTCCTGCCCCATGATCCAGTCGGCCAGGGTGAGCTCCAGACCGGGATCGTTGCCTCCGAACGTAAAGTAGAGCCACTGGGGGTGATTCTGGGCTGCCCCCTGGTTGAGCGCCGCCAGGGCCGTGCTGCCGTCGGCCAGGTCGTCGAGGCCCGCCGAGCTCAGGTCGGGGTCGCACTTGGAGCCGTCCCGGTTGGTGAAGTCCATCACGTCGTTGAGAACCAGGTAGCGCACGATCCGCTGGAACAGACTCAGGTTGCCCTGCAGGATGTTGATCACGCCGCTGCCGGTGTGGGGGCTGCACAGGAAGGCGGCTCGATTGTCGTTGGCGGCCACCGGGAGCTGATTCTTCTCGATCGCCTCGCGGGACACCAGGCCACCCTCGCTGTGGGCCACGTGACGCCAGTTGCTGTTCGGATTGTTGGCCGAGAGCGCCGTGTAGAACTGGGCCAGGTAACCGCCGTTGTCGGAGATGGAGTCGAGCGTGTCATACTCGAACCCCACGATGCCGGTGGCCACGCCCTGGTCGAGCAGGTAGGTGGCCATGGGAGCGAACTCCTGGCTGCGGATGGAGGAGCCCAGACCGTGGACGATCATGAGCGGCCGGGGGCCCAGGTTGGGGATGGATCCCACCGGCTGGCCCAGGCTGATGATCAACTCGAACTTGTCGGTCACCGGATTGAAGGCGTAGCCGTTGTAGCTGCCCCAATCCACGTGGGGGGGATAGTCGAAGAGCTGGACCACGAAGCCGACCTGGAAGGAGGTGGCGCTGAAGCCCCGAGCCTGCGCTTCGTCATCGCTGGGCGGGATCAGAGCCTGAACCCTGCCGTCGCTCTGGGGCACGGCCTCGAGCGGCACCAGGAATCCGCCGGTCACCAGTACCGGAAAGGCGCCGACGGCCGGGGGCGTCATGGTGACGGAGAGGCCCTCGTGGCTCACTCCGCCCAGATCGACCTGAAGGTGGGGCCCTAGCGCCCGGAAGTCGGGGTCGGGGGGCTGCACCGTGGGCTCGACGGTGGAAAGCTGGACGGTCGTGTCGGCGTCGAGCGAATCGGGAGGGATGTTGACCTGGTGTTGCTCGAGCTCGAGCTGAGCGCCCATGGCATCGTCCACCAGGGCGGTCAGGTTCTGAGGGGGTGCCACTGGATTGATGCTTG
>CAZWUN010000454.1:2099-3904 GCA_964637145.1 uncultured Burkholderiales bacterium
GGTTGCGTTCGGGCTGTCGAAACTACCGCCGGCGCAGCCGACCAGGACAAGAAGGACAAGAAGTGAGAGAATTCTACGCATCGCGCCCCTTTCGCAGCTTCTGGTAGGAAACCTACTGCAAACGACGGACGAAGCTCTCCTGAAAGTTCCGCTCGCGTACTTTCCGACCGTTCTCGCTCAACACGCGCCGGTAGAAGGCGTGGAAGTGATCCGCATCCGACTGCACCCGCATGAGGGTCACCAACCCGAGAGTGCGTCCGGGCAGCTCGATGGTCACGCTCGACTCCCCCTCCAGGCTCGAGTCAGCCGGTTGCTCGAGGTTGGTGCGATGGGTCAGCTTCTCGTGCACTCGAAAGGTGCGGTCCTGGATGCGAAATGCGTCCTCCCCCTCCCAGATCACCAGGCCCGGTTTTCGCTCGTAGCGGAAAGGCATTCCGCGCGAGGAGAGTGACTCGGCGTCGGGGCGGGCCTCGCGCGGCTCCGGGGCGGGCAGCTCGGGCTCCCGGCCGGGCGGGGGCACGACCGGAAGCTCGAGCCACGTCTGCTCGCCGCAGAGCAGGTGGGTGGTCATCTTGTGTGGGGAGGGCCAGACCATCTGAAACTGAGCGTTGGAAACCGACAGGCGGATGCGGTGCCCGGGCTGGAAGGTCCAGGTCGTAAAATGCAGCTCCAGGGGCAGGTCCACCGGCTCATCCAGGGGCAGCGGGGAAGGAGAGGTTCGGGAGGCCCTCTGGCTGCCATTGAGGACGGCCCCGGTGACCAGCTGCACCTTGCCGTCGGGGGCCACGTCCTCCAGGCGCACCGACCAGTGGGCCAGGGGGGCGCTGGAGCGTGCCCTCAAGTGCACCCGGGGAAGGCCAAGGATGCCCCTTGGCTCGGTCAAGGGAGCGGTGTCGAAGACCAGGGCCCCTTCGGCGTCAGCGCTCACGTCCTCGGTGGCGTCATCCCACCACACGCCGGCCTGCACGCCTCGCCCCGGTTGATACTCCAGAGCCAGCTCCGCTTCGACCGGACCGGCCTGGAGGCGGTCTTGCACGGGGTAAAACCGTTCCATGCGAGTGCCCTGGACAGGCCACTCCTCGAAGCGCCAGCCAGCCCCGCGCTGGTAGACCAGCAGCGGCTTCTCGGCCTGCAGGCCCGGACCGCGGTCCTTGAGCCAGAAGTCCCACCACTCCAGGGCCCGCTGGCGCCACTCGTAATTGGGCCCCGGCGTGCCGGTATCGGGCCAGTCGTGCCCCCAGTTGCCCAGCTCGACTTTGACCCGCGGGGCCGACTGCAACAGCCGCAAGGGCGTGTCGCGGTAAAAGTCTTGCAGCCCTCCGATGGCATAGACCGGAAGCCTCAGCGCTCCCGGACGGAAGCGTTGCGAGCGCTGGCGCCAGAATGGCCCGTCGAGCTGGTGGCGCAGATAGGTGAAAAACCAGGGCTCACGGTCGAAGCGGTCGCGGAAGTAGGCTTGGTCGATGCGGTATTCGAGAGAGTCGGGCAGGGCGTTGTCGCGGTTGATCTCCATGTGGTACTGGTCGTAATGCAGCACGCCATCGAGGTAGTGGACGTCGTCCTGGTAGAGGTCGTCCGAGGCGTGTACCGGCAAGATAGCCTTCAGGGCGGGCGGATTGCGCATTGCCACCTGGATGGCGTTGAACCCGCCCCAAGAGATTCCGAACATGCCTACCCGCCCGTTGGTCCAGCTCAGGCGGGAGGCCTGGTCGATCACCGTCAGCGCGTCCTGGATCTCCTGCTCGGAGTACTCGCAGGGCGGCAGCACGCCCTCCGACGAGCCCGTGCCCCGGATGTCCACCTTC
>CAZWUN010000455.1:0-3886 GCA_964637145.1 uncultured Burkholderiales bacterium
AATTTCTTGCTGGCGATCTTGTGGTCGGACCAGCGCTTGCGAAGCGACGAGGGCACCAGGCGGGTCATGGCCCGGGCGAAGTCAGCGTTGATGACCAGCGCGTCGGCCCAGTAGTTGCCGTTTCGGGTGCGCACCCCGTGGGCCCGCCGGCCCTGGCACAAGACCTCCTCCACCTCTTCGCCCAGGGCGAACTGAACGCCCATCTCGCGGGCGATCTGCTCCATGCGCTCGCACACCGCCGCGCAGCCGCCCATGGGGTGGAACACGCCGTGCTCGTACTCGAGAAAGCTGAGGATGGTGAAGAGGCTGGGGCACTGGAAGGGGGACATGCCCAGGTACTTGCTCTGGAAGCTGAAAGCGAGCCGCACGCGGGGATCGGAGAAGTAGCGGCGCAGGTCCTGATCCACCGCCAGCCACGGGCGCAGCATCGGCAGGAGGCGGATGACCTCCCAGCGCAACAGGTCGCGCCACCCTTCCATGGGTGACTCCAGGATGGGGGCAAAGCCGTTCAGCTTGGCCCGGTTCTCCTGCATGAAGTTGTGCAGGCGGGGGGCGTCCTCCGGGCAGAGCCGGGCGATCTCCGACTGCATGCGGAGCAGGTTGGGGGTGCAGAGCAGCTCGCCGCCGGCTCCGAAGACCAGCTTGTACTGCGGGTCGAGGCGAACCATGGGCACTTCCTCGAACAGATCCCGCCCCAGCGCGGCGAAGATCTCCTGCAGGATGCGAGGATAGAGAAAGAACGTGGGCCCGCGGTCGAAGCGGAATCCGTCAGCTTCGAGGGCCGAGTTGCGGCCGCCCACGCGGTCGAGCCGCTCGACCACCTGCACCTCGAGGCCCGACTGGGCCAGCAAGAGCGCGGCCGCCAGACCTCCTGGACCGGCCCCCACGATCACCACTCTCTTGCGCGCCAAATCGAACCTCCTCAGCAAGTTCCCCGTGAGGCGCGGGAATTTGCCTTAGACCGCGAGAGTCCTTCATCCAAAAGTCGGATAGAGCTCGACGGGAGCGGCCGGGACCGCGGCCCGCCGGGCCAGCAGCTCGGCCACGTGCATCTGCACGTCGGGACAACCCCAGTAAGCCTGGGTGCCCCAGGGGTCCTCGCCCGAGCGCACCTGGATGTCCTGCACGGTGGCGTGCTCGCCGAACAGCGGCCTCACGGGCAAGGACAGGGGATCAAGGTCGTCATAGAAGTTCTTCCAGACGATCTCGCGCCCCTCGGGATGGATGCCCAGCTCGTCCACGGGCAGCGTGTTGCCCGTGGCCAGCAAATCCACCACCCGCTGGCTGCGCAGGATCATCAGCGGCAGCGAGGAGCCCAGGCTGGCGATGGCCCCCAGCTCCAGCCGCTCGGGGTTGCTCCGCCAGTAGGCCATCCGCTCCAGGGTCAGCTCGCGGCGTGCTTTCAAAACGTCGGTGCGGAAGAAGCGGGGCAGGCGCACCTCGCCCTGGCCTCTCAGGCGGGCCCCGTGGGGAGAAAACAGCGAGTGCAGGAAGTCGTTGGCGATGGACACGCCCAGGCTGTGGGCCACCACGTGCAGGCGCAACCGGACGTGCTCGAGGTGGCGATAGGCCTCCATGGCCTCCAGAATCTGGTGGAAGACTGAGAGCTGCACGGCGATCTGCCCGTCCGAGCCGCAGTAGTAGAACATGTCCCCCAGCCCGCGGATGAGCAGGATCTGGCGCAGTGGCCCCACCATGCTGTCCCAGGCCCGGGTTGGGATGGTGGAGCGGCGCTGGGGCAGGATCAGGTTGTTGGGACCGGGGTTCTTGCGCACCTCGTCGGGATCGAGGATGCGCGCGAGGTGCTCTTCGGCCAGGTTGATCCACTGGTCGGGCTCGATGGTGTCTCGCACGAACTTGCCCCACTCGATCTCGAGCCGGTCGACGTCCTCGAAACGCTGGCCGAGCTCGGGATGACTCTCCTCGATGACATCCCAGAGGAGGCGGTACTGGGCTCGACCCAGGGGAGGGTGCTCTTCGAGCATGATGCCGTGCACGAAGATGAGAATGTTGCGCGTGTCCATGGGGGGCCGCTTCTCCGCTCAGGGCGGGAATCCCCGCCGTCTGGGCGAACGCGCTGGACCGGTGGACATGGTCAGCCTGTGGGCCGGAGTGCCCTGCTCGCGCCTTGCCTCCTCGGGCTTTCTGATGGCAGCCAACGAGGGGGATGCGGTGGCCATGGCCGCCGGCGCCTGGCTCGGCGGCGGACAGGGCGGGGTGCTGATGCAGAGCTCGGGGCTGGGCAACGCCGTCAACCCGCTCACCTCGCTGGTGGTGCCGTTCGCCATCCCGGTGCTGCTGGTGATCTCGGTGCGCACGGACGAGCCTCAGCACGAGCTGATGGGAGCGCTGACCCGGCCGTTCCTCGAGCAGATGGGTATCGCATGCTCGGGCGAGGCTGCTCCGGTGCTGGCTTCACGGCGCAGCTTCGCGCTGTTGCAGGGCCTCGAAGCTCTCGCTGGCTCTCCGGGGCTTCAGGGAGGGCCAGCACTCTCTGGCTCTCCGGGGCTCGAGGGACCTGCTGGCACGCCAGAGGCACTCTCTGGCTCGCCCTCGAGGTCGACGCCGGTCGAGCCAGTGGCGAGCCGGCGAGCGATGCTGGCGGCGGTGCAGTCGTGTACGTCTTCTTCCGACCGGCTGATCGCCACCACGGGCTACACCGGGCGCGAGCTCTTTGCGCTGGAGGATCGGGCCAACCAGTTCTGTATGGCGGGCTCGATGGGCTGCGCCCTCAGCCTGGGACTGGGGTTGGCCCTGACCCGACCGGACCTGCGGGTGGTGGTGCTGGACGGGGACGGGGCGCTCTTGATGCGCCTGGGCTCGCTGGCCACCGCCGGGATGCTGCGCCCCTCCAACCTGGTGCACGTGCTGCTCGACAACCGCTGCCACGACTCGACCGGGGGACAGCCCACCGCCAGCGCCGGGGTGGACTGGTGCGCGCTGGCTTCGGCCTGCGGCTACCCGGAGGTGACCCGCCTGTCCCGGCCCGAGGAGCTGGTTGGCTGGCTGGGAGGAGGCCCGGGGCTGCGCTTTGCCCACGTTCCCATTCGGGCCGGCACGCCTGCGGGGCTGCCGCGGCCGTCCTTGCCGATGCCGGAGCAGGCGCGGCGCTTTCGGGAGGGCTCGTAGGGCGCATCCCGAAGGGGCGCGCCGCCATGTCTCGCTTGCTACCGTGCCTTTTGCTCTGCGTCCTGGTGGCAGCCATGGCCGAGGAGGACGACTACGTGCGATCGGTGGATGCCTGGCACCAGAAGCGGATCGAATCGCTCACGCGCCCGGACGGCTGGCTGGCCCTGGTGGGGCTGCTCTGGCTGGAGCCGGGCGACAACACCTTCGGGACCGATCCCTCCAACAAGCTCGTCTTCCCTTCGGGCGCGCCCTTCATGGGCAGCTACCGGGTGGGCAAGGACGGCTCGGTCAGCCTGAAGACCGGGCCGGGGGTGGAGCCCGCCTGGGACGGTCAGCTGGACCTGCAAGAGCCCGAGGGGAAGACGAGATTCTCGCTGGGCACGTTGAGCTGGTATCTGATCGTGCGCAACGGACAGCCGGGCCTGCGCCTGATCGACTCGGCCAGCCCGATCTTGACCGGATTCCGGGGCATCGAGCGCTATCCGGTGGACCCGAGCTGGCGTCTTACCGGGCGCTTTGAGAAGGCTCCCCGCACCATTTCGGTGCCCAACGTGCTGGGCGTGGATACCCGCGAGCGCTCGCCCGGATTGCTGCTGTTCGAGCACGCCGGCAAGCGCTATCAGCTCGAGCCCGTGCAAGAGGAAGGCGAGACCCGCTTCTTCGTCATCTTCGCCGATCAGAGCAACGGCCACGGAAGCTATGCCGGGGGGCGCTTTCTCTACGTGGACCCGCCCGATGAGAAGGGGCGGGTCGTGAT
>CAZWUN010000456.1:0-3871 GCA_964637145.1 uncultured Burkholderiales bacterium
GGCGGAAGCGCTGCGCCAGAGGCTGGAAGCCGAAGGGGTGGATCCCTTCCTGGAGATCGCAGGGCAGCGCTATCGCACCGCCCACGAGCTGTCGCAGAGGGTGCTCCAGCGCCAGCAAGCTCCTCCCCAGCTCACCGAGAAGATCGACCGCTGGCTGCTGCACCCGTGGCTGGGCCTGCCGCTCTTCCTGGCGGGGATGCTGCTGGTGTTCCGCTTCACGTTCCTCTTCTCCGACCCCTGGATCGAGTTCGTGGGCGCCGTGCAGGCCGTGCTGGCGGGCTGGGTGGCGGGCAGCTCGCTGCCCCCCATCGTGCAGTCGTTCCTGGCCGATGGCCTGATCGGCGGCGTGGGCACGGTGATGGCCTTTGCCCCGGTGCTCTTCTTCCTCTACCTCGCCATGAGCTTTGCCGAATCGAGCGGCTTCCTGTCGCGGGCGGCCTTCATCGCCGACCGGGTGATGCACTGGGCCGGCCTGCCCGGTCGGGGCTTCATCCCCCTCATGCTGGGCTTCGGGTGCAACGTGCCGGCCATCTACGCCACCCGCACCATGGAGGACTTCAACGACCGCCTGCGAGTGGCCCTGGCCATCCCCTTCACCGCCTGCAGCGCCCGTCTGGCCGTCTTCGTGCTCTTTGCAGCCGTCTTCTTCCCGGCCCAGGCCACGGCCGTGGTGTTCGGGCTCTACCTGCTGGGCCTGGCCGCCGGGCTGACCACCGCCGCCGTGCTGGGCAAGTTCGCCCCGACCGGCCACTCCAGCGGAGCCATGGAGCTGCCCGCCTACCGCCTGCCCACCCTGCGCCTGACCCTGCGCCAGGCCTGGATGCGCACCTTCGCCTTCATCAAGGGCGCCGGGGGCTCGATCACCATCACCGTGCTGGTGGTCTGGCTGCTGCTCAACGTGGGCGGCGGCAAGCCCGAGAACAGTCTCTACGCCCAGCTCTCGCAGCTTCTGGTGCCCGTCTTCGCTCCCCTGGGCGTGACCGACTGGAGACTGGTAGGTGCCCTCATCCCCGGCTTCATCGCCAAGGAAGTCGTGATCGGCACGCTGGGAGTGAGCTACCTGGGCTCCGAGCCGGTGGCCGCCCTGGGCCTGATGGACGGCCTGCAGCAGCTGGGCCAGAGCTTCCTGACCGCCTGCTGGGCCTTCCTCAACGCCATCCCGGCTATGTTCGGACTGCCCCAGCTGGCCCCCCCGGCCCCCGAAGCCCCCGACGGGCTGGCCGGAGCGCTGGCCACCAGCATCGCCCCGGCGGGCGCGCTGGCCTACCTGGTCTTCTTGTTGCTCTACACCCCCTGCGTGGCCACCGTCGCAGCCATCCGTCAGGAGTTCGGGCGCCGCTGGGCCTCCTTCTCGGTGTTCTACCAGCTGGTGGTGGCCTACGTGCTGGGCCTGGTGGCCTACCTGGTGTGGCCGTGACCGAGCAACTGCTTGCGCTGTTGGAACGTCCCCGCACCACCGCCGAGCTCGCTGGCGCGCTCAAGACCGATGAGCAGGCGGTCGAAGGCCTGCTCTCTCTGCTCAGTGCCCGCGGCTACGTGGGCAAGGCCTATGACCGCTCCCCCACCTGTGGCACCGGCTGCGGAAGCTGCAGCCTGCAGCGCCTCTGCCCGGCCAGGGGGGAGGAAGCGCCCTTCTTGCCGGTCTGGCGGCTGACCGAAAGGGGCCGGAAAGCCCCGCGCGCTCCCGGGGTGTCCTGCCCGCGAGTCGAAGGCCGTTAATAACGGTTGGTCCGGGGGCTCATCGGGGATCGTCGGGTAGCCAGGGCCCTGGTCCGGGGGGTCGGGCAATCGTCGGGTAGCCAGGGCGTTGGTCCGGGGCAGGAAGGCCTGACCGGAGCCCGAACCCGCGCCCCGTGAAACGCACCGTTGTTGGCGCCCTTGTCGCCCTGACTCTGACGCTGGGCCTGGCGGCCCAGGAGAACCCCAACCGCACCGCCCTGCTGGCCGGCCTCTGGATGCAGAATTCAGCCGAGTACCGAGCCCTCTGCCTGCAAGCCTACCGCACCGCCACCCTGGATCTGGACCAGCGCCTGGCCCTGAACGGGGGCAGCGCCGTCGTGCGGGAAAAGGTTCTCGTGGAGGATCGCCCCTGCTGGCGCGAGCGCCCGATGGCCGTGATCATGGACCTGGACGAGACGGTGCTCGACAACGGGGGCTACCAGGCGTTCTTGTACCTGAGCGGCCAGAGCTTCAAGCCGGCCACCTGGAGCGCCTGGCTCGACTACCAGGCCCGCGAGGAGAAAGCCCGCCGCTCGGTGCCGGGGGCGCTGGACTTCATCCGCCACGCCGAGGCACGCGGGGTGAAGGTGTTCTACGTCTCCAACCGGCCCTCCAGCGGCCAGGAGTCGACCGCTTCGGTGCTCGAGCAGCTGGGCGTCTCGCGCCCCGGACCCGATCGACTGCTGCTCGAGGACAAGCCGGCTGACGCCGCGGCGGCCGAGCGCTGGGGGCTGGGCGAGTCGCTGACCCGCAGCCAGGGAGCCAAGGAGCGCCGGCGCATCCAGGTTCAGCTGGAGAACGCGGTGGTGGCCTATTTCGGGGACGATCTGGCCGACTTCGTGACCTACGTCAAAGGGTCCGACCCGGTGGCCGCTCGCTACGCGCTGGTGGATCAGAACGCTGCCCGCTGGGGCACCGAGTGGTACGTGCTGCCCAATCCGAGCTACGGGAGCTGGTCGCCCGGGCAGACCCTGCCGGCCGATCCGGCGGGGTTCATTGACGACTTCGGGTTTGGAGCGTCGCTCAGGGACTGATTCGGGGCGTCCGGTCAGGCCGCGGCCAGGTCCTCCGGTGGGGCGCTGATTCCCTCAATCTGGCCTTTGAGCCAGTCCAGAAAGTCGGAGCGCATCAAATCCTCGGGACGGACCTTGAGACGGGGCAACCCGATCAGCCTGGCTCGCACAAGATCCAGCCTGCTATCGTGCCCATCCCCATCCACCTCCAGGTGGATCCAGCGGATCAGACCACGCACGAACACCGCCACCAGAAAGTCCATGGTGGCTGATCGGTAGGGATAATCGGGCGGCCGATCCACCAGCAGCACGGACACCTGGGGGAAGAGCAGTATCGGAGGGTCGCCCTCGAGCAGCAACCCGACCACCGGTCGATCCCCCACGATGCGCTGGGTATCGTCGATGACAGGGAGAGTGCGGTATCCCAGCCGCATCAAAGAGAACTCTTCCAGCATCGCCCCCTGGCCCAGGGCGTGCAGCAAGACCATGGCCTCGTCCCGAGAGCCCGGCCAGCACGCGGGCAGCAGCCGCCGAATCACGGGTCGATCGGCGCGTTGACGAGTTCGCTTGACCAGTTGCTCGGCCAGCTGTCCATAGACTCTGCGAGCGTGCAGGATGCGCACCCATGCGGGCACTTGCGCCGCGCGCTTGACTCGGGGGAGCCTGGCCCGAAACAGCCGGTAGACCCCCCTGCGACGAGCTCGGACCTGACGGGTCGGGTGCCGCGCGGGCGGCTCGAGCTCGTGCACGCTCAACCCGAAGATGCGCGCATAAGCCCGCACCTCGTCCCGGGTCGGGATGCGCCGCCCGGTCTCCAGGCTGGCCACCCGATGGCGCCTTCGATTGACCCGGGCGGCCAGTTGCTCTTGCGTCCAGCCACGCTCGCGACGCAGCTCTCGGATTTTTGTGTGAAACGGCTTGTTCATGCCCTGATCGTGCCATCCGGGTGTGAACCGAGCTTTGCCAGATCGTTGCCCGTGCGTTGCCGGATTGTATCCAAAAGATGAACGGGGGCGTGGCTCAGGTTGTGCCACTTGTGGAGGTGGCACAGATTGTGCCGGGTCCAGAGCTGGCACGTGTGCCACTTGTGGAGGTGGCACAGATTGTGCCGGGCCCAGAGCTGGCACGTGTGCCGCTTG
>CAZWUN010000457.1:0-3870 GCA_964637145.1 uncultured Burkholderiales bacterium
CCTAGAGCGTGCACGATGACGCCCAGATACTCGGGCTCGTGCAGGCGAAAGGTCAAGCTCTTGACCTGCTCGAGCAGCCCGCCGTGGCTCTCCCCGCGCGACTTCGCTCGCTGGTAGACGCTTTCGGCCAGGCGCAGGTCAGCTTCTTTCTCCAGACCGGTGCGCGGGTCGTTGCGAAGGCCCTCCGACCAGCTCTGGCCCGGTCCGCGCCAGGCGCCCCCCCGGATGAGCTCCTCGTCGGTGCCCGGCCGGCGAGAGAGTCCGCGGAGCTCGGCTAGCAGCGCGGAGGGATGATCCTCGGGACGGGCCACCTGCATCACCAGCTGCACCCCCGCCGCCAGGCCTTTGACGTGGGCTCCCTCTTTGCGGGTCTTCTCCCAGTCGCTGGCGTGCGGGCCCAGGCCGGCCATCTCCCCGGCCAGCGTGCTCAGATAGGCATCCTGGCGGGCAACAGGCAGGCTCTCCACCTCCATCATCACCACGTGGGCGATGGCCGGATCCTGGAAGGTGCCGACCAGCTTGCGGAACAGGCTCACCCGACCCGGGTCCTGGTGCAGGTGGGCGTTCTCGATGCGCACGCAGTCGAGGGCCCACTCGCGGTCGTCGGGCTGCATCTCTGGATCGAGGCGGCCGGGCGACTTGAGGATGCGCTCGAGGGCTCCGGCGTAGTCGCGGGCGGCCTGTACCAGCGAGATGGGCCGTCGAGGTTGTTGCAGGGGAACCATGTAGCGCTGCTCACCGAGCAGGCAGTGGGCATCGCCGTTCATGAAGCGGCCCACTTCCTTGCTCAACTCGCTCAGCTCGCCGCCCGGAAAGCGGGCTTCCAGGGGCTGGCCCGGGTGGGCTTTGAGCAGAGTGCGCAGCACCTCCACCCGATCTTCGCTGGAGAGCTTGCCCAGCGCGCCCCCGCTCGTGGTCAGGGCACCCTGGACCCACTGCAGCGAGCTGGCCAGCGATTCGTCCGACTGCTTGCGGCCCATCCGGTGGAACGAGGCCAGGTCGCCCAGCGAGGCGCCCGGCGGGGCCAGCCGCTTGAGGCGGGAGAGCTCCTCGCGGTCGCCCTCCAGGCGCTCCAGGGCCAATCCTTCGTCGGCCGAAGGGGCCGCCGGGCTGGCTGACGTAGGGAGAGCCTGAAACGACACGGGACGAAGCTGCATGGCAGGGAATCTTCGACACCGCGAGCGAACAAGCCTCGCTCACCCGCAAGGAGGACGCTGCCATGGCCGAGACGCTCACCGTCACCCCCTCGATGACCCCCCAGGAGATGCGCGACTACTACCTGGCCCAGACCAGGGCCAGCATGGAGGCCTGGCAGAAGGCCCACTTCGAGTTCGATCAGCATCCCCCGTTCGCGCTCGAACAAGAGGGCCCGGTCGAGTTCCGCTTTACTCCCGAGCTGGCCAAGAAGATCGGCTTGCGCGAGCAGGTACGCGCTTTTGCCGAGGAGGCCAAAGTCTCCACCGCCGGAGTGCGCGAGAATCAGAACGTGCTCTGCCCGTGGGATCACCGCTATCGCATCAACGAGTACATGTTCGCGCTGCTGGCCGAGTGCCTCAGTCGGCTGGTCAAGGAGCTGCAGCCCGGACGCGACTTCCCGCACCTGGCGGTGGACCAGGTGCGAGCGCGGCTGGGGGCCTTCGCGGCCACCATCGAGGAGACGTTCGACCGCCCGCTGGAGGACATTCTCCCGTTCGTGGAGGCCAACCCGGTGCGCATCGTGGGGGGCGAGGTGCGTTCCAACACCCCTCGCTTCGTGGACCTGGTGAGCCGCATCTACGCCGCCAACGGCCTGTATGTCTTCCTTACCGAGAAGCCGGGCGACACCAGCTGCATCTTCGTCTGGAGCTTCCTGACCTACATGCTCGGCCTCTCAGGCGGGGACTACTTCACCTCGAGTCACGGCGCGCCCCAGAAGCAGTCAGACAAGATCCTGGCTCCCGACGGGGCTCAGTACCTGCCGCCCCAGTATGCTCGCATCGTCGAGCACCTGGAAGAGCTGCTCGAGACGATCGAGAAAGAGGGTTACACCATCAAGCTGTCGGCCAAGAACGATCCCCACCTGATGCGGCGCCTCAGCTACTCGCGCATGGCCCGCCTCTACGCCGAGTATTTGCGCATGGGCCCGGCCTCGGCCCAGGCTCTCAAGCACGTGCACCAGGCCATCGACAGCGGGCTGCGGCTCAAGCTCGATTTCTTCGGGGGCTCGGGCTTCAAGACCACCTCCGCTTTCCTCCAGGAGCTGGGCATCGAGCAGGTCTTCCAGGGCGGCTACATCCGCACCGAGGAGGACCCCTTCTTCCACAACATCGGCTTCCGGGTCGGACAGAAGAAGGGGTCGCAGGAGTATGAGGTGGTCCACGACAGCGTGGACGCCAGCCTGCCCGGGGTGGTCAAGACGGCCGGCTACGACAGGCTGCTGGCCGATGCGCCGCTGGGTCAGGTGGTGTTCAACGTCGACCCCGACGCCGACCGCTTCGTGGCCGGCCAGGTGGTGCCGGCCAGCGAGCTGGCGGCCCTGGACCGCTGGGGCATCCTGCATCTCGACCTGGGCCACGATCGCCACTTCGCGATCTATTCGCCCAACCAGTTCTTCCTGATGCTGGCCGAGAACGACCGGGCCACCGCGGTGGATGAGGGCTTCTGGAACGACTATGCTAACTTCGACGTGCACACCTATGTCTCGGCCCTGAGCTGGGACGAGTGGGCCGCCTTCCACAAGATCCCCGTGGTGCGGGTGCCAGTGGGCTTCAAGGAGATCGCCGCCGTGAACCGCCAGGTGGAGGAGTCCATGGTCAGGCACCCCGGCCAGCCCGCCCAGGTAACCACGGAGTTGGGCGAGACGGTGGTGATCGGAGCTCACCCCAAGCTGCACCATGCGGGCGAGGAATCGGGCGGCAAGATCGGCGGTCCTCGGCAACCTGTGCCCAACGTGCTGGGTCAACAGATCCTGGCCATGCGCGAGAAGTCGAGCGGCGAGGCGTGCGTGTCGGCGGTGGTGCTGGTCAGCCGGCTCTGGAACCAGAAGGTGGCTTATCTGCACACCTACCTCGAGCAGATTTTCCAGCACAACGGCATCATGAACCCGATGGAGACCCGGGGCGACAAGGTGCACTACAACGAGGCCATCTTCGATCCCGACGAGCTGGCCCGGGCCAAAAAGGCGGGTATCGCCGAGCGGGTGCGCTACAACGACTTCTTCCAGCAGCTGGCGCGCGAGCCGATCGAGGTGATGCGCGAGCGGCTGGCCGCCGCCATGCCGAAGATGGCCGAGGAGTGGAAGCGGCTCGAGCGGGTGGACCTCTGGTCAGACGGCCTGCAGTTCTGGTTTGCGCCTGGAGGCAAGCTGCGCGACCTCTGCGTGCGCCCCTCGGGAACCGACGCCAAGACCAAGATCTACCTCGACGGGACCGACAAGGAATACCTGGAGCGCATCTTCATCGAGAGCTTCCGCGACTTCGTTCCGCCGGCTCCGTAGGTTCGTCAGAGCCGCTTTCGCAGCGGCACGCCGCCGACGAGAATCATCGACTCGGTCTCCTCCAGGGCTGACCGACCTGCCTCTCGCGCCACTGCGGCGGGAGCGGTCCAGGCATCGAGCAGCTCCGGACTCTCCAGGGACTTCTCCAGCCAGCGAAATGGCTTGCGAAAATCTTGCTGCGAAGGCGGGCTAATGATTTCCACCAGGCGCGACCGGCTATCCCACCACGTCTTGAGGCCGTGCCACCCATTCGCTTTCAGGTGGGTGGGAAGGCTCCCCGCTGCCAGGTAGTAGTCGGTCTGGGTCTGGGCCTGGACCTGGCGCGGATAGCGCTCCATCTCGCGACCAGCGCGCTCGAGGACGGCCTCGGCTGACACGGCGCCGTCGGCGTCCAC
>CAZWUN010000458.1:0-3864 GCA_964637145.1 uncultured Burkholderiales bacterium
TGGGAGGCGGGCCTCGCCGCTGCGCTAGCTCTGGTGGGCCTCTCGGCGCTGACGGGCTTTCTTGGCGTGGGCAGCCTGGGGTGGCCGCCCTCCTGGGAGGCTTCCTGGGAGCATACTCCAGGCCACAAATAGGCCCCAGGGCACCACCTTCACCCGCTCGCTGGCGCTGCGCCCTGGCTGTTTGACACGGCCCGACTCACACCAGGCGCGGAACCGCCAGCAAGGCCAGCAGCATCAACAGAAGCTGCAGCGGAATGCCGCATCGTACGAAGTCACCGAACCGAAATCCCCCGGGCCCCAGGACCAGAGTGAGGACCGGAGAGGACATCGGGGTGGAGAGCGCGGTGGAGGCGCCCACGGCGACCATCATGAGCATGACCCGGGGATCCAACCCGAGCGATAGAGCCATGCGAAGGGCCAGGGGCGCGACCAGGACCGTAGCCGCCGTGTTAGAGAGAAACTGGCTGAAAGTGGTCGTCAGCAGCAACATCGCCAGGAGCACCGCGTCGGCCCCGACCCCCGCGGCAGCGGCCGAGAAATGCTCGGCCAGAAAGGCGATGCCTCCGGTTTTCTCGAGGGCCGTTGCCATCGGGAGCATCCCCGCGATCAGGACCAGGCTCTCCCAGTTCAAGGAGCGATAGGCCTGCTCGACCGTCAAGCAGCGCGTCAAGACCATGGCCAGAGCCGTCACCAGGACGACCGCTACCATCGGCAGGCGATCGAGCGTCAGCACGAGCAGCATGGCCGACATCAGCGCCAGGGCCGTCCAGGCGCGAGGATTGGAAGGGTCGGGATCGACCATCCCCTCGGCGATGACCACGAAATTCCGTCGCTCGCTGCTCATCAGCTCGAGACGGTCCCTCGGACCGGCCACCAGCAGGGTATCCCCGAACTCGAGCGGCGAATCGCTCATGGCCGGAGGGGCGATCCGCTTCCCCTGGCGCAACAGAGCCAGCACGGTCACTCCCATCCGGTCCCGGAACAAGAGCTCCTTCAGGCTCTGACCCAGGAGTTGGGACCGTGGGGTCAGCAGCACCTCGGCCAGCCCGGTCTGGTCTCCGGGGTACTGGGCACGACCCGTTCCCGGCAGCAGGAGCAACCCCAGCTCCGAGGCCATGTCCAGGACCGACTGCGGGGACCCCTGGACCCTGACCCGAGCCCCGGAGGTGAGCACCTGCTCGGGGCTGGCGAAGGCATCGGAGGCATCGCTGGTCTCGAGAACCGTCACCCCGAATCGTTTTCGCAGCTCGAGCTGGGCTACCGTGTGTCCCGCTGCGGGCGATTCGGGACCGACTTTGACCAGAAACTGCTCCGAGTCGAGCTGGTACTCCCGGGCCAGATCCAACCGCGGAGGGCTGCCTGGCGAGGAGGCGCGTCCCGCGCGGGCCGGGATGATCCGCGCCCCGACCACGATCATGTAGGTCACTCCACCTGCCAGCAGCACGAGTCCCACCGGGGTGAAGGAGAAGAAGCGGAACGGCTCCCTCCCGGCGGCCTGCAGCTGGCTGCTGACCACCAGGTTGGGGGCCGTGCCGATCAGCGTCAAGAGCCCGCCGAGCAGGGCCCCGTAGGCCAGCGGCAGGAGCAGGCGAGAAGGGGGGAGCTCGCAGCGGCGCGCCAGTTTGACGACGGCCGGCAGCAACACTGCCACCGTGCCGGTCGAGCTCATGAAGGCGGACAGAACCGCCGCGCCGACCATTACGGCGCCGATCAGAGTCGATTCCGTCTTGCCGGCCACGCGCCCGATGAGCAGCGCCGCCCGGTCGGCCACGCCCGTGTGCATTAACCCGCCTCCGACCACGAACAGTCCGGCGATGGAGAGCACCAGGGGGTCGGAGAAGCCGGCCAGCGCCTCGTTCGGGGTCAAGAGGCCCGACAGGATCAGGGCCACCACTCCCAGGAGCGCAACCAGATCCATCCGCATTCGCTCGCTTGCGAACAGGGCGATCAGAATGACCAGAAGGCCTAGCGCCTGCGCCATTTCGGACGTCACGAAGCAGCCGGGTTCTTGGTGGCGCAGGCCCTCTCCTCTGCTTGCATCCGGCCGGGCGGGTTCGATTGGCGGACCGTTTACCTCCGGTTCAGACCGGTTAACCTGAAGTTCATCCCTCCCGAGGCGAGGTGTCCTATACTGTCCCTCGACCAGAAAACCAGACAGAGAGAATTACGGGAGGGCATATCATGAACATCACCAGCGCCAACACCAGCCGGGCCGACCTTCTGAGCCGCGCACAGAACTACGGCTCCACCGTCGCTTCCGACGAAACCAATCCTTACAAGCGCGCCGATGGGGCCGAGAACGATTTCTTCCTGGCCAACATCGACCGCTTCCAGGGCGAGAGCCTGGGCGAGATCAAGGCCAACGTGGACGCGTCCGCCGCCGCCAACGCCAAGAAGGCCCGTTACGCCACCCTGGGTGGCCTGGCCCTGGTGGCGGGCGGATTCCTCGGCCCCGCGCTGCTCGGCATTCCTGGCCCGGTGGGCACGGGCATGCTGTTCGGCGGCATCATCCTGGCCAACGTGGTGGGCGGTCGCGCCAGCCAGGCCGCTGCGGTGGACCAGAAGTTCAGCCAGCAGCTCGGCGACTGGGCCAACGCCATCCAGGCGTCCTCGGGCCAGCAGCCCCCGGCTCAGCCCCCGGCCGCTCCGGCGCCGCCGGCCGAGCAGAAGGCCGCCGCTTAGCCTGAGGCTCGACCAGGGAAAGGCCGCTCCGCGAGGGGCGGCTTTTTCTGTTGGGAGGCCCCCGTTCATCCTGATCGCCGGTTTTCAGCCGGGTCTGGCCGGACCATTCAGCCACGAAGGCTCGCGGGGGGGCCGGGGGGTTCTCGAGTCGTCGCGGTCGAGCGGCCGCGCCGAGCGTCGTTGGGGGAGGGCTTGAAGCTCAGGCGGCCGGGGGGTTCTCGAGGCGGTCGAGCCGGCGCCGAATCTCGTCCATCTCCTCATCGCGATGCTGGATCTCGGCCACCAGGACCCCGTGCAAGAGGTCCATCAGCTGGAGCGAGGCGTTGTGGTGCTCATTGCTACGGCCCAGGCCGGTGTGGAGGCGGTCGACGTGGTCACCCAGCTGCTGCACGCTGTCACCCAGCTGCTTCACGTTCTCCTCCAGCTGCCTGACGGTGGTCTCCAACTGCTTCACGTTCCCATCAATGCGGCGGACATCGTCGCGCATGTCCGCCAGACACTCCATGGTAAATGCAAAGTCCTCGCTCTGACGCTGGCGCAGATCTTTGACGGCGGTTTCCAGATACTCGAGTCGGCGATCCATGGCAAGTCCCTCCTGGTGTACAAAAGGATTATACTCCAGAGTCTAGCCGAGCCCAAGATGGGATTCAGTGACGAATGGTACCGTTTCAGTCCCGAGCCTTGCCTGACAGGAAAGTTGAAGTCAGCGGGCGGCGGGCTGGACGTGCTTTTCGAGCAGGTTGTCGGCCACGCGCTCGCGTTTGGCCAGGGTGACCAGCTCGCGCGGGAGGGTGAAGGTGACGTCTTCCTCGACCACGTTGTACGGCTCCACCACCACCTCGTGGTGGCGCTTGACCCAGGCCAGCACTTCCTGCACCAGGGTCTCGGGGGCGGAGGCGCCGGCGGTGATGCCCAGGGTCTCGACCCCGCTCAGGTCGACCTGGTTCATCTCGGAGGCGTCGTTGATGAGCTGCGAGCGGCAGCCGTGGCTCTTGGCCACCTCCACCAGGCGGTTGGAGTTGCTGGAGGTGGGCGAGCCGATCACCAGGATGATGTCGCAGTCGGCGGCCATCTTGCGCACGGCCGCCTGGCGGTTGGTGGTGGCGTAGCAGATGTCGTCGGTGGGCGGGCCCTGGATGTGGGGGAAGCGCTTCTTGAGGGCTTCGATGACCACGTTGGCGT
>CAZWUN010000459.1:0-2368 GCA_964637145.1 uncultured Burkholderiales bacterium
CGCTTCCGCCTGCTGCTGCGCCTGCCGCCGGCACGGTTCCGCCTGATTCGGCGCCTGCCGCCGGCACGGTTCCGCCTGCTGCTGCGCCTGCCGCCGGCACGGTTCCGCCTGCTGCTGCGCCTGCCGCCGGCACGGTTCCGCCCGCTCCGGCGCCAGCCGCGAGCATGGTTCCGCCTCCGGCGCCAGCCCCCGGAACGCTTCCGCCTGCTGCTGCGCCTGCCGCCGGCACGGTTCCGCCTGATTCGGCGCCGGCTGCCAGCACGGTTCCGCTCGCTCCGGCGCCAGCCGCCAGCACGGTTCCGCCCGCTCCGGCGCCGGCTGCCAGCACGGTTCCGCCCGCTCCGGCGCCGGCTGCAAGCACGGTTCCGCCCGCTCCGGCGCCAACTGCCAGCACGGTTCCGCCTGCCCCGGCGCCGGCTGCTGGCGGTATGCCGCTCCCCTCGCCTGTGACCGATCCAGCCATCGCTGCCGCAGGGCAGGCCCCACCGCCAGCCCAGGCGACGGCTTCAGCTCCGGCTGCGCCCGCCGGGCCCCCCGCGCCTGCACCAGCAACTCCCTCGGCTCCACTTCCAGCGACGGTTGCGTCTGCCGGCGTATCCGGGCAGGCCGCCCCGGCTCCCGCCACTCCGGCCGCGGGAGTGCCTGGTCAGGGTGGCGAGGTCATTCCGGGTGGTGCGCAGGTGGTCCAACCCGTTGGGCAGGTTCAGACTCAGAACAGCTCCGCTCCGGTCGCAGGGGGACAACCTGTGGCTGGCGGGGCGATCCCCAGTCCAGCAGAGACGGTGCCTGGGACTACTCCTGCGCCAGCTCCAGCTACCGCCGGCGCGACCTCGCCTGCCCCCGCGCCCGCTCCAGCTACCGCCGGCGCGACCACGCCTGCCCCGGCGCCTGCTCCAGCTCCGGCGACCGCCGGCGCGACCACGCCTGTCCCTGCGCCCGCTCCGGCTCCGGCTACCGCCAGCGCGACCACGCCTGCCCCCGCGCCAGCTCCAGCACCAATTCCCCAGCCAGTGGTCGCTTCCACCCCTCCGGAAGCCTCGGTAGCCAGTAGCGGCACACTAACCGGCCCGAGCAGTCAGCCCCCGTCCACGCCTGCCTCTGTCCCCAATCCGGCCGGGGCGGTAGCCCCTATCACTGCATCAGCTGGCGGGGGAGCAACTGGGGATCAAAGCGGAGGAGGACAGTCGGGCGGCCAGGCCAATCCTGCGGGCCTCGAAGTCGGGGGCAATCAGGTCACTACCGGGTCTTTGGCTCCAACCGCCCCATCCGTTCCGGCGGCCGGCACTCCAGCCCCCGGCACTCCGGCCCCGTCCGTTCCCGGCACTCCAGCCCCGTCCGTTCCGGCGGCCGGTACCCCGGCTCCCCCCCCTCCGGCCTCGGGCAACCAGCCCGTGGTTACGGACAACCTGGCAGGCGGCACACAGACGACGACAAGCACCACGAGTCCCACAACTACAACAACCACGACCAACAACCCCACGTCCACCACCACCGGCACTACGGGTCCGACCGCCACCACGACCACCAACACGAGCGCGCTGAACTCTCCGTTGGCACCTGCAGCGGAACAGTCGGCCACCCCGATCGCTACGGGGGGGACTCCAGTCGTGCCGGGCTCGACTCCGACCCAGACCCAGGCCCCAGCCCAGACCCAGACCCAGGCCCCAGTCCAGACCCAGACCCAGGCCCCGACCACTCCGGTGACGGCGCCTGTCTCTCAGGGAGGACTGGCCGAGGGATCAGGTGGGACTGTTCCTGGCGCTGGCTCCACGCCGGTTGTGTCCGCCCCCGCTACGGCCGCTGGGGCCACTCCGGCGGCCGATGCAGCCGCGCCAAATCCTACTGCCAGCAGTACAAACACCGTTCCGAGCAGTCCAACTCCGACGGCCCCCTCGGTATCGGCCAGTGCTACTCCTCTGAGCAATACCGCGCCTGCGGCCGGCCCCCCCGCCGCAACTCAGGCTCCCGCAGCGGCAGATACCCTGGCAAGTAGTAATGCTTCCTCCCCGGGCAGCTCAACCGCTCCCGCGAGTGCACCACCGGCAGCCCCCACGACGTCGGCCAGCGCGACCCCCACCAGCAGCGCCACGCCTGCGGCCACCGTTCCCGGTGCAACTCAAGGGAACACCGCGGGAGACACCCTGGCAAACACCACTGGCAGCTCGTCCGTTCCCACCAGTGCCGCTCCGGCGGCCCCCACGACGTCGGCCAGCGCGACTCCCGCCAGCAATGCCACGCCCGCGGCTGCTCCCGCTACAACTCAAAGTGGCGCCGCTCCCGCAGCGACAGATACCGGGGCCAGTAATCCTTCTACCACGAGCAGCTCGTCCGTTCCCACCAGTGCCGCTCCGGCGGCCCCCACGACGTC
>CAZWUN010000459.1:2468-3840 GCA_964637145.1 uncultured Burkholderiales bacterium
ACCGCCCCCGAGCACCTCGAGTTCGCCTGCGTCGAGCAATCCAACCAGTACGCCCAATCCGTCTCCGAGCAGCTCCACCGCCCCCAGCAATCCGACTCCGGCCAGCAGTGCTTCGGGCACCTCCACGGAGGGGACCGCCGCCGCCCCATCGTCCAGTGCGGCGTCCGGCACCTCCGGGTCAGCCAGCTCGGCCCAGTCGACGCCTTCCGCCAGCTCGGCCTCGAGCTCGGGGGATTCGTCCGCGTCCACTCCGACAGGTGCATCGACAAGCTCTTCGGCCCCCGGACAGGGCAGCTCGGGCGCCAGCTCGGGCTCCTCGAGCACCGGTACCGGCGGCTCGCCGGCAGCGGCCTCGGCGGCTTCCGCCTCGGCTCCGGATGCTCCTACGTCTTACAACCCGATGTCCCAGACCCAGAGTCAGGCACCCCAGCAACAGCCGCAAGCTCAGCCTCAGCCTGAGGCACAACGGCCTCGGCAGCAGTATCAACAGCAGCAGTTCCAGAGCGATTCTCAGGCCTATGGCCAGGGCCAATCGTTTGGCAGCGACAGCCAGCCGGACCAGCGGCAGCCAGATTCGAGTCGCCAGGAGTCCAGCTTTCAGCGACAGGGGACCGCACAAGAGCAGCAGCGCGATCAACAGAAGGGCCAGCAGCTCCAGGGCGAGTCCCGCACTCAGCAAGAGACGGCCCGTCAGTCTCAGGTGCAGCGCGACGCTCAGCAGCCTCAGCAGCGTCAGGAGCCCCAGCAGCGCGTGAGCAGCGGCGGTGAGTCGCAATCTCAGCAGCAGGATTCGCGTGGTGGACAGAGTGGCAGCGGCAGCGGACGTGACCAACAGCAACAGCAACAACAACAGCAGCCCCAACAGGAGAGCTATCGCGAGCGCGGCGACGGCCGTGGCCAGGGCGGCGGCGGCGGCCAGCAGCAGCAACAGCAGCAGCAGGGTCGGCAGGAGCAACAGCAGCAGCAGCGTCAGGACAGCCAGCAGCAGTCCTCCAGCGGACAGCAGTCGTCCAGTCAGAGCCAGTCCGATTCGAGTAAATACAGAAGCGACACGGGTCAACCGCAGCAGAGCCAGAGCCAGAGCAGTTCGACCAGCTCGAGTCAACAAGAATCCTATCGCGATCGCGGCGATGGCCGTGGGCAGGGAGGCGGCGGCGGCCAGCAGCAGCAACAGCAGCAGCAGGGCAGACAGGAGCAGCAGCAACAGCAGCGCCAGGACGGCCAGCAGCAGCAGTCTGGTTCGGGCCCGCAGCAGTCGACCCGTCAGGACCAGCCTCAGCAGCCCGCCCGTCAGGACCAGCCGCAGCAGCCCGGCCGTCAGGACCAGCCGCAGCAGTCGACCCGCCAGGACCAGCCGCAGCAGTCGACCCGC
>CAZWUN010000460.1:0-3411 GCA_964637145.1 uncultured Burkholderiales bacterium
TTGTCCATGGAGATCTGATCCGCCAGCCGGTCGAGGTGATCGTCAACGCCTGGAATCGGAACGTGCTGCCATGGTGGCTGCTCTTGCCTCAGGGGGTCTCGGGGGCCATCAAGCGTCACGGCGGCCTGGCTCCCTTTCGCGAGGTGGCGCGCCACGGCCCCATTCCCCTGGGAGGGGCGGTGCTTACCTCAGCCGGGAGGCTTCCCTACAAAGCCATCATCCACGTGGCTGGCATCAATCTTCTCTGGCGGGCCAGCGCCCGCTCCATCACCGAGGGTGTACGCAATGCCATGGCCCTGGTCGATCAGCACGGCTTTCGCTCGGTGGCGTTCCCGGTGCTCGGCGCTGGATCGGGAGGATTCAAGGCTGAACGGGCCCTGGACCTGATGGTGGGCGAGTTGGACAAGATCACCTCGCCAGCCGAAGTGCGCATCGTGCGCTACGCCAGCCGCCCTGTCAATCCCATCTTGATGCCCACCGAAGAAGCCAGCCCGGCCCCGGCCTGAGCGGGCTCAGCGACCTTTCGACCAGCGCTCCAGCATGCAGCGCAATTGCTCGCTCGTCACCGGTTTGCTCAGGTAGTCGTCCATGCCTGCCTCCAGGCAGCGCTCGCGATCTCCCTCCAGGGCGTGGGCGGTCATGGCGATGATGACCAGTTGCCGGCTACCCTGACGGCGCAGTTCGGCGCAGGCCTCGTACCCGTCCATTCGTGGCATCTCGCAGTCCATCAAGACGATGTCGAAAGCCTCCTGGCCAGCCAGCGCCACCGCCTCTCGGCCGTCTCGAGCCAGCTTCGGCTCGAGACCCAGTCGACGAAGCTGGCGCTCGATGACGGCCGAATTCATGGCGTTGTCTTCCACGACCAGGATGCGCAAGTCGGAAGGAAGCGGTTGCCGGACCTGGCCGTCCGGCCCCGGCGTCTGTTGGGCCGCGGGCTGCTTGAATCGAGCCGTGAACGAGAAGGTCGCGCCCTGGCCCGGCTGGCTGACGACGCGCATGTCCCCGCCCATCAGCTTGACGAGTTGAAGCGATATGGCCAGCCCCAGACCCGTCCCACCGGCTCTCTGTCCGGCCTGGGTCTGGAAGAATGGGTGAAAGAGCTGGGTCTGGTCTTCCTGGCTGATGCCTGGCCCGGTATCAGCGACCTCGAACTCGAGCAGGCCGCTGGAAGGCTCCGTCACCCGGACCCTCACCGAGCCCTGCTGGGTGAACTTGAGGGCATTGCCGACCAGGTTGGTCAGAACTTGTCTCAGGCGGCCCGGATCGCCCACAACCGTGGAGGGCACCTCCTCTGAGAGCTGACAGCTCAGCTCAAGCCCGCGGGCCAGGGCCTGTCCGCGAAGCAGGCTCAGCACCGCTTCCACTACGGCCTCAGGAGAGAAGACCACCGACTCGAATTTGAGCAGACCTGCCTCGATCTTGGAAAAATCCAGCACGTCGTCCAGGATGGTCACGAGCGAGTCGGCACTGGAATGGACCGTTTCTGCCAGGCGCAGTTGCTCCTCGGTGAGAGGAGTGTCCAGCAAGAGCTCGGTCATGGCGATGACGCCATTCATGGGAGTGCGGATCTCGTGGCTCATGTTGCGCAGGAACTCTGATTTCTGGCGGGCCGAGTGGAGGGCCGCGTCGCGGGCCCGGGCCAACTCCTCTTCGATGGCCTTGTGCTCGCTCATGTCGCGCTTGATGCCCACATAGCAGACCGGCTTCTGCTCGCCGTCGAACACGGTAAAGGCCGACAGCTCGAGCGGGCGGGTGGTGCCGTCCTTGGCCCGGCTGAGGGCTCCGGTCCGGCATTTGCCGTTGGCGGCGAGCTCGGCTGCGATGGCTCCAAAGACCTCTTCGCCCAGGTGGATCGCCGGGGTCTGGCCTTCCAGCTCCCGGTCGGTATAGCCGAGCAACTCGGCGTGGGCCTGGTTCTGCATCAGGTACTTGCCCTGAAGGTCGACCACGGCGATGGCGTCGTTGGAATTGAGGAAGATCTGCTCGTAGAGGGTCAGCTGGTCGCGGGCCTGTCGCGAGGCGGTGCTGTCGACGGCCACTAGATTGGCGAACTCGACCCGGCCGTCCCGTCGGACGGGCCCCACGCTCCCGGTATACCAGGCTCGGGTTCCGTGGGGACCGGGACCCGGAACCTCAAAGCTTACCGTTTCTCCCAGTTCGAAGACGCTCCGGACGCTCTGGTCGATGACCGCGTGATAGTCGGGCTCGACCCACTGGTAGATCGAGCTGCCCAGCACCTGCTCGCCGGTCAGGCCAGGCAGAATCAGGTTGCAGAACAAAATGGTGCCCCGGCTGTCGAGGGTGACCACAAAACCGGGAACCTGGACGAGTTCGGGGGCACAGGTGGCCAGGAGCAGCTCCTGGCTCAGATTGACGAATCGCAGGCCCCGGGATGGCGCAGGACCAAGTCCGAAGCGGCCTTCCCAGGCGGAATTCGCCACCTGCACCTGACCGTGACGATCGAGCACGGCCTGAGGCTCGCGACCGGCTTCCAGGAGAGCTTTCAGGGCGCTTGGGTCGAGAGCGCTGACCGCCTGCATGGGTTGATTATAGCACGAAGGGCTATTTGGGGGCAGTCTCGCGCATATAGCGTTGGAGATAGCCGGCCAGAACCTTGCGCTGGTCAGGCGTTACCGACTGAAACACGACCGAATGCAGGAACTTTTTCTCCTGCGCCTTCACCTCGATGACTTTGCCCGGGAACATCAGACCTTTGAATTCGGCTGCCAGGAAGAACAACTTGACCTCGCGTCCCTGCATGATCGGGTCGCTCGTCTCCACCATGGCTCCGCCCATGGACAGGCTGGTAATCTTGCCGCTGGCTTCCATCTCGCCCACGGACGGGTCGTATCCCAATAATTTTCCGGGCGTGGCGACCGGGGCCCGAATGCTCTGTCTTCGTTCGCGCAGGGTGTCGGGAGTGAATCCCACGTCTTCGAGCACGAACTTGACCCACGATTTGGCCATATTGGCAGCCGGTTCGAGGTAGATCAAGCCCACGGTCGTCTCAAAGTTGACCTTGCTCTTGACGGCCCAGACCACCGCGCAATGGACGCGCGTCCAGTGCACTCCGGGAATATTGTCTGTATATTCGACAAAGAATCGGTTGCCCTTGGTCAGGCTCTCGTAACTGCGGAGTTTCATGCCTCCGGGACCGATGTCGACGATCACGGCCTTGAAGTCGCGGTCGAACTGGCCCTCGACTGGCATGTGGCAGACCACGTCGAGATACAGTCGCCGCCGCACGATCTGGCGACGCTCGTCGGTACCGGGGGTCTTTTTGAATTTGAACCAGCTCAGCATTACCAGACACTGACCACCAGTTTGCGGCGGTGGGGCCGTTCGCGATGCTCGAAGAGGTAGATTCCCTGCCAGGTGCCCAGGCCCAATCGGCCGCTCTGAATGGGGATG
>CAZWUN010000460.1:3421-3839 GCA_964637145.1 uncultured Burkholderiales bacterium
CTCGGTGAGGGCGCTTTTGATATGACTGGGCATATCGTCGGGGCCTTCGGAGGTGTGTTGGAAATAGGGCTGGTCGGGCGGGACCAGGCGCTCGAAGAAGGCCTCGAGATCGGCTCGAGCGGTGGGGTCGGCGTTCTCTTGAATGCACAGGCTGGCCGAGGTATGGCAGATGAACACATTGCACATACCGCTCCCCAACCCGCTGGCGCGCACGACCTCGCGCACCTGGCCGGTAATCTCGTGCAGGCCCTTTCGGCTCGTGCTCAACTCGAGGTTCTGCGAGTAAACCCCCATGCATTGATGATTTCTCAACAAATTCCTCAACCCCTGCCGGCAGGACGAAGACAGGTTAGCGGCGCATTGCCGCACAGCAAGTCGAGCTAAAGTCGCGCCGACAGACTTGTATGGAGGCGCCCCC
>CAZWUN010000461.1:0-3808 GCA_964637145.1 uncultured Burkholderiales bacterium
GGAGCCAGCTGCGCAAGGGGATCGAGGAGATGACCGGACAGCCGGTCGAGAAGCTCACCCCGCCGCAGCGCGAGGAAGCCACCCGGCGCTGGGAGGCCCTCACGCCCGAACAGCGCCAGGCGCGTTCGTTCGACCGCCAGGACCTCAATCAGTTCAGCGAGTCGATGGACATGATCAAGTCCAGGGCCCAAGAGCTCGGACTGCCCGAGGAGAAATTCCGCGATGGCATGAGCGTCGACTTCCTGCAGGGCATCATGGAGAACCAGCCGGCTATCTTCCTCAGGCTCCGCCGCTGAGCACGGTCAG
The DNA here is from genome assembly GCA_964637145.1 of uncultured Burkholderiales bacterium. GTDB lineage: Bacteria > Vulcanimicrobiota > Xenobia > Xenobiales > QWHO01 > QWHO01. The sequence continues at coordinate 307 of CAZWUN010000461.1, forward strand.
GGCTCGCTCCAGCTCTTCGTCGCCGCTGATCCCGCCGCGCCATGCCACGTGACCGTCCGGCCGCACCAGAATGGCACCGGGACCGTCCCCCCAGGCGCCGTGGGCGCGACCTCGTGAATCCTGCAACACCGGCACCTCCTCATGGAGCTCGGGCAACCGGGGGGAATCGGATACCGCCCAGCAGCGCAACTCGGGTCCCAGACTCGAGCGCAGGCGCGCGCTCAGCGAGCGAAACTCAGGCCAGCCTCCGCCGTAGCCTAACAGGTGGAACTCGCCCTCGCGCATGAAATCGATCAGGCGCGAGCTGCGCCGGATGTAGAGCCTGCGAAGCTTGTCCACGAAGTCCAGGCGCTCGCCCGGAGCGGCCCCCCGATGCCCGGCCGGAACGGCCCCGAAGGCCAGGGGGCCGTCGGCGTAGCTGATCTCGAGCTGGGTATTGGCCCGCTCCTCGGCCGCCTCGTCGCGTTCCTTGCCGGATGTGGCGTCATCCATGCGCGAAGCGGTCAGAGCCACCACCTGCTCACCCACCTTGTGGCGCTCGAGATGGTAGCTCTCCAGCAGCTTCTCGCCTCCTCGAGCCAGTTTCCAGCCCAGATTGTAGGCGTCTTGCAGGCCGGTGTTCATGCCCAGCCCTCCGATCGGAGGGTGAATGTGGGCCGCGTCCCCGGCGATGAACAGACGTCCCACCCGATAACGGCTGGCCAGCCGGTGGCTGATGCGGTAGAAGGAGGCCCAGCGCAGGTTGGAGAGCCTGGTTCCAGCCGGCAGGGCCGGGGCGGCCAACCGCTCGAGCAGCTCGAGGTTGGCCTCCGGCAGCTCGGCCTCTTCGGGCCAGTATTCCGGCGGCGCGGCCATGGACAGGCGGTAGCGGCGCGGATTGCCCGGAATGGGCACCACCACCACGAGGTTGACCAGCTCGCCCTCCTCCATCACCACCAGCTTCCAGACCTCGCCGTGGGGGTGGGGCCAGTCCATCTCGATGTCGCCCAGCAGGAACACCTGCGGGTAGCGCCCGCCCTCGAAGCTCACCCCCATGGTCTTGCGCACCAGGCTGTGGGCCCCGTCGCAGCCCACCAGGTAGCTGCCCTGCAAACGCTCTCCGGTCTCGAGCACGGCCTCCACCCCCTCGGGGCTGGCCGAGACTTCGCTCACCGTCACTCCCCGCTCGATCTTTCCGCCCTGGCGGCGAAGCTGCTGCTCGAGCACCTCCTCGCTGTCGTACTGGCCCAGGGCGATGGCGCCATAGGGATACTGCTCGGGATCGGTCTCCACCCGGGCCACCACCTGGCCGTCCACCACCGTGTTGACGGCCCGAAAGAAAAGGCCGCGATTGAGGGCCTCGTCCAGACAGCCCATCTGGTCGAAGATCTCCAGGGTGCGGGGACTCACGCCCAGGGCTTTGCACCAGTAATCGCGCCGGGGGCGAGTCTCCAGCAAGCGGTAGCTCACTCCCCGTCGCTGCAACTGGCAGGCCAGCATCAGGCCCACCGGGCCAGCTCCCACGATGATCACGTTCATAAACAGCGCCTTCTCGGGCCCGACCGGTGAGGCCTTCAAGAATTTTTCGGCAGCTCCGGATAGACTTCAAGCATGCTGATCCAGCCCTTCGGCCAGCCCAACTACCGCCTGGAGGCCGCCAGGCGTCCCTCGGCTGCCACCGCGAGCCCGGGCGACGGTTTCGCCCCCGGCTCGGTGAGCGACCCGCAGCTGATGCAGCCGGTGAAAGCCACCAGCGGGCCCGCCCTGCGTCCCCTCTGGTCGGAAGTCGAGAAACTGGGGCTCTGGGCTTCCTGCCAGGCCATTCCGGGGCCCCTTTCGGGGGTGCTCTCGGCCACCGCCGCGGCCGACCTGAGAACCCTGCTCGACGAGTTCGAGGCGAAGGGGTTCCGTTTCTCGGCCATCGGCGACCCCAATCAGCCCCGCAGCTGGGGGACGACCGACTACACGGCCGAGTCGCTCGAGCGCCACCTCATGACCTACGACTACCCCGAATCCACCCTCGGCCGGCTCACCCTCTCGCTGCCGAACCCGGCCGCCGCCGAAAGGGACAGCTTCTTCGAGCGAGTGGACAAGGACGTGGTCAAGCAGGTCAAGATCCACAGCTTCCAGGATCTCAAGGACGCCGAGAGCTTGTTTCTGGCGGGCGACTCGCAGCAACTGGCCAACCCGTCCCTGGCCGGCCGGCTCGAGCAGTTGGAGCAGGCCGGGGTGCAGTTTCGCATTCTGGAGGCCGAGGGACGGGCTGACTACTCGGTGGGCGAGGCCCTCAAGAACAACGCCAGCCGCCCGGTGGGGGTCTACGGAGCCTATCGCGCCCTGGAGCGGGACGAAAAGGATGTCAAGTCCCTCTGGGCCCAGGCTCCTGGCTCCAAGGGGATGTTCCCGGTGAACTCGCTGGCCGACCTCGAGACGGTGGAGTTCTTCGCCCTGGGCCAGAGCGTGCCCCGGCTGGATCAAGACCCGCTGGCCCGACGCCTGCGCGATCTGGGCTCCATCGGTTTGACCTTCAACCGCGGCGAGGATACCTTGAATGACCTGGACGCCTCGGGCGCCTACCACGCCCTCACCGACCAGCGCTACACGATGCTGGGCGTGAGCCTCTACGGCCGGGTGGGCCACGAGAAGCTGGATCTCTCCTCGGGCCAGATCCCCCAGCCCAGCCGCAAGCTGCTGGAGCTGGCCGAGTTTCACCATCGCGTGATCGTGTCCGATAACGGGCTCAACGACAAGGAGAAGCAGTTCTACGCTCATGGGCTGACCTGGGCTTCCCCGCGGCATCCGCTGGAGGAGTGCCTGGCGACCATCCACGAGCTGCGCGACTTCGAGACCGGGCTCAACCCGGGCCTGGAGGGCGAGCAGCGCACCCGAATGGGCGTCTACTCCTACGGCAACCTGATGCGGGCCCTCAAGAGCGACCAGCATCCCAGCGACCTGATGGGCGAGTACAAGGAGCTGCGCCAGCGTCAGGTCAAGCCCGAGGTGGCCAGTAAGGCCCTGATCCACTTCCGCGAGAAGCTGCTCCCCCAGACCTTCGACCAGGCCGAATACCGCGAGGAGCGCGAGCGGCTGCTGGAGATCGCCGAGTTCGTGAACTCCTTCGAGGACGCCGCCGAGGCCCGCAAAGCCCTGCGGGTGGACACCAGAGAGCCTTATGACGACCGCCTGGCGGCCCTGCGCCACCTGGCCGAGGTGGAAAAAAAGCACGTGGACGAGTCCAGCTTCAGCTCCAAGACCTCGGCCGTCAAGGAAGCCCTGCTCGACTACCGGCTGTTGCTCGGCAGCCCGCGGGCCGACCTCAAATCGGCCGCCGAGCTGCTGGGCTCGCTGCACGACGCGCTGGTCCCCCGCCTGGGCCACGAGGGCTCGCGGGAGATGTTCGACTACCTGCAGCGAGGCATCACCCGCGGGGCCTTCGGCTCCGAGGCGGTGAGCGTGTTCGCGCGCGAATTCGACCTGGCCAAGGACTCCGACTTCGCGCGCGGCTTCCTGTCGGCCGCCCCGC
>CAZWUN010000462.1:0-3807 GCA_964637145.1 uncultured Burkholderiales bacterium
TAACGCTCAACACATTGGTTCTTCAGGAGGCCCCCATGTCCACCACCGCCCGGCTCAGCGCCGACCCGCTCTCTGTCGTCCAGCAGCTCTCGCTGGCCCGCAACCGCGAGGCCTTTGCCCGCGATCTCGAGCAGCTGGCGGTCGACTGCCTGGGCCAGGGACAGGCCCGCTTCTTCCGCTTCCGCAAGGAGGTCGGCATGCTGATGCGGCCCTGGGAGAGCCAGACCGAAATCCCCCTCGGTGAAGAGACCCTGCCCGGTCGGGTGGCCCTCTACCTCGAGCTGACCCTCGACCGGCGCGGGCTGCCGGTGCCCGGGTTGGGCACCTCGGGCCCGGTCAACGTGGGCATTCCGGTGATGCTCTACGGCGCCCTGGTGGGGGTGCTGGTGGTGGTCGGCCTGCCTCAGGATCCCGACCGCCCCACCGCCGAGGCTCTCTTTCACCTGGGTCGGGCGGCCGGAGTGGCCTGGGAGTTTATCCGCCGCACCGAGGACCAGGTGGCCTACGCCCAGCGGGTGGAGGACCTGCTGGTGGGGGCCAGCGAGAGCCTGACCCCGGGCCGGCGGGGGCACACGATGCGGGTGGCCCGACTGGCGACCGAGCTGGCCACGCTGATGGACCTGTCGGCCCAGTCGCGCAACCTGATCTGGCGCAGCGCGCTCTATCACGACGTGGGCAAGCTGGTGCTGGCCGGTCAGCTCGAAAGCGACGTCGAGAAGGGCCACCCCGCCGCCGGGGCCGAGTTCCTGCGCTCGGGCCGGGTGCTGCGCGAGCTGGCTCCCATCGTGGAGGCCCATCACGAGCGCTACGATGGCTCCGGCTTCCCCCACGGCCGCCAGGGCGACGAGGTGCCCATCGAGGCCTGGGTGCTGGCCATGGCCGAGCACCTGGCCGAGGAGCCTCAGTCCTGGAATGACGTGGAGGGCTTCCTGCATCGCCACGAGGATAGCCACCATCCGGCCGTGGCCGACGCGCTGGGGGGAGTGCTGGTCAGCGGGCGGCTGGGGGAGATTCTGGGATAAAGTTTCGCCGATTGACAGGTTGATCTTCGTTGCATCTGGTGGCCCTGACCATTGCCGTTGTCTTCCCCCTGAGTCCCGGACCGTGCTATGATTGCGATATGAAGGAACTCCAGATCAGCATCCCGCTGCCCGAGGACATCCCCTTCGACGATGAAGGGCTGCGCCAGGCCCAACGGGCCGGCTCGGAATCGGCCGTGATCAAGCTCTGGGAAGCGGGGCACCTGTCGACCCGCGAGGCTGCCGAGCGCCTGCAGCTTTCCTACTATGACTTCCTCGAGTTTTTAGGAGGGCGCGGCATCCCGCTGATGCGCGAGATCTCCGAGCCGGCTGAGCTGCTCGAGGCCTTCCAGGAGCTCCGAAGGGAGCGCGCTGCCCGCAGCAGCGAATGAAGTCTGTCTCGGACAGCAACACCCTGATCGGCCTGGCCAAAGGGGAAGTGTTCTCGGTCTTGCGCGAGCTCTACGGGCAGATCCACGTGCCCCACGCGGTCTGGGAAGAGGTGGTGACCTCGGGCGCCGGCCGATTCGGAGCCGCCGAGGTGACGGCCGCCCGGGACGAACAGCTGAGCCCTTAGCCCGCGGCGGCGAACTCCGGAACGGGGGACCCGCCTACCAGCTCGAGAGTCGGCCCGATCAAGACGTGGCAGTAGTGCAGCCTCATCTTCTGGTGCCGACTGGCCAGACGGTCCACTATCTCGACCACGCCGGGGCCCACGATCTTGCGGGGGACCTGCTCGGCGCTGTTGGGGGACCGGAAGGTGCGGTTGGAGGGGCTACTGTCGGGATCTTGCAGCTCGCGATCCCATTCCACCAGGCGTACATCGTAAGGCCCGCTGGACTCCTCGACCTGCTCGGCGGTCAGCTGGCGGCCTCGCACCTCCCCGGCCGGGATCAGGGCAAGGTCGGAGGGAACCCAACTCAGGGAACCATCCTTCTTGCACTCCTTGGGAGCGATCCGCAGGCGCAGACGGACCCAGGGGCCCTCCTCCTCGCCCTCGGGCGGCTCGTCCATCGGCTCCATCGAGAGCAGCTCCAACCCGGCGCCGCGCAGGGCGGAGGCCTTGGTTTCGTAGACAAACAGAAGGGATTTCGCGCTGGCGCTGGCCACCAGGCGTGGCACGACAAACTTGAAGATCAGGAACAAACCGACCAGCAGGCCGGCCCCCCCCAGGAGACCATTCACCTGGGATTGTTCGAAAGATTCAGGACAATCCCTGTTCGAGGATGGAAAGAAAGCCGAGCGTGCCGAAGGGGCGGGCATGCTCAAGAAGCTCCTGACGGGCAAGGACCAGCCCCTGGCGGTGGAGGCCGGCGGCAGCTCGGCCTTGCACTACAAGGACTCGGTCTTCACGCTGGACAACCGGCCCTTGCTCACCCGATCGGCGGGCGCCCACCTGCTCGAGCCCTTCCTGGAGGAGCGACGGCGGCTCAAGAAGCCGCTGCAGGCCGCCCGCCAGGGCGACCGGCTGGAAGTGACGCTGGAGCGCGATAAGCCGGCCCGGCGCTACACGCTGACCATCCACCCCAATCGGCGCATGGTGGAGTGGACCGAAGAGCTGAGCCAGCCTCTGGACACCCGCCTGCCGAGCCTGGCACCCACCTGGAGCCGCAGCTTCGCCCATCCCCCCTGGCCGGCCCGGACCGGTCACACCAGCCTCTCGGCTGCCTGGCTTCCCGATGGAGTCTTGCTCTTGCTGGGCGACTGGCTGACATGGATGGAGCCGGAGACCGGCAAGGTCCGGGGCGAGTGGCCCCTGCCCGGCAAGCCGGGCACGCGGGCCGCGGTGGAGCTGCTGGCTCTGGTCGAGCAGGGCATTCTGGGCAGCTACCGGGTGTTCGAAGGCCAGCGCCCGGCCGTCGCCGGCCTGTTGCTGCTGAGGCTCGAGGACCAGCCTCGCTGGAGGCTCATTCCCATGCGCGCGAGCTCGGTGCACGTGGATGCCCCGGTGCAGAGCTCAGCCCAGCAGCTGGTGGTGGAGACCCGGGTCTACGCCGGCGAAGACTACCTGGCCTCGCGCGCCCAGTGGGTGGTGGATCTGGCCGCCAACCAGTCCTATACCGCCCTGGTGGGCGGACTGCCCCAGGACGAAGGGGTGGAGCGCTGCCTCTCGCTGCTGCCCGAGTTGCCCAACCGGCTCGAGTTCGTGCCCCTGGGCGGGAAACTGGTGGGCACCCATCCCTACCACAAGCTGAGCGCCCTGCTGCCACTCGAGCAGCGAGAGAGCGACGGAATCTTCCGGGGCGCCCTCTGGAAAGGCCGGGCGCTGGCCTACGAGCTGGGCAAGGAGTCCATGCACCTCTACGCCTGGGAGGCTGACAACCTCGACCTGGCGCGCTGCCGGGCCTGCCGCCAGCCGGTTCCCCTGCGCGCCTATCACTGCCCCTGCGGCTTGCCCTTCCAGCCTTGAGCCTGCTGCTGGGTCTTGCAATCGTGGCCGGCACGATCTACCTGCTGGCCCGCCGGGCCGAGGTGCGCCTGGTGCTGCTGGGCTCGGGCTTTCTCATGGCCGCCCTGGCCGGCCAGCCGCTCTTGATCCCCGACACCTTCGCCCGGGCCATGGTGGCCGGGGTGGTGGCGCCCATCTGCACCGCCATGGGATTTGCGGCCGTGCTCTCGGCCACCGGCTGCGATCGCCACCTGGTGGCCGCCCTGACGGCGCCCCTGAGCCGGGCGGGCGCCCTGCTGCTGCCTGGCAGCGTGCTGGCGGCCTACCTGGTCAACCTGGCCGTGCCCAGCCAGGCCAGCACCGCCGCCGCCCTGGGCCCGGTGCTGCTGCCGCTCCTGC
>CAZWUN010000463.1:0-3805 GCA_964637145.1 uncultured Burkholderiales bacterium
GGAGCTGGACGAGTTCTTCCGCAACTACGAGGACCAGCTCTTCTGGGCCAACACCAACCACGCGCCCGAAGCCCTGGATGCGCTGCTGGCGGTGACCGGCCCGCTGCAGGAGATGCTGGCCCAGGCTCCGGAGTGGTGGCTGATGGCCGCCTGGGCCGCCAAGAAGGGCGGCGAGGATGGCCAGGCCTGGGGCGAGCTTTCCGTCAAGCTCGACCGCCTGGAGCGCGAGCGCACCCCTTTGTTGCAAAGGATCAAGGCCCCCCGGTTCGAGCTGCCGGCCGGTCCGCTGGACGAGCAGCTGGCCATCTGCCAGGAGCTTCTGGCCCACGTGTCCACTAAAGGCAACGTCGGCTGGGTGGCCTTCAAGCCCCGCTGGAAGCGCTTTCTAGAGCATGCCAGGGTGAATGGCACCAGGCCCAGCACCGCCGAGGACTTCGGCTGGCTGGCGGCCCGGCTCAAATCCGACCTGCTGCTCAATCAGGCCCTCGAAGAGACCAGGAAGCTGATGGCTCGTCTGGGCCTGAAGGGCTCTCTGGGCAAGGAGGACCCGGCGCCCGCCGTGCGTCAGGCCGTGCGCGACTTTCCCGACTTCTTCGCCGAGTTCCAAAAGCGTGCCGGGGTGGTAGGATTGCGTTGGGAGAAGGCCATGAGCCACTCAACCCGCAGCAAGTTGCCTCCGGGCGGCGAGTTGGGCCTGTTCCGGGTGGGCTTGACCGAGATGCTGATCCCCCTGATCGGGCGGCGACAGCACTTTGTCGAACTGGCCGAGCTACGCCACAAAGAAGAGCAGCACCTGGACTGGGTTCCGGCCACCGGCAAGGTCGGACTGGGGGTCGGCGGCTCGGACAAGCAGCGCGATTTGCGCTCGACCCTGCGCTCCACCGTGGTGGCGAGGGACATCGAGGGCTATCGCGAGGCCCTGGCCCGGCTGGTCAAGATCAAGCGATTCACCATTTACAACGAACGTCGTACCGAGCTGCTGGCGCGACTGGATTCGGTGGCCCCGGAATGGGCCAGGGCCATCAAGGAGCATCGGAGCCCCCACGACAAGAGCGCTCCACCCGGCCCGGCCGAGCCGGCCTGGAACTACCTCCAGAGCCTGTACCTCCTGGAATCGGCGGCCGATGCCTCGCTTGACGATCTGGCCGACGGAATTCGGGGCATTCGCAACCAGCTCTCCGAAGGCGTCCCGACCTCGTCTCAGGGCCTGACTCTCTGCCCCCTGGAAGAGGCCCTGGCCAGCCAGGAGTCGTACGACCTGGTTCTGGTCGAGCACGCCCACCGCTGCCCGCTGCCCGCCCTGGGCATTCTGGCCCGCGGCCAGCAGGTCGTGCTGCTCGGTGACCCCGAGCAACTCGGTCCGCCCCCACCCAGAGGTCCGGTCCGAGGAGGGCCGGATGAGCGTTTCGACGGCTGGCACTCATTGCTCGAGCTGGGTCGAGAGCGAGCCAGGCTGAGTGGGGGGGTGGGCCTGCCTACCGACGTGGCCGAGCTCCTCCAGCGGCTGGGTGGGGAGTATCAGAGTCGTCCCGGCCTGGCCTTCAGTCCCCTCCAGCCCCTGCTGGATTACCCCGTGGAGGTCGATCGCCAGGAGCAGGAGGCGGCGGCGCTGGCCGTCACCTTGATGCGGCAGGAGGAGTACGTCGGCCTGACGGTGGCCGTGGTGACCCTGGGCGGACCGGCCTCGGCCCGCCGTATCGGTCTGGCTGTGGAGGAAGAGCTGGACGACAGCGAGCGGGCCCTCTTCGCGGCGCTCGATCCCGCCCAGGCCCAGGGAAGGCGCTTCGACGTGGTGCTGGTCTGCCTGGCCGAGCGCGGCTCGGGCTCGGGACCTCTCCCCCGGCGCAGCAATCCCCAGTATCTCGGTCAGCTTCGGGTGGCTCTCACCCGGGCCCGCATGCAGGTCTTCGTGGTCCACGCGCTGGACGCGGCCCGCGACCTGGTGCCGGGCGACCTGCGACGCAAGTTGCTGGAGGCCATTTTGCCCCCCCCCCCCCCCCGGACGAGTTCCCCGACACCTTCCGGGGCAGCCTGGCGCGCGATCTGATCAAGGCCGGTTACCGGGTGCGCCGCTACGACCCCTTCGGGCTGCGGGTGGAAGGACGCTCGGGAGCGGCTCTGCTGTTCTGTTACAGCGATGAAGCTGAGACCTACACGAGCGAGGACCTGGCCCGGGAGGGCTGGCTGGAGCAGGCCGGCTGGCGGGTGCTGGGCCTGTCCGGCCGCGAATACTGGCGTGATCCGGCCCCCTTTGTCTCACGGCTGATCGGGGAGCTGCAACTCGAGACCCTGGACCCGCTGGCCGGCCAGGCCCTCGAGGCTCGACTGCGCGAATCGACCCGCAAGCTTCTGGCTGGCTGGCCTCGCATGAGCGATCCGGCCGAGCCGATCACCTGGGACGCCAATGCCTTCCCGCTCCCCTGGCGCGAGTTGGGGGCGCGATTGCTGGCAATCCAGGGAGTTCGGGTGGAGCCCGGTGGCGAGCCCGGCACCCTGGCCGTGGTGGATGTGGCGGGCTATTTCGATTCCATCCTCGAGAGCGAGGGCGTAGCCTGCCTCGAGCGCGTCAAGCAACTGGTGGCTTCCCCGCCGCCGCCGCGGCCGCACCTGGTGTCGGCCGCTCCCGAAGCTTCCGGGGAGAGAGAGACGGCCGCTGGCCTGACTCCCAAGCCAGGCACCCCGAGCGCCGGGCCCGAGGGGGCCGATCCTTCCCTGCGCGCCGGCCTGGTTCAGCGAGCCGGAACCAAAAGTCAGGCGCCCGCTCCCGCCGTGGAAGGCAAGCGTGGACTGGTGGAGCGCAATCCCGAGGCGGCCCCGGTGGAGGGCAAGCGGGGACTGGTGGAGCGAAGCTCCGGCGGGGGGTCCAAACGTGGTTTTCTGGATAAGCGTCCGGGCAAAGCCGAGCCGGCTCAGACCGCTCCCGAGGTGGAAGCACCGGTAGCCGAGCCCGAGGTGGCGGTGGAGTCAGCTTCCCTGCCCGCGCCCGAGGTGACAGCCTGGCCGGAGGTCGAGGTGCACCTGCCGGCGCCGGACGTGGGCGCCTGGCCCGAGCAGGCCGAGGTCGAGGCTGAGCCCGAGGTCGCGGAGGCTCAGGCCGAGGTCAAGGCCGAGCCCGAGGTCGCGGAGGTCAAGGTCGAGCCCGAGTTCGCGGAGGCTCAGCCCGAGGTCAAGGCCGAGCCCGAGGTCGCGGAAGCTCAACCCGAGAACAAGGCCGAGCCCGGGGTCGCGGAGGCCCAGGCCGAGGTCAAGGCCGAGCCCGAGGTCGAAGCCACCGCGGCCAGGGCTGAGCCCGAGCCTGTGCAAGTCGAGGCCAGCGGGAAGCTCGAGGCCCAAGAAGCGCCCTCCGAAGCGGCCGAGCCGTCTCTAAGAGCCGGCCTGGTCCAACGTGGCGGCACCAAAGGCCAGCCGCCTGCCGCCGAAGGCAAGCGCGGGTTGGTCGAGCGCAACCAGGCGGCGACGCCAACCGAGGGTAGACGCGGACTGGTGGAGCGGAGCCCGGCCGGGGGCGCCAAGCGCGGATTTCTGGACAAGCGCCCACCCAGGGCCGAGCCAGCCGCCGCGCCGGAGCCTGAGGCTGTCGTCGAGCCTGAGGTGGAGCCTGCTCAGCCCGAGGTCCAGGAGATAGCAGAAGCTGTTGGGCCCGAGGCTGAGCCTGTGATGGAGGCTCAAGCTGAGGCAGAGATCGCCGAGGCGGAGGTCGAGGAAGCCGAGGAGGTCGGCGAGGCGGAGGAGGTCGCCGGGGCGGAGGTCGAGGCCGAGGAAGCCGAGGAGGTCGCCGGGGCGGAGGCTGAGGCCGAGGAAGCCG
>CAZWUN010000464.1:0-3799 GCA_964637145.1 uncultured Burkholderiales bacterium
CTCACGGGTCGTAGCGGTAGCCCACGCCCCACACCGAGCGGATGGGCGCCGGACGACCCGGCCGGTTCAGCTTGGCCCGCAGGCGGCTCACGCACAGATCCACCCGCCGGGTATCGCCCAGATATTCGGGGCCCCAGACCCGGTCGAGCAGTTCCTCGCGGGTGAAGTTCTTGCCGGTGGCCCCGGCCAGCACGCGCAGCAGCTCGTATTCGGTGGGGGTCAGCTCGAGCAGCTCACCGTCCAGCGTCACCCGGCGATTCTCCGTATCGAGCAAGAGCGAGCCCACTTTGGCGGTGCTGGCCGCCGGCAGGCGCGAGCGGCGCAAGAGCGCCTTGACCCGAGCCACCAGCTCGCGGGGCATGAAAGGCTTGGTAAGGTAGTCGTCGGCCCCCAGCTCCAGGCCGATCACCCGGTCGGAGCCCTCCCCCCGGGCCGACACGATCAAGATGGGGAGGGCGCTGAAGGCCCGCAGGCGGCGCACCACCTCCAGCCCATCCAGATTGGGCATGAGCAGGTCGAGCACCACCAGGTCCACCTCCTTGCCCACGAGCTCGAGTGCCTGAACGCCGTCCTGGGCGGTCAGCACCTCGAAGCCCTCCTCCTCGAGATAGCGGCGGATCAGCTCGCGCAGCTCGGGTTCGTCCTCGGCCACCAGGATGCGCCCACGCCCGGACAGGGATGAAAAGCCCACCTTACCTCCTGGCGAAGCTCGGATCGGGCGCCCCCGCGAACCATCGCGGGACGAACGGGAAATTCTCGGTCAGATGGTAGTGGTAGATCCCGTCCTTGTGCTCGGGAGTGCGCCCCCAGTGCCCGTTGCACAGGTCCAGCTCGCCCTCCTGCCATTCGTAGTCCTCGGTGAAGGTGCCGTCGTACTTGCCCCCGATGCCTGGCCGCTGACCCGGCCTGAGCTTGAAGGAGCTGCGCAGCTTGCGCCCATCGAGCTCGCGATCATTGTAGATGGGAAAGCCGTCGGCCGCATAGCCGACCAGCGTCATGCGCGTCCCGCTGCCGACCCGCTGGATCAGTCCCAAGGGCATACCGTGGTAGTGGTAGGATCCGGTCGGCTGGACGTGAGCGTGATGCTTGTCCAGTCCCAGGTCGAGCGACCCCCCGATGGCCTCATAGCGCCAACCCTGGTAGCGCTCGGCGGTTCCCGGGTCCAAGGGCACGCCGTTGAGGGCCACCCCGAAACGCATCGGGGCGCACGGAACAGGCGCGAGCAACCGCACAGGCCGGGCTGGCATGCGGTAGAAAAGCCGCTGGGGACGGATGGTGTTGGGGTTCCCCTGGTTGGGGAAACGGCCTGGGTTGTGGTCCGGCAACCCATTGGACTCGCAGTAGCGGTAGTCGCCCTCGAGCCAGAAGTCGACGCTGGCCCCGGAGATGGCTTCCACCTGCGGGGTCGTGGGCCACATTGCAGCCAGAAGCAGGGCCAGGAGGATCAGTTTGACGCGCATGATTGGAGCTTAGGCGAAGGGAGTATCCGTCAGGGGCCCGATTGTATCCAAAGTGTATCGGTCTGGCGCCCCCATTGTCAGCGCCGGCGCCATGACGCCTGCACCTTGCGCAAGATCTCTCGTCGTTTGACGATGGGCGGATGAGTCTGACCGCCTTTGAGAGCCGCGTCACCGAATCGCTTGAAACCGTCTTGCTCGAGCTTGCCAAGAGCCTGGTCGAGCCCGTTCGGGTCGTAACCTGCCCGAGCGGCCAACTCCAGGCCCTTCAGGTCGGCGTCGATCTCGTCTGAATGGTTGTACTCGGTCTGGTGGTCGACCTGGTACCCCACGCTCTTGAGCCGCGCTTTGGCGGAGTCGACCCGGCGCCTGACCGCCACCATCCGGCTGCGATAGCGATCCTCGGCATAAGGGTCGCCGGCCTCCTCCTTGTACTCGGCGTAGTAGCGGTCAGCCAGAGCCTCGGCCTCCTCCAGCTCTTTGAGGGCCAGCTCGACCTGGCGATTGAGATCGGCTTTGCGGAGCGTATGTCGCTCGGTTCCGTGGGCGATCTCGTGGGCCAGCACTCCGGCCAGCTCGTCGTCAGTCAGACCGATGGCCAGCAAAGGCTCGGTCACGAACACGAATCCCTCGCCGATGGTAAATGCATTCGGCTCGTCGGCCTGCACCAGGTAGAAGTGCCAGGGGATGTTTCGGCCAGAGGCACGGGCCAGCTTGTCACCGATCGTCTTGAGCCGCTCGCCCTGGCGAGCATCGCGCGATTCGGGGTATTCTCGCAGCACCTTGCTCAGCAAGCGCTCGGCGATGCGATACTCATTGCTGGCCACGGGAGCGCCCCCGGCCGCTGCCTGCTGAGGACGACGCAGGAACTGGACCTGGTCGCCCGAGCGGGCGTCGTAGACCCCGCGCAGAGAGATGACCGCGCTGCCCGCGCCGGCCTTCAAGACGGTGGCCTCGCCCAGCTTCTGCCCGCCGCGCATGACCTGGACGATGTCGCCCGGCAAAAGCTCACCCTGGCACTGGATGCGGAACACTCCGACCTGGGCCGGGTCGGGCACGCTGATACTCCCGGTCTGACACAGGCCGGCCAGCGAGAGGGCCAGCACCAGGGCCAGCAAAGTCGCCATTCTCTCCGCAAACCCCATGGTTGGGGGCAGGGATCCTGACATGTTCTGAGGGGCTCCTCGCGGCCCGAAAACCATTTCGAGGCGAGTCCGCCGCGTCTCTAACGCCTCTTCCTGTCCCGGTCGGAGGGATCGGAAGAGGAGCCGGGGAGGTCCGGAACGCCCCCGCCAAGATTCACAGCTTTGCGCACCGTCCCAGAGCCGGGCATCTGTTGACGCGGGTAGGTCGTGAGAGGCGGTTCCTGCCGAGGAAAGGTGGTCGCCGGCTTGACCGGGTAGGTCGTAAGAGGCGGGACCTGCCGTACCACGGTAGCGCGGGGAAAGTTGGTCGCCGGCTTGACCGATCGGCTCACCCGCAGGGCTGCGCACCCGAGGCAAGAGCTGCCCAGAACCAGGAGAGCCAGCGCCACCAGCAAACTCCGCATTAGGGAAAGTTCGCCGATTTTGCTCAACCGACCTCTTCCAGCCAGCCCGTTTCCGGGCGGGGGGCGTCGACGTCCACCAGCTCACGCACCCGGGCGATCAAGCCAAAGAGGTTGCAAGGCTGGAGCTGCGCCGAGCGCAGCTTCAGCAAGGGCAGCGGAATCCGGCCATCGAGCCCTCTCCCACTCTCCTCGACCATGACGGCCACGAAGCGGTTGCGTCCACCCTCGTTCAGACGCAGCAAGGCATCGGGGCGAAAGGTGTGACCACCGACAAAGACGGTGGGAAATAAGAACAACAACAGCTCGGGACGTCGGCACAAAAGCCAGGGCGCGGGGTGCTCTTCCGGGGTGGTGAAGGTGACGACTCGCATCATCGGGGGTTCCTCCTCGTTTTGTGGTCTGAGGAGATCGTACCCCGGACAGGTTAACCGGTCCTTGCCGACTTGTAGCCGGCCGATTGCCGGGAAGTTTCCGAAAGATGAACGGGATCAGCCCAGCAAGACGAGCAGGGCCGCTCCCGAGAGCTCCACCGTCTCGCGCCGGGAGGAGTCCTCCCCTTCCACGTGACCGATGGGGCTGTAACCATAGGCCGAGTTGTGCACCAACCCGTCGGCGTCCACCCGCCCAACAGGGCTCCAGCCATAAGCGGAGTTGTGAATCATGCCGTCCTCATCCACCCGCCCCACCGGGTTCCAGCCATACGGGCTGTCGTGCACCAGCCCGCCGTTGTCGCGCCGGCCGACCGGCTGCCAGGCGTAGGGATTGCCGTGCAGCGAGCCATCGGGCTCGGCGC
>CAZWUN010000465.1:0-3792 GCA_964637145.1 uncultured Burkholderiales bacterium
GTTGATATCAGAAAGCCCTAAAAGGTAGGGACTAACTTGCCGGACGCTGCACTAGGATGATCCCGGATCATTTTGCGGTCCGACTGCCCATCTTCAAGGCCCTTCTCGTTCTCACCCGAGGGCAGGGTCACTTGACGGATCGGTCGCCTCCATACGATAATAGAAAAACATTCAATATTGGGGGTCATCTTGAGTAAATATCTGACCGAGCTGATCGGGACGTTTTTTCTGGTGCTCACGATAGGTTGCACCGTACTCTCGGGGGAGGGAATTCCTCCGCTGGCCATCGGCGCGTCCCTGATGGTGATGATCTTCGCCGGGGGTCATATCTCCGGCGGTCATTATAATCCCGCCGTAACGCTGGGAGTCTTCCTGCGCGGCAAGTGCCCCGCCGGCGACGTGCCAGGTTACTGGGCCTCCCAGATCGTGGGCGCCTCTTTGGCAGCTGTCATCGCCGGCCTGCTGCGCCCCGCGTCCAATCCCACCCCGATGGAGTGCGACATGACTCGGGCGCTGGTGGCGGAGTTCCTCTACACGTTCGCGCTCGTTTACGTGGTCCTCAACGTCGCTACGGCCAAAGCCAACGACGGCAACTCGTTTTACGGCCTGGCGATCGGCTTCACGGTGCTGACCGGAGCCTTCGCCGTGGGTGACATCTCCGGGGGCGCCTTTAATCCTGCAGTAGCTGTGGGCATCTCGATCATGAAGCTCACCTCCTGGTCCAACCTCTGGATCTACCTGGTGGCGGAGCTCGCGGCTGGCGCCGCTGCGGCATTTCTTTTCAAGTCCCTCAATAAGGAGACGAGCACGGCTCTGCCCGAACCGGACTGAGGTCTTCAGGGGCGCTGACTTTCCTCTAATCTGTTGAGCGTTACGTGCTGAAGGTTTTGCCTATCCTCGGGGGGCGCCTCCATACAAGTCTGTCGGCGCGAGTTACTGCAAAACCTTCAGCACTTCACTTTGACCCTCCCCGGGCGAGCGCTCGGCGGCCGCCCGCACGTGGCCGGCCGACCCACCCGGGTCGGCCACCACCGCCTGCGGCTTGCGCACCTTGACCCGGCTGCCCAGGATCTGCACGTGATCGGCCGTCTCCACCACCATGGTGGCGGAAGGCTTCAGGAAGTCCATGCTGGCCATCATGTCCAGCACCCGCAGCGGCTCGCCCGCAGTGGTGCTGGCAAGGCCCCGCTCGACATAGCCGAGCAGAGCCGGATTCTCCACGCGCGGGCGCAGCAGCTCCAGCGCCAGGCGCGCCACCCGGTCGGTATCCGCCCCGGTCAAGTTGGCCAGCACCTCCAGCACCCCCTCGGCCGCTGAGGTCACGTCCAGCCCCACCGGCTGCTCCAGCGCCCGGCGCAGGAAGGCCAGCCGGTGCTCGGCGGAGAGCCCCACGCTGACCCGTTCGAGCAACCTTCCCTGGCTGTCGGCCGGCAGCTCGCCCGCCAGCATCTCGGCCACCTGCAGCCCGTCTCGGGCGATGTTGGGATAAGGCCGGCTCATCACCGCGCTCAAGGGGTCGGCTCCTTCCAGGGTGGCCTCGTACAGCATCACGTAAGAGCCCGGATGCTGCAGCCCCTCCACCTTCAGCGCCGGGCTCGCTTCGTCCAGGCCGCCCACGAAGCCGCGGCCCACCAGCACGGCGTCTTCCCAGGTGTGACTGGGATAGGGCTTGCCCCGCACCACCTGGCTCAGCTTGCGACCCAGTGCGCCGATTTCGGCCCGAGGCTCGGCCAGCGCCCCCTCGTAGACCGCCACCAGCGAGCCCGGGTGGTGAGTTTTCTCCACCCGCAGGGCGGCCCGGCATCCATCCGAGTCGGTCGCCAGCTCCTCTAGAAACGCCTTGCCCGCCGCAGCCGCGTCCCACCAGGCGTTGGGGTAGCCATCCTTCTCCTTGGCGCGCACCTTCTGGCTCAGCTCCAGCCCCAGAGCCGCCAGCTCCTCGGTCGTGCCCGCCGGGCTGCTCAGCGCGCCTTCATAGACCAGTACCGCGCAGCCCGGGTTGCGCACCCCGGTCAGCCGTCGGGCGGCCCGGCAGGCCGGGCTCTCCACCTGGCTGACGAAGGCAGCCCCCGCTTTCTGGGCGTCCTGCCAGGCGGTGGGATACTTGCTGCCGCGCAGCTCCTGGCTGATCTCGGCCGCCAGCGCCCCCAGGTCGGTGGGGGAGGGGTCCTTGAGGACGGCTTCATAGAGCCTGGTGTAAGAGCCCGGATTGGCCAGGTCGTCCACCGCCCGGGCCAGGGCAGGGGCCGGCAGGTGGGCCAGGCGCTCGACGTACATCCTGCCCACCAGCACGGCGTCTTCCCAGGACTTTGCATAGCCCTTTGCGCGCACCGCCTGACTGGCCAGCAGGCCCACCTCGGCCTCCGGCTCGCCAGCCCGCTCCAGGGCGATCTCACAGAGCGTGACCGTGGAGCCCGGGTTGACCAGCTCGGGAACTTTCAGTCCCTGCAGGCTCTCCACTGCCGCCTTTCCCAGGGAAGCGGCGCGCACCCAGGCCTGGTTGGTTCCCTCCGAGCGAATCTTCTGGCTGACCCCGGCCAGGGCCCGGCCCAACTGCTCGGGGCTCTCGGCCGAAAGCTCCTCGAGGGCCAGCTTCTGGGTGGTCGGATCGAGGTCGGACAGTCCCTCCAGAAAGCGGCGCTTCCACTCGGGCAACGGACCGCTCAGAGCCAGCACGTCGCGGGCCCGGCTCAACTGGCTGACCAGTTCGGGGCGCAGCTTGCCATCGGGACAGAGGCGAACCAGCTCCACCTGACCTTGCGGGGTGAGTTTGGCGGCCGTGTCGCGCAGCTCGGGCAGTCGCTCCAGGGCCAGGGCGGCCAGGGCGGCTTCCTCTTGCGGGGTGCGGGCCTGATCGACCAGGGCTCCCCCTGCCAGATACTCGGGCAGGGCGCGCCTGGCGGTGCTCAGCGGGACGGCCTCGAGCAGCTTCTCCATGGACTGGATGCGCAGGCCGGGGTCTTGAGCGTCCAGCGAGAACCAGGGCTGCTCGCGCCCGATCAGGGCGCCGGGTCCAGCCAGGTAGCTGGCGATGCGCTGCCCTTGCGGGCTCCAGAAGGTGTAGCCCCGGCTCTCGAGCTCGTTCTCGCGCGCGTAGTAGGCGCTCACCTTGCTCAGGTCGTCCGGCCCGGCCGGAATGGGCAGCTGGCTGCGCGGGTCGAGCAGCTGCAGCTGGTCCACCCCCGAGCCCGGCGTGAGGGCCAGGTAGGCCCCATAGACGCCTACACAGGCCGCTGTCCCGGCCACCCGGGCCTGGAACCGGAAACCCTGGCGAGCCATCTCGCTCAGCTCGGGCGGTCCCGGACCGCTGGCCAGGCTCAGCTCCTGGCGATTCCGGACGGGCAGAAGGCGATCGGAATCAGCCGGCTGAGCCAGCACCTCATGGCCTTGCTCGATGCGTCGGGCGGCTTGCTCGGACGCGAGCGGCTTGAGGCGGTCTTGCCAGGGCCAGCGCCAGGAGCGCTCGGCAAAAAAGCGGGTTTCCATCCTTCCCAGCTTCCCACAGGGGGCTGAAAAGGAGCTGACTCAGATTGAAGGTTTAACCGGCCAGGCGGGCTTTGCGGTGGCAATCCGAGCAGAGAACGGCGCGGTCCTCGCGGGGTTTGAAGGGCAGACGGGCTTCGCCGCCACACTGCGAGCAGGTGGCCTTGTGCACGATGCGCTCCTCGCGGGCGTTGTGGCCGCGGGTCTCGCCGCGCTCGCGCTTGGCCTGACGGCTGGCCCGGCACTTGGGGCAGCGGCTGGGGTCGTTCTGGTGGCTGCGCTCGGCGAAAAGCGCCTGCTCGAGCACGG
>CAZWUN010000466.1:0-3789 GCA_964637145.1 uncultured Burkholderiales bacterium
CTTTGTCTCGAGGCAGGTCTACTCCCGCAATTCGAGCCACGATGTATCCTCCTGTTACTTCCTCTAGCCAGCCGGGCTGGCAGATTAGCCTTGAATTTGCTTGTGCTTCGGGTTTTTACAGATCACCCGCACCCTGCCTTTGCGCAGGATGATGCGGCACTTTTCACAGCGTCTCTTGATAGACGGTTTGACTCGCATTGTTCCTCCTGATCCAAACCCCACTGTCCTACCTTCCGGGCCGCTCGCCGCCTCGTCGAACGATGCGACCTCGACCCGGATCGTAGGGTGAGAGCTCCAGGGTGACCTGGTCGCCGGGAAGTACCCGCACCAATTGCATGCGCGTCCCGCTCGCGAGATGCGCTAACACACTCTGACCACTCTCGAGCTTCACCCGGTAGATGGAGTTCGGCAGCAACTCGATTACGATGCCGTCGAACTCTTCCTTGCCTTCTGCCACAGGGTTTTACAACCTTGAGGCGAGTCCGTGCCGCTCAGGACAAAGGCCCAGCGACGGCGAACACAGGTTCAGCCACACCGAAGTAATATAGGACTTCACTGCCCGTTCGTCAAGATCTGAGGCCCATTTTCCGTAACCGCAATGGTATGCTCGAAATGGGCCGAGGGTTGACGGTCGAGCGTCACGATGGTCCACTTGTCGGAGAGCATCGTGACGTGGTAAACGCCCAGATTGACCATCGGCTCGATGGCGATGACCATCCCCGGCTCCAGCCGGGCGCCTTTGGAATCGGTGACATAGTTGGGCACCTGGGGCTCCTCGTGCATCTCGCGACCCACCCCGTGGCCGACCAGCTCGCGCACGACCGAGAAGCCGTGCTTCTCGACGTGGGTCTGGACAGCCTGAGAGATATCGCGCACGAAGTTGCCCGGACGGGCTTTGTCGATGCCGAGATAGAGAGCCTCCTCGGTCACCTTCAACAGCTTTTGCACATCCGCCGAGATGTCCCCCACCGGGATGGTGAGAGCCGAATCGGCGATGTAACCTTTGTAGCGAACGCCGCAGTCCACGCTGACGATGTCGCCGCTCTTGATGCGGCGGGGCCCGGGAATGCCGTGCACGACCTCCTCGTTGATCGAGATGCACAGGCTGGCGGGGAAGCCTTTGTAGCCTTTAAAGGCTGGAGTTGCCCCGCGCGAGACGATGAACTGCTCGGCCATCGCATCCAGGTCACGGGTGCGAACCTTCTCCTTGCAGGCATCCTCGACCAGCTTCAACACCCCGTGAAGGATCTCGCCAGCCTCGCGAATGATGCCGATCTCGCGCTCGGACTTGAGGTTGATCACTTCTTCCTCTTCTTCTCCAAAAAGCGATCAACGGTCAGGGAGATGCGGGCGACCTCCTGGCTGGCATCCACCTCCCACAACTGGCCGGTCTTGCGGTAGAAGTCCACCAGCGGAGCGGTCTGCTCGTGATAGACCTGGAGACGCTGGCGCACGACTTTCTCATTGTCGTCCTCGCGCTGCACCAGGGCCACGCCGTCATTGTCACAGTAGCCAGGGACGCGGCCAGGCTTGCTCTCCATGTGGTAAATGCTGCCACATTCCGGGCAGTTGCGACGCATCGTGAGCCGGTTGACCAGAAAGTCATCCTTTACATCGAAGAGGATGACCGCGTCCAGGGGTTTACCCGCCTTCTCCAGCATCGCGTTCAGGGCCTCGGCTTGCGGTACGGTGCGGGGGAAGCCGTCGAACAGGAACCCCTTCTCGCAATCCTTGCGTTTGAGCCGGTTCTTGACCATGTCCAGAATGACCTTATCCGGCACCAGCTTGCCGGCATTCATGAAGGATGCCGCCTCCTGGCCGAGTTTGGTCTTCTTCTTGACCTGCTCGCGAAGCATGTCGCCGGTGGAGATGTGGGAAACCTCGTAGCGCTGTGCGATGATGCTCGCCTGGGTGCCTTTCCCGGCCCCGGGCGGGCCAAGCAGTACCAGTCTCACGAACTCAGCTCCCCTGCTGTTTCATGAAGCCCTGGTACTGTCGCATGACCAACCGAGCCTGAATCTGCTGCATCGTGTCCAGAGCCACGCCCACGATGATCAGCATCGAAGTGGACCCAAGATAGAAGTTGGTGACCCCGGTGGCCTGCATCAAGAAGGTCGGGAAGACCGCGATGAAAGCCAGGAACAGGGCAGAAACCAGAGTGATGCGCGAGAGCAGGCGCTCGAGATAGTCCACCGTGGGCTTGCCCGGGCGGATTCCAGGAATGAATCCCCCGTGCTTGCGCAGGTTGTCGGCCAGGTCCTGAACATTCAGGGTGATGGCCGAATAGAAGTAGGTGAAGAAGATCACCAATCCGGCGTAGCAGAGGTTGTAGAGAACGCCCGTGGGGATGAACCAGCGCTCATAGAACGTCTGAATCGGCACCAGCCAGGTGGCGTCCTTGGGAAGGAAGGTCAGCAGCGTGTTGGGCAGGTACATGATCGAGATGGCGAAGATGATCGAGATCACACCAGCGTTGTTCACGCGGATGGGAATGAAAGTGGAGTGCCCTCCGTAGACTCTCCGTCCCACCTGCCGCTTGGGATACTGCACTGGAACCTTGCGTTGACCGATGGTCACGTAGATGATGGCCATGATGAGCAGCACGAAGATGGCCAGGAAGACGCCCAGAGCCACCCAGAACTGCGGCCCACGAACGTTGGCAAGCTGCATGGTCTGCTGGAAGTACTGCGGGAACGACAGCGAGATGCCGCCAAAAATCAGCAGGGACACGCCATTGCCGATGCCCTTGTCGCTCATCTGCTCGCCCAGCCACATCAAGAACGCCGTGCCGGCCATCAGGGTGAAGATCACCATGGCGTAATAGAAGACGTTGTTGATCATGAACACGCCCTCACCCGTCGCCCCGCGATAGCTGCGCAGGGAGAGCACCATCATGGTGGCCTGCAGGAAGGCCAGCGTCATGGTCAGGCAGCGAGTGTACCAGGCGATCTTGCGTCGACCCAGTTCGCCGCCCTCCTTCTGCAGGTCCTTGAGTTGAGGCACCACCACCGTCAAAAGCTGCATGATAATCGAAGCGTTGATGTAGGGCGTGATACCCATCGCTCCGATGGAGAAGTTGAAGAGCGCTCCCCCAGTGAACATGCCTAGAAACTGAAAAAGCGCCCCCTGCGAGAGGAGCGATTTCCAGACCGTAAGGTTGATTCCCGGGATGCCGACGTGAACCGTGAGGACGAAGACCGCCATGCCCAAGAACACGAAGCCGATGCGCTTGCGCAGGTCTCCGACCTGCATCGCCTCGGCCAACGAGGCTTGTTGTTGCGACACCCTAGATCACCTCGACCTTTCCTCCCGCTGCCTCGATGGCCTCACGGGCACCCGCACTGACCGCATCCACGGTCACGGTCAGCTTCTTCTTGAGCTCCCCGCTGCCGAGCACCTTGACCGGCGCTTTGAGGTCGGAGACCAGGCGTCGATCCTTCAGAGCCTGGGCGTCGACCGTGGCGCCATCCTCGAAGCGAGCTTCCAGGTCACCCAGGTTTACCACCTGAAACTCGGTGCGGAACGGGTTCTTGAAGCCGCGATACTTGGGCAAACGCCGATACCACGGGGTCTGGCCGCCTTCGAATCCCGGACCCTTGCCTCCGCCCGAGCGAGCACCCTGGCCGTTCATGCCGCGGCCGCAGAAAGTGCCGTCCGTCATGCCTCGGCCGACTCGGCGGCGGCGATGGCGAGCGCCCTGGGCAGGTTTGATATCATTACCACGCATTGGTTTATGCCTCCTCGGAGATGCCCGTGCCACGGCCGGTCAAGACGGCCGCCAGCTTCTTG
>CAZWUN010000467.1:0-3777 GCA_964637145.1 uncultured Burkholderiales bacterium
TGGCAGACCAGAGTCTCGAGATCCTCGGTCTGCCCCCGGTAAAGCAGTATGCGTGAATTTGTCTTTCGTTGGAGAGGAGCCCTGGCCGGAGTCACCGGGGTGCTGGTGCTCTATTACAGCCGCCCCAGCCCGACCGGCTTGATGCTGGGCGCCTGCCTGGCCCTCATGGGCGAGCTTCTCCGGCTGTGGGCCCTGGGCTACACAGGGCTTCCCACCCGCCGGCAGTACCTCGACGCGCCCCGATTGATCACGGCCGGCCCCTATGCTCATCTGCGCAATCCCCTTTACCTGGGAAACCTGCTCAACGGGGCGGGGGTGGCCCTTGCGGCCACGGCCGGCATGGGATCGGTTGGTCCCTGGGTCTTTCTGGCCGCGGTTGGTATCCACACGGGCATCTACACGACCATCATCCCGCTGGAGGAGGGCTTCCTGCGCAAGCAGTTTGGCGAGATTTACGAGCAGTATTGCCGGAGCGTGCCGGCTCTGCTGCCTCGTCTGACCGGCTGGTCCGGCGGGGAAGGCACCTTTTGTCTCAAAACGGCTTTGCGTTTTGAGTGGTCGACTTTCGCCTGGTTGACCGTGGCCTGGAGCATTTTGCTCTGGAAGCTGCGCTTGACAGGTACGGTGCTATGAGCAAGAAGAAGCGCAAGCGCAAGGAGCTCGAAGCCCAACTGGCCCAGGAAGGCCAGGAGCAGGAGGACGCCCCCATTGGAGCCGTCCAGGACAAGCCGAGCGGATCGCCCGGCATCACCCCCGGCCAGCGCTTGCTTTCCATCGTGGGATTCGGCCTGTGCGGTTTTCTGGCCGCCTTCTTGACCGGCGCCAACCTCAATCCGCCTGCGCCCCCTGCCCTGACCGGGCTTGCTCTGGCCTCCTGGGAGGGGGCTGTATTGGGGAGTCGCATGTTGAACCTGGGAGCGGGCGCCCTGGCGGGGCTGGGCGGAGGTCTTCTGGGAGGGGCGCTGGGATTCTCCATCTTTCTCTCCCCTCTGGCTTTCGTCCTGAATTGGGCCGGCGGGGCGTTCGGTTGCTGGGCACTGTTTCAGGTTACGGGCTCGTTCCTGGGCGCAGCCGTTGGCTGGTTGCTCGGGTCCTCACTCCCTCTGGTGATGGGAAAGCTCTCCCGGGGTTGATGTGGCCGACCTGAGGCTGCTCTACACCAACGACATGCATGGCCGGACGGCTAGCCTGGACCTGCTGGCTCGCCAGCCGCGCGACGCTCGCACTTTGCTTCTGGATGGGGGTGATGCCCTCTGCGGCTCCAACACGGTGTACCGACGTTACGAGCCGGCACTCGATCAGATGCGCGAGCTGGGTTTCGCGGCCATGGCCATGGGCAATCGCGAGCTCCATTACCTGCGCCGGGTCATGGGCTGGCGCCGAGACCAGCGTCGTTTCCCGCTGCTGGCTGCCAACCTGATCGACCTGCGCAACCCCCATCACGATCTGTGGCAGTCGGTGTTGGAGCTTCAGGTCGAGGACCTGAAAGTAGGACTGATCGGGGCCACGGTGGTGCAGTATCCTCACGGTTCGCTATGGGAACGCCTTTTCGGCCTCCGTTTTTTTCAGCCCGAGGATTGTCTACCCCAGCTGGTGGAGGAGTTGCGCCCGCGTTGTGACCTGGTCTTGCTGCTTTCCCACCTGGGATTTGAGGTGGACTGTCGGATCGCGCCCCGACTGCCCCGAGTGGACCTGATTCTAGGCGCCCACAGCCATACCGTGCTGGAAGAGCCTCACCGGGTGGGGGGGGTTCCCATCGTGCAGGCCGGAAGCCACAGCCGCTATCTGGCCGAACTGCGTTTGGGGTCGGGGCAACTCGAGTATCGGTTGCACTCCCCAGCTCTGGTGGCTTGAATGCGCCCCCGCGTGCTGTTCGTCTCCAACGGGGCGGGCGAGGATGCTATCGCCAGCTTGATCGGCTCGCGTCTGAATCGGGTCGACGCTGAGGCCATGCCCACAGTGGGTCAGGGAGCCGCTTATCAAGGCGTGTTGCCGCTGGTTGGCCCGCGCCAGGCACCCATGCCCAGCGGGGGTCTGGTCAATGATGCTCCCCTCAGTCACATCAGCCGCGATCTCCGCAGCGGTCTGCTGGGCCTGCTTTTGCGCCAGTTCCGCTTCTTGCTCCGGGTGCGGCGCCAGTACCAGCTCTTTGTGGTGGTGGGAGATGTCTTCGCTCTGCTCAACGCCTTTGCCGGGCTTCATCCGCTGCTTTTCATCGGCACGGCCAAGTCGGTGTTCCACCACCGTTACTCCTGGCTCGAGCGACTGGCCATGCGGCGCCTGGCCGATCGGGTGCTGACGCGGGATGAGGCTACCGCGGCCGACCTGCGTCGATCGGGCATTCGGGCGGCCTGGTTGGGAAATCCAATGATGGATGCTCTCGAACCCACTGGCATCGAGTTGCCGCTCAACGGGAATTTGCCCTGCATGGCCCTCTTCCCGGGCAGCCGGGTGGAGGCATACGCAGAACTGGCTCGGATGCTGGATGTCTATAGGCTCCTCTGGCAGGGGGGCGACCGGGTGCGGGCCGTAGTGGCGGTGGCCGACGGTCTACAACTGGAGCGGCTCGCTCCCCCCGGTTGGCAGTTGACCGCTCATCCGGCCGTGCGCGGCCTGGTGGGCGAACTGCACCGCGAGGGTCTTCCCTCCGTGCTGCTGGTGCGACGAATCCTGGGGGATGCACTGGCTCGCTGCGAGCTGGTCCTGGGCCAAGCCGGCACGGCCAACGAGCAGGCCGCCGGCATGGGTTTGCCGGTACTTGCCTACGGGCCCGGCGGGGAGAGGCGGATGAGCTGGTATCGGTTTCGCCAGAAGGGACTGTTGGGGGAGGCGGTGGAGGTGGTGGAGGACCGTCCCGAAGTCATTGTCGCCGCTCTCTCCAGGCTGCTACGCGATCCTCAGGAGCGTCAACGGCGTGGTGCGGTGGGACGTGAGCGCATGGGTCCGCCCGGGGGGGCGGCCCGAATGGCGGCCTGGATCGAATCGCTGGCCCACGGCGAGCCACCTGCTTGAAGAGGATCGGCGCCTTCCTGGGCCTGCTGGCCGTGGGCTGGGTGGCAGCCTGGCTGATCCCTGGCCTGATTCTGGGCCAGCCCACCATTTTGCTCAGTCGCCACGGGCCGCGCGCCTGGAAGGATGGCTATCTGATCGCCCTTTACTGTTGGTTGCTCCTCAGCACCTACCTCAGTTGGCGGCGCTGGGGTCCGCGACCGGGCTCGGCCACGCTGGCCATGCGCCCGGGTTGGGTGCGCCTCTTCACCACCGGACTCTTGCTGGGCACCGGGATGATCGTGGGCTCGCGGCTCATTTTGACACTTTTCGGTCGCTGGACCCCGCCTCCCGATCCCCCGATTTTGGCGGCGCTGATCGTCGCACCGCTCATGGCCATCGCCGAAGAGGTCGTATTTCGCGGCTACCTGTTCCAGGTGGCCCGCGAGGAGTGGGGGCGACCGGCCGCCTATCTGGGCGTAAATCTCTTCTTTGCGGTTCTCCACCTGTTTCGCCCCGGAACACCCGAGTGGAAACTGGCCTTCGGGGTGTCCCTGGTCCTGGCCGGCATCTTCCTCGCCCTCCTGGTGGAACGCACAGGCTCGCTCTGGATGGCCATTGGGGTCCACACGACCTGGGTTTTCATTCAGATCGTCGACCCTCCCGGTCGGTTGGACAGTTCCTGGTTCTGGGGTCTGTCAGGCGATCCGCTCTCGGGGATTCTGGGCTGGATCTTGCTGGCCCTTACCTGCGGGCCTTTTTTAAGCCCTGCCAGAGTTCCAGAGCCTT
>CAZWUN010000468.1:0-3777 GCA_964637145.1 uncultured Burkholderiales bacterium
AAAGGGCTTGCTTCCAGGCCAAAAAAACGAGCCTCTCCTCCCCCGGGGCTCGCACCATGCGTTCCACACCCTTTGGAGAATCTCCTCCACGGGCTTCATGACTTGTTTTTTGGCCTGATCCGCGCATTAATCGATAGCCGAGCGAATCTTGACCATCAGAAGATCAATGGCGACTTCGTTGGATCCGCCCTCGGGCACGATGATGTCGGCGTAACGCTTCGTGCTCTCCACAAACTGAAGATGCATGGGGCGCACCTGACCGAGGTACTGCTCGATGACCGAGTCCACCGAGCGCCCTCGCTCTACGATATCGCGACGCAACCGACGGATGAAGCGGACGTCGGCGTCGGTCTGCACGAACACCTTGATGTCCATCCGCTCGCGCAAGCGAGGCTCCTCCAGGACCAGGATCCCCTCCACCAGGAGGATGGCAGCAGGTTGCACAGGGATCACCTCGCTCATCCTGGTGTGGGTGATGAAGGAGTAGACGGGCTGATCGACGGGGCTTCCGGCGATCAGGGCGTCAAGATGCTCGATGAGCAGGTCGTTGTCGAAAGCCAGTGGGTGATCGTAGTTGGTGGAGCGACGCTTGTCCAGTTCCAGATGCGCTTGGTCGCGATAGTAAGCGTCTTGTGGAATGAGCTGGAGTTGCTCGGGAAAGGTGTCCTGCAACTTGCGGGCCACGGTCGTCTTGCCCGAGCCGGTTCCCCCGGCCAGGCCGATCACCAGGGGCTTAGCGTTGGTATTTCCGGATGGCATCGTTATGCTCCTCATAGGTTCGCGAGAACACGTGACTTCCGTCCCCCTTGACGTCGTTACGCACGTAGAAGAGGTAGGGCGAGCGCTCCGGGCTCATAGCTGCCTCCAGTGAGGCCTTGCCAGGATTGGCGATGGGACCTGGGGGCAAGCCGGCGTGAAGATAAGTATTGTAAGGAGACTCGAGCTTGAGGTCATCGTAGGTGAGGATCTTCTTGGGGGCCCCCAGGGCAAACTGCACGGTGGCGTCGCATTGCAGGAGCATCCCCTTTTTGAGGCGATTGATGTAGACCCCGGCGATCAGGGGGCGCTCGGAAGAAACCTGGGCCTCGCGCTCAACAAGGGAGGCCAGAATGACCGTCTCACGCAAGGACAGGGGGGCTTTCTTCTTGTGCCTGGCCCACATGGGGTCGACCACCTCACGAAACCGACCGGTCATCTGGCGGACGACCTCCTCCTCGGTAGCGTCCCAGCCGAATTCATAGGTATCGGGGAAGAGGTAGCCCTCCAGGTTGGCGGGCAGGCTCTTGTCGATGGTCTGGCCTTTCTGGCGCACAAAGGCCAACAGCCTCTTGGGGTCGCTGACGACCTTCTCCTTGCCCAGCACGTCGCATACCTCGGGCAGAGTGAGGCCCTCGGGGAGGGTGGCCTTTCGCGATAGCGGCTGGGCGTGGGAAAGATCCTTCAGGATCAACAGAGGGGACTTGCTGGGATCCACCTCATAGTGACCCGCCTGCACCTGCATATCGGTCGTAACGCGCATCAAGAGTCGCAGGGCGAAGGCTGAGCGGATCACGCCCTTCTTCTCCAGCAGTTCGGCCACCTCACCCCCGGTGGCACCGGGGGGAACCTCGATCACCACCTGCTCGGAGGTGGTCTTGGCGGGAGAAAAGACCTGACTCATCCAGTACATGAAGGCGGAGGCCAGGATCAGGAATGCCAGGCAGCCGAACCGAACGACTTTGAGAAGCCCCTTCACGAGGGCGGGGCTTCTCGGCGCGGCGCACGCTTCCTTTCGTCGAGATAGGCCTGAAGGATGAGCGCGGCGGCCACGCTGTCCAGGTTCTGGCGGGCCAGTCGGCTGGCTTCCTGACTGGTCAACCGCTCATCCTGGAAGTGGACCGGTAGTTCCAACTGCTTTTGGAGAATGCGAGCAAACTTGCGCACCGCCTGAGCCTGAGCACCCTCGGCTCCGTCCTGGAGCTGGAGAGGAAGGCCCAGCACGAGGGCCTCGACTTGATGGTCGCGGACGATCTTCTTGAGACTTTCCAGCAAAGGCTTGAGACGCCGGGCATCCAGGGTCTGAAAAGGGGTCGCCAGCAGGCCTGAAGGATCGGAGAGCGCCAGGCCCAGCCGGGCGCGACCGTGGTCGATTCCGAGCAACCTCATCCAGCCAGGCTCTCGAGGACCTTCAGGGAGCGCAAGGAGTGGGGCCAGTGGTGAGCCAGGTGAGCGCGTAGCAACCCCTGAAGCTCAGCGGCCAGCTCTGGGGTGGGGCTGCGGCCCTGCAGCTCGCTGAGGGCCATTCGGCGCAGGTGCCGGAAGGCGGAAACGGCCTTGGGACTGACGGGCAAGGCTCCTAGAGCGGAAGGACCGCAGTCGCGGCAGGCGATCTGACCGGCGGCGGGAGAGAACCATCCCAGCCTGACAGGATGTCCGCAGCTGAGGCACTCGGAGAAGTCGGGGCCATAGCCGAGCTCGTCGAGCAGGTGGAGCTCAAGCCAGCGGCAGAGAAGGGTCGGGCTCCAACCGCGATCGAGAGCATCCAGGCCCTGGACCAGCAGCGAGAAAGCACGGGGAGCCGGCTCGCGGAAGGGCAGGCAGCTCGACCAGAGCTCAAGCAGATAGCTGCCGTAGGCCAAGCGCTCGAGATCGGCGCGCAGGGCGGGAAAGGTCTTGACGGGGCGGGCCTGGGTAATGGGGTCGAGGGTCTTGCCTCGGGCAAGCTGAGCGTGCAGGTAGGTGAAGGGCTCGAGCAGGCCCACCAGGCGGCTCTGGGAACGTCGGGAGCCTTTGGCGACTGCATCGAGCTTGCCGTGCTCGGGGGAGAGGCAGGTCACGATCTCGTCGGCTTCGCCCAGGGGACGGCGACGCAAGATAAGCAGGTCGGCCCGGTAGAGACGACTCAGTAGGTCCCGGTGCCTTTCTCGCCCCGGACGATCTTGACGGAGGCAGAAGCACCGATGCGGGTGGCACCGGCCTTGACCATCTCCTGAGCGGTCTCGAGATCGCGAATGCCGCCGGAAGCCTTGACGCCCATGGTCGGGCCGACGGTCTTGCGCATGAGGGCGACGTGATGGGAGGTGGCACCGCCCGGGCCAAAACCGGTGGAGGTCTTGACGAAGTCGGCTCCAGCGCGCTTGGAAAGATGGCAGCCGCGCACGACTTCCTCGTCGGATAAGAGCGCGGTCTCCAGAATGACCTTGACGATGCGTCCGGAGGCAGCGCCCACGACTTCACGGATGTCCTGCTCGACTAAGCCGTCCTGACCGTCCTTGAGGGCAGCGACGTTGACGACCATGTCGATCTCGTCAGCACCGTTGGCGACGGCGTCGCGGGTCTCCATGACCTTGGTGACGGTGGTGGTGGCCCCCAGGGGAAAACCGACGACGGTGCACACCTTGACGCCGGATCCGCGCAGTTGCTCGGCACACAGGGCGACCCAGGACGGGTTGATGCACACGGAGGCAAAGAGGTTCTCACGGGCTTCCTGACACAAGAGCATGACCTGATCGCGCGTGGCATCAGGCTTGAGAAGGGTGTGGTCGATGAGGCGGGCGAGCTCGGAGTGGACCACGCGCCCACCAAGGAGGTTGCTGACACGCTCGGCCCCGGAGTGGACGATGGCGCGCACGTCCTGAGGAATGAGCTCGGCGCAACAGCCAACTCCTGCACACTCGCCGGTGGCACGCTTGTAGCAGGTCTTGTCGGAGCGAACGGCCGACTGAGGGTGACGGGCAGGAGGGGGGACGCGGGGATCGTCCGAGCGGCTGTCGAGCTGCTGCATGACCTCCTGGGTGA
>CAZWUN010000469.1:0-3763 GCA_964637145.1 uncultured Burkholderiales bacterium
TGCCCTTCTCGCGCAGGGCGATCTCCAGCCCCACGTTGCTCATCACGGTGGCCACGACCAGGTCGTGGCGCAGGCGCCCCTGACCCTTGAGCCAGTTGGCGAAGAGGGCCATCATCTGATCGCCGTCCACCACCGTGCCCTGCTCGTCAACCGCCAGGCAGCGGTCGGCGTCGCCGTCAAAAGCGAGCCCGAGCTGGGCTTTGCGGGCAACGACCTCGGCCTGCAGCCCCTCCAGGTGGGTGGAGCCGCACTTGACGTTGATGTTGGTCCCGTCGGGGCTGGCCGAGAGCACTTCGAGCTGGGCCCCCAGCTCGCGGAAGAGGCGCGGGGCCACCCGATAGGCCGCCCCGTGGGCGCAGTCGAGCACCACCTTGAGCCCCTCGAGCCGCCCCCGGGAGGCCTTCATCAGGTGGGCCAGGTACATGTCCTCGGCCCGACTCTCCTCGAGCCGTCTCCCCACCTCGGCCCCGGTGGGCCGGGGAAGCTGGTCGGCCTGCTCGATGAGCCGCTCGATCTCGGCCTCGACCGCATCTTCGAGCTTGAAGCCGTCCTTGGAGAGAAGCTTGATGCCGTTATCCTGCACCGGGTTGTGGCTGGCCGACAGCACCGCGCCCGAGTCGCCCTGCAAGAGGGGGATCAGCACCGCCACGCCGGGCGTGGGCAAGACTCCCACGCTGATCACGTCGCCCCCCGAGGCACAGGCCCCGGCGGTGTAGGCCGCCTCGAGCAGGTCGCCGCTGATGCGCGTGTCCCGCCCCACCACGATGCGGGGGCGCGGGTTGTGAGCCTTGAGCGAGTGGGCGTGGGCCCGCCCGATCTTGAAGAGCAGCTCGGGCGTGAGCTCGGTGTTGGCGATGCCCCGGATTCCGTCGGTTCCAAACAGCTTTCCCATAAGGGGCTTTTGTTACGTTGCTTCGGGAGCGATTCCTGTCGTCGGAGGGGAAAGGGCGCGGGGCGAGAAGGCTCTGGCGGGAGTGGATGGGGCCCGGTGGCTTCCGCGGTCTTCAAAACCGTTGTGCAGCTAACACTGCAGGAGTGTTCGACTCGCTCCCATTCCCGCCAAATCTCGCCCTTACGAGAGGACGCCCCGTAAAAGAAGGCGGTCTCGGAGATCCGACCATCGAACGCGTGCTCCATTTTTGAACCGCCGGTTCAAGAATCGAACACGCCAACACAGGAAATTCAGCGTCTTTACCAGGTCAATCGAACGTCGAAGTCGTGAGTCAAACGAAGGAGAGACGGGCAGGATCAGGAAAATTGCCCCGTATGCCTTCCGCCGATCAATTGACGCTCCTGGAGCGCGAGGCCGCCCGGTGCTTCGCCGAGCGGGTTCGTTCCCGCTTTGGGGAACGGGCCCGGTCGGTTCGAGTCTTCGGCTCGCGGGCTCGGGGCGAGGCACACCTGCATTCCGATCTCGATGTGCTTGTGCTGCTCGACCAGATGAGCTGGCCGGAACGCCACGAAATCTCTGATCTGGGGTTTGACCTGATGCTGGAGCGAAATCTCCCCTTCGAAATCGCCCCCACTGTCATGACGGAAGACCACTTCCGCTGGCTTCTCTCGCTGGAGCGGCTCTTTCCACGAGAGGTCGAGCGAGACGGCATCTCCGTTTGACGAACGAGAATCGACTTGCCAATGTGGCCCTGGAATGGAAGCGGGCGGACCTAGCGCTCCAGGAAGTCGACCTCCTGATTGGCGGCGGATTGTGGGAGGCTGTTGTCAGCCGGGCCTACTACGGGATGTTTCACGCAGCCCGAGCACTGGCTTTCTCGGAAGGATTGGAGGCTCGTACGCACGCGGGCCTGATTCACCTGCTGAGCGTCAACCTGGTTCAGCCTGGTCGTTTCCCCGCGGAGCAAATCCGGCTCCTGAACCAGACCCAGCGCCTGAGGGAGGACGCCGATTACGAACCGGCAATCGTCTTCGACGAGAGCGCTGCTCGGGAGGCTCAGGGGCGCCTCGTCAATTTCCGCCTGGCAGCCGAGGACTATCTGAGGAAGGCAGGCTACTTGCCCTAGAGAGTCGAGCACGACCGACCACATGGTGGAGGGATTGCAGGGATGCTGCACACGCGTGATGGAGTGGGTGAAGTCGAGGCTCAGCTCCGAGACTACCTGAGCCGGCTGCCGGTTCAGGCCCTGGCCGTGGTGGTGGTCGGCTCGCGGGCGCGCGGCACCCACATGCGAGACAGCGACATCGACCTGGTGGTGGTCTCGGACGAATTCGAGGGGCTGACGCGCGGAGAGCGCATCGAGCGGCTGCTCGAGCCCTACCGCAACCTGCCGCCGCTCGAGCCGATGGGGTTCACCAGCCGGGAAGTGCTGAACGCCGATGGCCTGTATCTCTGGGACGCCCTGGCCGACGGGCGACCGCTCCAGGACGCGGGGGTCTGGCAGGAGGCGCGTCAGCGATTCGAGCAGCGACTCGAAGGCCGTGAGATCGAGCGCACGCCGCGCGCCTGGAGGACCCTGAAAAAGAGATAGGACAACCCGCTCTCGAGCAGGAATCTCCAGCCCCATGAAACGTCTGCTCCCCTTGCTGCTGCTGCTGGCCACCCTGGTCCAGGCCCAGACCTGGGCCGTTTTCACGGCCCCCGACGAGAGCTTCTCGGTGGAGTTCCCGGGCGCCCCGAAGGCCCTGCCCGGCGGCGAGGGCAAGCACTTCGGGTGGGCCTGGTCGGAGGGCGACACTCAGTACATCGCGGGCTACAGCATCATTCCCGGCTATTCCGAGTTGAGCGAGGCCGACGAAGCGAAGGCCCTGGAGGTCTTTGTGACCGGGGCGATGCGCAACCTGAAGGATGCCGCCCACAAGGCCGGTCCGGACGATGCCGTGGACATCAAGGGAATCAACAAGGACGGGCTGGCGGTGCGCATGCGCGTCCTGCCGGCCCCGGACGAGGACCGCATCTTCGTCATGAAGACCGTGGGCCAGGCGGACTTCGAGCGCTTCTTCCAGAGCTTCAAAGAGTAGCGGTCCATGATCGTCCCCATGCTGGTCAGCTCGTTCTTGCGCCGGGCGACGCACCTCTACGGCGAGCGCGAGGGGGTGGTGGACGGAGAGCGACGCTTCACCTACGCCCAGTTCGCCGAGCGCTGCCGGGGGTTGGCGGAGAAGCTGCACGCGCTGGGGGTGCGCCAGGGAGACCGGGTGGGGATCGTCAGCCCCAACTCGCATGTGTTCCTGGAGTCTTTCTATGCCTCGGCCCTACTGGGGGCGGTGCTGGTTCCGCTCAACTACCGGCTGACCCCGGACGAGATCGGCTACTGCCTGGATCACGCCGGGGCGGGGGTCTGCCTGGCTGACGCCGAGTACACCGCCCTGGTGAACACCCGGGTGCGGGTGGCCTTCGGGGGACGAGCGCCGGCCGGCTGGCTGGCGCTGGAAGACCTGCCCGGCACTCCCTTCGAAGAGCCCGCGCAAGACGAGAACGACCTGGTCAGCCTGAACTACACCTCCGGCACCACCGCGCGCCCCAAGGGGGTGATGCTGACCCATCGCAACTTCACGGTGAATGCCTACAACTTCCTCACCCACCTGCACGTGCAGCCCGAAGATGTCTACCTGCACACCCTCCCGATGTTCCACTGCAACGGCTGGGGCGGGGTCTACGCGCTGACCGGGATGGGGGTACGCCAGGTCATCGTGCGCGCCCCCACGCCCGAGCTGGTTTTTCCGGCCGTGCTGGAGGAGGGGGTGACGCTGGCCTGTATGGCCCCCATCGTGCTGGGACGGCTGGTGGACTCGGGCCTGACCGGCGGCT
>CAZWUN010000470.1:0-3745 GCA_964637145.1 uncultured Burkholderiales bacterium
TCGCGCGCCTCGTCACCGGAAGTGGCCCCGATGTCCACCCACATCTTGTGCAGTTCGGACTTCTTCTTGCGCTCTTCCTCATCCATGAGGTGGATGGCGCGCTTGCCGAAGACGCCCGGAATGGGGCCAGAAGCGGTATGCACCAGTGCCCGCTGGGCCACGACCACCTCGGCGTCCCAGCCCCCGGAGGCCACCACGAAGAGGTAGCCCTTGTCGTCGATGTACTTGACCAGGAAGCCGATCTCATCGGAGTGCCCGTCGAGCATGATGCGGGGATTGCCCTTGGGGTTGGCCACAGCGATTACCGAGCCCATCAGGTCGGTGCGCATCTCGCCCACCTGACCCTCCAGGCGAGCGCGAAAGACCTTCTGAACGGCCTGCTCGTAACCGGGCGTGCCGTGCGATTCGACCAGCTGCTGCAGGAACTCGAGGGCGGCCTTCTTCATCGCTGGATGGTCAAGAACAGCTCGCTCATCTCAGCCGAGGGCGAGATGTTCAGCTCGTTCTTCATGATCTGGGCGCAGCTTTGGTACTGACGGGCAGCCTGCTCGGGCTTACCCTGCTCCACGAAGGCCCGCATCAGGCAAAGATGCGCTTCCTGGTGACAGTTGTCGATCTTGAGCAGGCGCTGGGCATAGTCGTTACTGACCTCGTAGCGCTCCTTCTCGAAGAAGTAGGTCATCAGGCTCTCGAGCACCTCGGTATACTTCATCTCCAGCTCTTCGCGAAGCAAGATGGACCAATCAGCGTAGTAGCCTTCCATGAACTCGCCCTGATAAAGGCCTTCGGCCTTCTGGAAGGCGATGATGGACTCATCATCGCGCCCCTCGCGCTCGCGGGCCTGACCGAGCTCGTACTGTCGCTCGAACTCGGCCACGTCGAAGAACCAGGAACGGTCCACGTTGAATCGATAGAAGCCCTTGCGAGCGAGCACCACGCGATCGGACTCCCCCGTGAAGACGGCTTCCAACGCCTTGCGCATATGCGAAAGGGCGGCATAAAGCGATTGGCGAGCCTTCTCGGGGGGATGATCGGGCCAGAACAGGTCCATGATCTTCTCGTCCGGGATGTCTCGGCCCGAGTGCACAGCCAGGTAGGCGAACAGGTACTTCGACTTGCGAGTCTTCCAGAGCTTGTCGCCCACCTCCTGGCCGCCCGCGAAGACGCGGAACTTGCCAAAACCATAAAGCGAAAGGGGCGGAGCCTGCACGGCGCCGGTCGCGCCCTCCTTGGGGGACAAAAGCTCCATCACCCGCTCGCGGGTGGTTGCCTGCACGTCGGCCAGGAAGGGCTGAACCGCGTCAAAGCCCAGTGACTGCAGCATGCGATCGACGGCCGGAGACTCCTGGGCGGCGAACTCGAGCAGCAGCGGGATCGCCAGGTGACGCTGCTGGCGCAGTGACTGCTGGAGCCCGTACTTCTCCACGGTCTCGGCGGCCAGATCGACCTGTGCCCTGGCCTCGGCGGCCTGATTGTTCTTGTGCAGCACTTTGCCACGATATAGTGCGGTGGAGGCCAGCTCGGGCTGGTGCTCCCAGACGGTGAAGATCTCGCGAGCCTTGTCGAGGTCTTCCAGAGCCGGCGCGACCTCTCCCTGCACACCTCGGACCAGGCCTCGAACCGCCTGGGCCTTGCCGGTGCGCAGCTGGCTCTGACCGATGGCAGCATCCACGGCCTGATCGGCGTAGCCGCGTGCGTCGTCCACACGACCGCGATGCAGGTGGGAGAGGGCCAAGCCGACCAGCGCCTCGGAGCGCAAACCGCCAGCCGCCTCCGGCAGCAGCTCCAGAGCGCCCGAATAGGCCTTCCCCGAGATTTCCAGGTCGCCGGCCGACAGGTAGGTGCCTGCCAGGCCCAGCATCAGCTCTACCTGGCGCTCCTTGGAGAGAGCCTCCTCGCGCACTTCCTCGTCGTCCTCGCCGGCTTCGTCGGTGGCTTCTTCGTCGGCCGCCAGCATCTTGAGAAACTGGTTGACCAGGTCCGGGTCGAAATGCGTGCCAGCCTCCTTCTCCAGGATCTGGCGCGCGTCGTGGTGGCTCAAAGGCTCGCGGTGAGGGCGAGCGCTGATCATGGCATCGTAGGCCTCGGCCACGCAGAGAATGCGGGATTCCAGAGGGATCTGAGTGCCTTTCAGGCCCTGGGGGTGTCCCGAGCCGTCGAACCATTCGTGGTGGTGTAGCACGATACGGAACACTTCGCGGAGACTGCCAAGACTACTGAACAAGGTCTGGGACTGCTGACTGGAGGCCTCCTGCAGTTGCTGCTTCTCGCCCTCGTCGAGCATCTCTTCGGTTTGGTCCAGGAAGGCTTTCTTCTGGCCGATGTTGCCCACGTCATGTAGGAAGGCGGCCAGCTCGAGCACCTCCAGCCGGTTACGGGACAGCCCGGCCGTCTTGCCGATCTTCAGAGAGCTCTCGGCCACCCGGCGCGAGTGACCGCTGAAGTGCTCGTCGCGCTCCTCCACGCCCTCGGCCAGCAGTTTGACGATGGCCGCAAAGTCGCGCCACTGCTGCTCCAGGCCCTGAGAGAAGCTCTTTTGGAGTCGGTAGGACTCCAGGCTGCGCTTGACGCTCTGCACGAACTGCTTGTCGTCGAAGGGCTTCATCAGATAGTCGTCCACGCCCATCTTGATGGCGCGAATGGGCACGTCGGGGCTGGCGTAGCCGGTGATCACGATGGAGCGCGTGTCGGGCTGGTCGCGCTTGAGGTTGGAGATGGTCTCCAGGCCGTCCATTTCGGCCATGCGGACGTCGCAAACGACCAGGTCGAAGGATGTCTCCTTCGCCTTCTGAATGGCATCCAGCCCCGAAGACGCGGTGGTTACGTCGTAACCCTCGTCCGTGAGCAGAATTTCCAAGGCTGCAAGCATCAAGGGGTCGTCTTCGACCACCAGGATCTTCTCCGGCACGGTGCCTCCCCAGTCACTGGTAAGTCGGTCCGACCGGCGACCGGACCGAGCATCCTACTGATCCCGAGTTGAAATTCTTTGGCAATTCCCCTTCTCAAGGCGAAGTCCTCCCTGCCCGGCGGGCTCCCGACAGGGGGCCCAGGCGGGGGAAGGATTTTCAACCAACTTGAGCGGGCTCGCGTCGAACCTCGTCCTCGTAAGCTTGAATCCCGGTGAGATGGCGACCCAAAATCAACTGCTGAATCTGGCTGGTTCCCTCGTAGAGGCTGGCCACCCGGGCGTCGCGCCAGAGCCGCTCGGGGGCGAACTCATTGGAGTAGCCATAGCCACCGTGAATCTGAATGGCCTTGTCGGCGGCCCGCTTGGCCACCTCGCTGGCATAGTATTTGCAGACCGAGACCTCGATGGTGCTCTTGCGGCCCTCGTTCTTGGCCATTCCAGCCTGGTAGACCAGCAACCGCGCGGCCTGAGTCTCGACATAAAGGTCGGCCAGCATCTCCTGCACCAACTGGAAACCCGCGATCGGCTTGCCAAAAGCCTCCCGCTCCTTGGAGTAAGCGACACTGCAATCCAGGGCGTGCTGGGCGATGCCGACGCAGCCGCTGGCCACGCCGTAGCGCCCGTTGTCCAGAGCGCTCATGGCGATCTTGAAGCCCTGTCCCACCTCGCCCAGCCGGGCCGAATCAGGCACGCGCACGTTCTCGAGGAACAGCTCGCCCGTGTCGGAGGCCTTCAAACCCAGCTTCCCCTTCATCTTCTGGGAATGGAAGCCGGGCGACTTCGTCTCCACCAGGAAAGCCACCATCCCCCGATGCTTGGAGCCAGGCTCGGTCTGGG
>CAZWUN010000471.1:0-3744 GCA_964637145.1 uncultured Burkholderiales bacterium
TAGGTTCCCCGGGTAAGAGCGACGATTCTTGCGTTTCGTGCGGGTTCGGGGAACCGTGACTTCACTTTACGCTGCTTCTGGTGGGGTTGTCGGTGAGGTTTTACCATCTTGCTGGTCGAGTACAAACCCAGTCGGGGCGCCACCCAGGTAAGGGCAATGCTGGTTACCCGTTGTGGCTCAGCCGCTCCCAGGGGGCCGGGAGGAACAGGCCGTCTCGGTAGTAGCCTGAGTTCATCAGCAAGTCCAATTGCGGGGGAGAGGCGAAGCCCCCGTAGATGCAATCCACCCGGTTGCGGGTGCCGTGATAGACTCCGCAGGGAGCCAGAGCGCAATCGTTGGTCACGGCGTCAAGCCACCCCGAGCCCATGTAAAACTGGGCCTCCCCCTGCCACAGGATGAGGCACTCGTCCGAGACGGGGTGGGTGTGCAACTGCTCGGGCACCCCGCCGGGCCACAGCGCGTAGTTGAAGCCGACTGTCCGCGTTCCAGCGCCGGGCCAGAGAATCAGCCGGAAGCTGTCCACTCCCAGGCCCGCGAAGCGCGCCCCCATGTACACGTTGAACAGGGCGCCCTCGCGGCGAACGTCGATTGGCTCCAGATTCCAGGCCCGCACTTCGCGAGCATGCTCGTGGAAGCCCATCTCGTGGTGGTCGGAGTATTCTACTGGCTCGGCGCTGAGGCGTGCCTTGTCGCAGGCCGGGAAGTTCATCACACCGTGGCGCTGGTCGTAGAAGCCGGAGGGTGCGTAGAGGTCCAGTTGGGGCGGCGTGATCTGGTTAATCACGCAAAAATCGGCTCGGTTCGTCCCCGGGTTTCGCAGCGCTCGCTCGACCCCCTCGGGAATGTAAGCCATGTCGCCCGGCTTCATCTCGCGCCACTGCCCCCGCAGAAAGACCTCGCCCCGTCCTTTGTGACACAGGTAGGCCTCTTCGGCCAGCTGGTAGGCATAGCGCTCGCTCTCCTGGCCGGGCTTCACGGTGACGACGTGTACGCTCTCCGTCTGGTAGCCCGTCCCCGGCCATGCGATCAAGCGCGTGGGCAGGCCGTGGGCGCTGATCTCAGGACCCTGAGCCAGATTGCCGATTCCGCCGGAACGCCGCAACTCGACTGCGGACTTGTAGCGTGCCTGGTGATGTTCTGCGGCCATGCAGTCGCTTTCGGGCTGCCGGCTCAGGCCTTCCTTCTGCGAGGAAAGCTCACTACGCTCCATGGATGCTTCCCGGGTACGGGCGACGATGAACTTACAGGCCGAGCGCCAGACGCAGTCCGTTCTCGACTGCCTGCAGATCTCTCGCGGACAAGCTGCCAAGTTTGCGGCCGATAAAGCTGGATTCCATCGTAGCCAACTTCGTCTGAGCCAGGGATGGCTTCAACAGCCCAGCGCGCTTCCAGTCTTTAACGAGGTGATCTCCCGGATGGGGAGTCGCGTTCAGGTTACTGGTGATTGAGGCCAGGAGGACATCCGGGGAGCCACGGTTATAGGAATCATCCGAGACGACGACGGCTGGACGCATCTTGGTACCGCTGCCGTCCGTGAAGTCGAACGGGACGAGGACAACATCGCCCTTGTTATAGACCGTCATAGACGCTGTCTGCTTCGGACGACCAGTCCCGAGCAAAGGCCCTGGCGGACACCTGAGCCCAGGACCGGTCTGCCTGACTCTCTTGGTCTGCTTCTTGCTCCAGCCGCTCCTGGATTGCTTGCAGACAGTACTCTCGTAAGCTCAACCCGCGTCGTGCCGCAGCGATTTTGAGCCGAGTCCGCATGGCCGGGCTTACATCAATGCTTAGTCTTGCAGATTCTGCCACGCCCCGAGCATACCACATTTACTGAAATAAGGAAGCTTCGAGTTCGGCTCCCGAGTCCGATTCGTTGCTCGGGGGTCTGCGGTGATCATCGAAAGCAAGAAATTACACTCGGCCGCACTTCGGGCAGCGATGTGGTTCTACGCGGGGCGCCTCAAGTCAGTAACACTGGTCGATGAGGCGCGCGGAGCCCTCCTGGCCGCCCGACAGCGACGCGTCAGGCGCGAACCGGGCTGGCCTTGATGATGGTGCCCTGCGGCTCCACCGACAGGTAGCCCTGGTAGGGCTGACCGTCCTCTTGCAGCATGCTCGAGAGCTCCACCTCGCCCGAGAGCACGCTGTCGGTGCGAATCTGCCCGGCCGCGAGCTGGGCTCGAGCCGCCTCGCGCAGACGCTCCTCGGCGGCCGGGGTCAGCTCGTTGAAGTGCCGGTAGCTCAGCTTTCCGTCCCCGTCGAAGACGAGCAGAAGACCGCCCTGGGCCACCGCGCTCAGGTCGTCTTGCACCGCCACGGTGCGATCGTAGCGATAGAGGACGAAGCGCTCGCCCAGTTCGTTGGTGTAGGAGCGCTCGAAGGCCAGAGGCACCTCGGCGGCGATGCCCAGCTCGTCTCGGTGCATCTCCAGGAAGCGCTGGGCTCCAAAGGGCGTCGTGCCGTCCTCGGGCAGAGTCAGCGCGGGCACGGGCTGCTGCTCGGGCGGGTGGATGTTGCGGGCAGTCATCAGGTTGGTCAGCATCTCGCGGTGCTGGCCGTCGAAGTCGCGCCGATCCACCTCCAGCAGCGCCCGGGCGAAGTCGCCGTAAGACGGCAGGTGACCCACCGGGCAGAAGTCCAGGCTGCGGATGACCAGGGCTCCCACCGTCTCGCGGGCCTTCTCCAGGCTCTGGCGCACGCCGAAGCCCTGGGCCTGGTACTGGCGGTGGAACGAGTCCAGCACGTCCCAGGCCGCTCCGGTCATCACCCGCGAGTAGTTGTGCACGGCCCGGCCAAGCTCGCTCTCGTCGGGCGGATCGGGGGGCAGGGTAGTGGGATCGGCGTTCACCAGCGCGTTGTTGGCGTTGCGCAGGTAGTCGTGGTGGGGCCGCTCCATGTTCAGCTCGTCCCACAGGGCGCGGGAGACCTCCTCGGCCAGGCGGGCCACCGAGTTGGGGCGCTTGAGGTCGCCGCCGGTCTCGGCCAGCACCTTGTCCAGGTTGCGCGGCTCCTCCAGGGCCACCAGGAAGGCCAGGATGTCGCCGAAGGCCTCGTGGAACCCACCGGTGGCGTCCTCCAGGCAGTTGATCCACTCCGGGCGCACCCCGTCGAGCAGCGCGTGGCCCGACTCGTGGGCGACGATCTCAGCTGAGTGTCCCGAGTTGATGGTCTTGCCAATCTCCTGGGCGTTGAAGGTGTAGAAGTTGATGGAGCCTTCCTGGCGGTTGTAGAAGGCGTTGATGGTGTTGCCGGCGTGGGGGTGGATCAGCATCTGCTCCCGCCCGAAGGCCCAGTCGAGCTTGCGCTGCAGGTGGCGCTCGAAGAACCGCAGCGAGCGGTCGGCGGCCACGAAGGTCTGCACCTGGGCAAAGCGCGGATCGGTGGGCACGTAGAGCATGTTGCCGCTCTCGTCCGGGGCGGCCACCGGCTTGTCGGGGTCGTCTACCTTCAGGCGAGCGTTCTCAGG
Organism: uncultured Burkholderiales bacterium; assembly: GCA_964637145.1. Taxonomy (GTDB): domain Bacteria; phylum Vulcanimicrobiota; class Xenobia; order Xenobiales; family QWHO01; genus QWHO01. The sequence continues at coordinate 3,467 of CAZWUN010000471.1, forward strand.
GCCAAGCGACACGCCGTCGGCCGGCATGCTGGCCGTCATGAGCTGCTCGGTCAGCGGGTCCTGGCTGAAGTAGCGATGCTTTATGGTGTGCCCGCAAGCGGGCTGAACTGCTGTGAACATAGGGTCTCCTGTTTGCGCACCGCCCTGAGTTTACGCCGCGCCGGGCCAGGGATTGTTGCCGCAGTGTGGACAGTTCGCCGGGTCTGAGCAGGGCCGGCAGTGGCCGGTGAGAAACGGGGCCCTCCAGATGAGAGCCATCGACCGCCTCTGTCGCCTCG
>CAZWUN010000472.1:0-3733 GCA_964637145.1 uncultured Burkholderiales bacterium
CCCTCTTGGCCTGGTAGAGAGCCTGATCGGCGGCCTCCAGGGTGGCCCCCGGCTCTTGCTCGATCAGCAGAGGTGAGAGCCCGATGCTGGTGGTCACCGGCAGCAGTGTGCCGTCCGGCAGGGTGAAGGGGGTGGCTTCGACGATCTTGCGCACTCGTTCGGCGGTGGCTTCAGCGCTGGCAAAGGGCACCTGGCGCAAGAGCACGACGAACTCCTCGCCTCCGTAGCGGCCCACCAGGTCCTCGGCCCGCAGGGTCTCTTTCAGTCGCTGGGCCAGCTCGACCAGGACGGCGTCGCCAGCCGGGTGACCGTGCTGGTCGTTGACCTTCTTGAAGTGGTCCACGTCGAGCAGGGCCAGCGAGTACTCGGTGCGATGGCGGCGGGCGGCCGAGAGCTCTTCAGCCAGTCGGGTCATGAAGCTTCGCCGGTTCAGCACGCCGGTCAGGCCGTCCACATTGGCGCTTCGATACATGTCCTGGAACAGGTCGTGCACCTCTTGATCGGAGTGCTCGAGCCGCAGGCTGACTTCGGGCCCCAGGCCCAGTGAGTCGCCATGGGAGAGCTCGGCTCGCTCGACCGGCTCGCCGTTGACGAAGACGCCGTTGGTCGAGCCGAGGTCCTGCACCACCACTCGCCCCTGCTGGTCCACTTCCAGCTTGGCGTGGGCCCGGCTGACCCCCGCCCCGCGCAATACCAGATCGGCGTGGGAAGCTGACCGACCCAGCACCAGCGTGCCGGCTCGCAACTGAAGGATCTCGCCCTTCTCGGACCCGGTCAGGGTGATCAGGCAAGGCATCTTGTTCACCGCCAGGCCCTTGAGCGGAGCTGCTCCCAGAGCCTCGGTGACGTCCTCGAACTCCATGACTGGCATGGTTAACGGCCGGAGGGACTCCCTCCTTCCTGCGCGCAAAATCATCGTTGACAGGTGCGCGCAACCGTGGTAGGCTATGGGTGCGCGCAATAGGAAGTGAGGGCTGCGAATGAATCCAGAAGTCCGTTTCCGGGTTCCTCCCCACGTCTACGAGCTGGCCGAGCAACGCAGCGACGAGCTGGGTCTGTCCGGCTCAAAGGGGCGGTCGGGAGGGGTTTCCGAACTGGCCAGGGCCGGGCTCTACCTGCTCTTGAATCTGCCCCTGCCGGCCGATGCTCACTGGCTACAGTCTCAGCGCTTCGACGACGTGCGTCTGGCCCGGCGCGCCCTGACGGGGGATGAAGCGCGCATCGGCCTGCGTCTGCTCCATCGGGTCGACCCCGAGGTGCGCCGCCAGGCGGCCCTGGAGCGAGGCCAGGCCATCGCCTCCCTGGCCAGCACAAGATTCGAGTTTGAGCCTGGCGAGGTTCCCCCGGAGTTGACTTCCTGGTTTCAGCTGACCGAGAGCGGTCTGCCGGTGGGGGAGATCGACCTGTCAGGCGGGCCCCTGGCCGTCGGAACGCTGGTCTCGGCCGGGCCCGAAGCCACCCTGAACGAGTTGCTCCAGACCGTGGGTGAGCTCAACCAGAAGAAGAGTTCCGATCAGGAGCGCCGCCGCCAGCGCGAGCTGCAACGCCAGAATGGGCAGCGCGAGCTATCCGACTGGGTGGCCGAGCATGGCTCCGCCCACGTTCGGGCCCTGCTCGAGGAGGGCTTCGACTGGCTCGACCGGGCCGAGCGCGAGTTCGGGGCCTGGCGCCTGCAGGCGCTGGGAGTGGGCGGAGTGACGGCCCTGCCGCTCTCGCAGTCCCTGGCCGTTGCCCACGAGTCCCCTCGCCTGCTGGCCGTGTCCGAGCCCGGGCTCGAGAGCATCGAACGACTGCGCTCGATCCGCACGCGACTTTCCGGCCAGTCCGGTTTGAAGGCTTCCCTGGTCTGTCGCCAGGACGATCTCCAGGAGCTGGTGCTCATCGAGGTGGCCGTGCCTACCGGGAATACGGTGCAGTTTCTCTCTCCCGACCAGCCCACCACTCCCTTTCGGAGAGCGACCCGCCCGGCTGCGGGACGGCCCAGAATGCAATCCTTGCGAGGTGACTGAAGATGGCTTATCGTCCCTGCCGGTTTCGCGGCTCGGTGCTGGGAGTGTTCCAGTGCGAGAAGCATCTCTATCAGCACAGTTACCCCGAGATCTACAACGAGCTCTATGAGTTCTGCCTCGAGAACGTGCCCGATCGGTTCTGCGATTACGTCGACTTCGGTTTTTCGCTCGAGGGCGAGACGCCCCGCATCTTCATCAACTGCACCCATCCCTACCAGTCGCGCCCGCTCAAGAGCTTCCGCGACTGCATGGAAGAGTGCGACTACTATGACAAAGAGCGCGAATCGCTGGGATAAACACAAAAGCCACCCTGTCTCCAGGATGGCTTCGTGGTCTGGCTCCCACCTCACCAGACTCCCCTGACTTCGCCGACCTCGGGCGCGAACCGTGTTCGCTATCGGGCGCGCTCGTGGCGTGCCTACCCCTCGCGGGACCCGTTCGGCTGTCAGGCCTTCCTCGCATGTTCTCCCAGGCGAAGTGCTGGGGCGTGCTCTGGTCTGCGCGCTACCCCTCGAGGTTTCGGGCTCCTCGAGTCCGCCGCGATGTCGCTCGCGGAGCGGTCGGCCGGCGACAGCCGCATATTACCTTTTAACGCGTGGGCTGTCAACCCGCGAACAGAAGATCGATCAGGCCTCCCGCTTGCGCTCGGGCTCGCCCTTCTTGAACATCTCGCCCAGTTTACGCAGCTTGGCGTCTTCGCGCAGTTTCTCCTCAGCGGGGTAGATGCAGGAAACCTGGGCCAGGCGGACCAGGATGTCGACGGGTTGTTCGGATTCCTCGGAAAACGAGCGGATCAGGGCATAGTAGTCGTCAAAGTCGAGGATCCGGCCTTCCAGGCAATCGAAGCAAAGGTAGGTACCCTCTGCCTGATGATACTCCAGGAAGGCAGCCAGAACCGGGGACTTCCGTCGTTTCATGGGGTTCTCCTCAGAGTGGGGCGGAGCGTTACCGCCCTGAGATTGCCGCGGGCGCGGCACTTCGTGGTCACGTACAAGCGCGTGAGCGCTTTCTGGGGGGCTACCACGTTGTCAGAGTATCACAATCTCCCCACCCTGTCAATGTAAGCTGGAAGCACGTAGTTTCGAGCAATTTTCTGAAGAGAAAAAATCAAGAAAGCGATGAATCTTCTTCAGAATCGTCCTCAGCCCCGCTCGCCGCCTCCAACCAGCGCTCCTTGAGTTCGGAGAAGTTCTTGTTGGCAAGAGCCGAGCGGATCGAGCGCATCAGCTCCAGCAGAAAATGGAGGTTGTGCAGGCTCCCCAGGTGGTAGGCCAGCAGCTCGTCGCACATGTAGAGGTGGCGCAGGTAACCGCGGCTGAAATGACAGCAGGTGTAACAGTGGCACTCTGGCATGAGGGGGGACTGATCGTCCAGATAGCGAGCGTGGCGCAGGTTCAGGGTACCCCTCCTGCCCACTCCCGGGGTCCAGGGAGGGACCAGCACGTGGGCGGTGCGGGCAAAACGCGTGGGGAGCACGCAGTCGAAGGTGTCGATGCCGCGCTCCACGCCCTCGAACAGGTCGTTGACCTCCCCGATTCCGAGCAGATGGCGCGGGCGGTCTTCGCTCAGGTGAGGCACGGTCCACTCCAGCACCCGGTGCATGTCGGCCTTGCATTTGCCCAGCGAGCCTCCCACGGCGAATCCGTCGAAGGGCAGATCGGCGATGAAGCGCACCGAGCGGGCCCGCAGGTCCTCCCATTCGCCCCCCTGCACGATGCCGTAGA